>CAXTWC010000093.1:0-20182 GCA_964247805.1 uncultured Acetobacteraceae bacterium | reverse complement strand
CCACGTCGTCGTAGCGGCGGTTGGTGCCGAAATACCAGACGAACAGGCTCATCGAGGACCGTGTCCGCTCGATCCGCTTGTCGGTCCAGCGGCGGCGATGCTCGGGGGCGAGCAGGTGCTTGTAGGTCCAGGCGGAGTCGGCGTTGGACACCACGATGTCGGCCGCGATCCGCTCTCCGCTGGCGAGCTGCACGCCGGTGGCTCGGCCCTCGGCCACGGTGATCTGCCGCACCTCGGCGCCGCACCGGACGGTGCCGCCCTGGCCGCGGATCAGCCGCGCCATGCCTTGCACCAGCGCGCCCGTGCCGCCCATGGCGAAATGCACGCCCCAGCGGCGTTCCAGGAACGCGATCAGGGCGTAGACCGACGTGGCGCTGAACGGGTCGCCGCCCACCAGCAACGGGTGGAAGCTGAGCACCGTCCGCAGTTTCTCGTTCCGCACGTGTTTGGCGACCAGGCCGTACACGCTGCGCCAACTGCCGAGTGCGGCCAGGTCGGGGAGGACGCGGGCCATGCTGGTCCAGTGGGTGAACGGGACCGATCCCAGCCGCTCGAACCCCACGCGGAAGATGGCCTCGCTGGCGGCCATGAACCGCTCGTAGCCGTCCACATCGCCGGGGGAGAGACGCGCGACCTCGGCCCGCATGCGCGCCGGGTCGCCGGAATAGTCGAACACGGTGCCGTCGTCGAAGCGGATGCGGTAGAACGGGTCCATCGGGACCAGGGGCACATCGTCGGCCAGGGTGCGCCCGCAGAGCGCCCAGAGTTCTTCCAGCAGGAAGGGGGCGGTGACGATGGTTGGCCCGGCGTCGAAGGTGAAGCCGTCCTGGCGAAAGACGGAGGCGCGGCCGCCAGGTTCGTCCAGCCGCTCGAGGACGGTGACGCGGTAGCCCCGGGCACCGAGACGGATGGCCGCGGCGAGGCCACCGAAGCCACTGCCGATGACGAGGGCGTGCGGTCGGAGGTCTGGCGCGGTGCTGGCGCGCGATGGGGGAGCCTCAAGTGTCAGGAGCGACATGCGGAGAGAGTGTAACGTGAAGTGGACACTCGTCTAGTGGCTAGTTCCTCCCCCGTCCTTCACGGGGGAGGTGGCGGCGAAGCCGACGGAGGGGGCGCAGGGATGGACTCGGTGTGTGGCCGGCCCTCTCCCCCGCTTCGCAGGGCAGGACCTCTCAGCTTCGCCAGCGACCCCATAGATCGCCCACATGGAACACCAACGCGCCGAGCAGCGGCAGCGAGACCCACCCCCACCAGCCACCGCCAAGCCCCACCCGCATGGCCGTCAGCAGGCACATCCCGGAGAACAGGTTCGGCAACAGGTCGCGCGGTCGCACCCCACGCCGGAATACCCGCCAAAACGCCACCAGCGCCGCACCTTCCAGCACCATGGCGATTAAAATGAAGTCCAATACCCGGCCGTTCGCGATCCAGGCGGCCACTCAGTGCTCCTTTGCCGCCGCCAGGATAAGCTCGGCCGTGCGTGCCGGGGCTTCCTCGTGCGCCAGATGGCCCAGGCCTGGAAGCGACGCCACCGCCGCACCGGGCACCATCGCGCGCACCCGTTCGGCGCCCTCCGGTGCGATGGCCTGGTCGCCCTCCCCCACGATCAGCAGCAACTTCGCAGACAACCCCGGCAAATCCCGCACCAAGGGATGCAAGTCCCAATACGCCATCATCCCGAGCGCCGCGGCGGCGTGCGACGGTTCGCGCACCACCCGGGCATACAGTTCGACCCCACGCGCATCGAGCTTGGAGCCGGTGCCGGTCAGCAGCTTCTCGATCATGGCCATGTCGCGGGCGCGCCAGGCGAAGATCTGCGGCACGCCGGGCACGCCGACCAAGAACTTGGCCAGCGGCGAGAAGAACTGCCCCGCCGCACCACCCCACGGCAGCAGCGCCGCGTTCAGCCCGACCACCAGGTGCGGCTGGATCATCCCGTCCAGCACCATGCGCAGCACGATCGCAGCGCCTGCCGAGTGCCCAACCGCCACCGCCGGCTTGACCTCCAGCGCCCACAGCAGCGACTGCAGCGCCTTCGCCATGCCCGGCAGCGACAAGCGACGCATCGCCGGCGCCTCGGTGAAGCCATGGCCGGGCAGATCGGGCGCCACCACGGTGAAATGCTCGGCCAGCAACGGCATCAGGTCCCGCCAGGAATGCGTCGCCGCGCCGGTGCCGTGCGCCAGCAGCAGCACCGGGCCGCTCCCCATCACCTGCACATGCCACGTCAACCCGGCGGCGCGCACGAAGCGGCTGGCGGCGCGGTTCGGCCAGTCGGCGGGCAAGCGGTCCTGCGTGCGGCGGCCGCTCATCGTTGCGCCGCCTGCACCGTGCGGGACAGCGTGGCGGCGTCGGCATACGGCAGAGGCAGGTAACGCGCCCCCATCTGCACCGCGAGCCGCTCGTTGGCCACACTCGGGCGCGGTGAGGTGTCCACCAACAGCACGCGGGCGCCGACCTCCCGCAGATTGCGCGCCGCGGCGAGCGCTTCCTCCTCGGCGCGGGCACGGTTGCCACGGCCGTCGCGGGCCACATTAGCGCGCCCATCGGTCAGCAGCACCACGGTGGGCGTGCCCCCGCGGCGACGCACGTCGGCGGCCATCGCGGACCCGGCGTCGATCCCGGCGGCCAGCGGCGTGCCACCTCCGCCGGGCAACCCCGCCAGCGAGCGCTTGGCCCGGACGAGGGATCGCGTCGGTGGCAACAGCACTTGCGCCGCCCGGCCACGGAAGGCGAGCACCGCCACCCGGTCGCGCCGCACGTAGCACTCGGCCAGCAACAGCTCGACCGCCCCCTTCGCCTCGGCCAGGCGGGTCAACGCGGCGGAGCCGGAGGCATCCACGACGAAGATGGTCGTGGTTTCCGAACGCTGCTTCAGGTGACTGACGCGAAAATCGCTGGACCGGATCTCAATCTTCGTCCCACCCCGCCGACGGATGGTCTGCCACGGCGCCGCCGCCCGGAGGGTTTCGATCAGGTTCAGGCGCAGGCCACGCCGCGGATCGCCGGGCCGCACGCCGGCTGGGCGGCCGCGCTGGCCGGATCGGTTCAGGGCGCCTGCCTTCCCAGCGGTCTTACTGCGGTCACGCCCGGCTTGTGACTGCAACTGCGCGAGCAGCCCGGCCGGGATGGCCGCCTGCGCCGCTTCCAGGACACGGTCCTCCAGCGTCTTGCCACCCTCCTCCGGATTGCCAGTGTCGTCCGGAGTGCCGGTCTCGTCCCGATTGCTAGTTTCGTTTGGATCGCCCGCCTCGGTCGGGCTGCTGTCGGGCTCTGGCTCTGGCTCGGAGGCCGCATCGGGCTCGGCTTCGGCTTCCATGGGCTGCGGCATCCGGGTGGCGCGCGGGGCGAGCACCAGCCGGGCGGCCAGGGCGGCGTCTTCGGCGGACACAAGGTCCCGTCCGGCAAGAGCGGCGGCGGCACGGGCCGCACCCAGCGCGAGAACCGAGGCACGCATCGAGTCGACGCCCAACGCCACGGCGGTCGCGCAGATGGCTTCGAGGACGGTGTCGTCGACACTCACGCCGGGGAGCCGCCGCCGAGCCGCCGCGATGCCGACCGGATCCTCCCAGGCAATTTCGCCCGGATCCGGGGCGGCGTCGTCCAGTATCAACGGGAATGCCAGGCGGTCCATCAAGCCCGCGGGGGGCCGTTCATCCGGATCGGCGCCTTCATCCAACGCCACGATCCCGAACAGCGCCCCGTCATCCGTTGCGGCCCCAAACCGGGCTGCCGCGCCCGGCGACAGGCGTTCGGCCATCGCAAGCATCAGCACGCCATCCCCGATTTCGGCCAGCAAACCGCGGGAAAACATCGGCCGGCCGGCGCCGAGCGTGGCCGACAGGTCCAGCCCGCCCAGCAACCGATCGTCTGCAATGTTCAGCGGCACCCGGCGCATGGCGGTCGTTGCGGGTAAGCTCGCGCGCACCATCGCAAGCCACCGCTCCCGCACCACGCCAGCGGGCGCACGCACGGCCACACCGGTGCCGGCTGGATCCACGGCGAACAGATGCGCAGCAGCCACCGCGTCAGCCCACGACGTCACGAGCCGAACTGCTCCTCGACCGCACGCGCCACCCGGGCGGTCGACCCGGCTTCGTCCAGCGGATCCCGGCGCAACCGGTGCCGGAGCGACGACGGGGCCACGCGCAGAAGATGCGCCTGGGTCACCTCCGTGTCCCCCTCGAACGCCGCGAGTGCACGGGCCGCCCGCAGCAGGGTGAGCTCGGCGCGCAGCCCATCGGTGCCGAGGCGCATGCACAGCCGGGTGGCCACCTCCAGCAGCGCGTCGGGCGTCTGCACGCGGGGCAACAGCGCGCGTCCGGCGACGATCCGCTCCCGCAGCAGCGCCTCCTCGCCGGCCCACTCGGCGATGAAACCGTCCCGGTCGCGCTCGAAGGAGTCGCGGCGGCGGACGATGCTGATGCGGGTCGGGATGTCCTGCGGCGTGCGGACCTCGACCGACAAACCGAAACGATCGAGCAATTGCGGCCGCAGCTCGCCCTCCTCCGGGTTGCCGCTGCCGACCAGCACGAATCGGGCGGGATGACGGACGCTGAGGCCCTCGCGCTCCACCACGTTCTCGCCGGAGGCGGCCACGTCGATCAGCAGGTCCACCAGGTGATCCTCGAGCAGGTTCACCTCATCGATATAGAGGAAGCCGCGATGGGCACGCGCGAGCAGTCCTGGCTCGAATCGCTTCTCCCCCCGGGTCAGCGCGCTTTCCAGGTCGAGCGCTCCCACCACCCGGTCCTCGGTGGCGCCGAGCGGCATGTCCACCACCGGCACGGCGGCCGACGCGGCCACGCGATCAGCCCCGGCCGGGCAGTCCTGGCACCAGGGGCCGGGTTGCGCCGGGTCGCAGTTATAGGGGCAGCCGGCCACCACTGCCATCGGTGGCAACAAGGCAGCCAGGGCGCGGATGGCGGTGGATTTGCCGGTGCCGCGGTCGCCGAATACCAGGACACCGCCGATCGCTGGGTCCACCGCCGCAATCAGCAGCGCCAGCTTCATCTCCTCCTGCCCGGCGATCGCCGTGAATGGAAAAACGGTTCGCAGATTCGTATCCCCCTTGCCGCCGACGCTAGCAGGCCGCAGGGCAAAGGCTATAGACGAACGATGCTTTTCGCCGTCAGACCACTGCGCTCCCCGTCAGCTGGATCGGTCAGGCCCCAGGAACGACGGCGCCCTTGAACGTATCGATCACCCACTGCTTCACGCCCGGGTCCGCGTAGCCCGACGCCAGCGTCTTGGCCCATTCGCGCCCTGCGTCCCCGGCCCGCACGACCACCAGGCAGCAATACGCGCTGTCCGGCTTCTCGACCGCGAGGCTGTCATGCAGCGGGTCCAGCCCGGCGGGAACAGCATAGTTGCCGGTGATCGCCGCCGCGTCCACATCGTCCAGCGAGCGCGCGATCTGCGCCGCGTCCAGCTCCACGATGCGGATCTTCTTCGGGTTGTCGGTGATGTCGGCCACGCTGGCGCCCGTGTCGGCACCGGAGGCCAGCTTGAGCACGCCGGCGTCCTGCAGCAGCAACAGGGCGCGGCCGCCATTGGTCGGATCGTTGGGGATCGCCACCCGCGCGCCGGGCGGCAGGTCCGCCAGCCGCTTCACCTTGCGGCTGAATACCGCCATTTCCGTCAGCACGGTGCGTCCGGCGACGGCGAACTTGTAGCCGCGGTCACGCTCCTGCTGCTCGAGGAACGGGCGATGCTGATACACATTGGCATCGATGTCGCCGCCGGCCAGCGCCGCGTTTGGCTGGATGAAGTCGCTGAACTCCACCGGCTTCAGCACCAGGCCCTTCGGCGCCAACACGCCCGCCACCCGCTCCAGCACCTGCGCGTGCACGCCGGACGTGACGCCCACGCGCACCGGCCGCCCAGCCGTCCCCACGTCCTGCGCCCATGCAGTGTGGGCCACGAACGGCGTGGCCAGCGCGGATAGCACGAGGGTTCGGCGATCGAGGATCATGGCGGGCGCTCCGTTCAACGGTGATTGAGGCGGCGGACCAGCAGGTCGCCCAGGCTCTGCAACACCTGGACGACAATGATCAGCAGCACCACCACCGTCGCCATCACGGCAGGCATGAACCGCTGATAGCCGAAGCGGATACCGAGGTCGCCGAGGCCGCCTCCGCCGACCGCCCCCGCCATCGCGGAGTAGCCCACGAGCGAGACCAACGTCACCGTCACGGCGGCCACCAGCCCGGGTGCGGCTTCCGGCAGCAGCACGCGGGTGATGATCTGCAGCCGGGTCGCACCCATGGCTTGCGCGGCTTCGGTCAGGCCGGGATCGACCTCGCGCAACGCCGTCTCGAACAGCCGGGCGATGAAGGCGGTGGCGGCGATCGCCAGCGGCACCGTGGCGGCCAGCGTGCCGATCGAGGTGCCGGCGACCAGCCGGGTGAACGGCACGATCGCGACCATCAGGATGATGAACGGCACCGACCGCACCGCGTTGATCAGCCCGCCGAGCAGCAGGTTCACCGGGCGGCTGGTGGCGATCTGCCCTTGCCCGGTGGTGTGCAGCAACAGCGCCAGCGGCAGTCCGAGCACGACGGCGATCACGGCGGACAACCCCACCATCTGCGCCGTCTCGATTGCGGCATCGAACAGCAGGCCCTGCATGGTCGGGGTCAGCCAGGTCACGCCGCCACCGTCACGTCCAACCCAAGGTCCCGCATCCAGCCCACGCCCGCCTCGATCTGGCCCGGCGCACCGTAGGCGGCCACCGCCATCAGGCCGAACGGCTCGCCGCCGATCTCGTCTACCCGGCCCGAGATGATGTTGATGTCCAGCCCGAACCGCCGCGACGCCTCGCTGATCACCGCCCGGGTGGAGGCCGGGCCGGCGAACAGGATGCGCAGGATCTGGCGGGCCTCGTCCGCACCCGCCGGCGGCAGGCGCTCCAGCGTGCCGGGCGGAATGTCGTCGCCGATCACCTCGGACACGAACCGCCGGGCGGTCGGGCTGTTCGGCCGGGTGAACACGTCGAACACCCGCCCCTGCTCCGCCACCCGGCCGCGGTCCAGCACGGCCACCCGGTCGCACAGGGTTTTCACCACCGCCATCTCGTGCGTGATCAGCAGCACGCTGAGCGCCAGCCGGTCGCGCAGGTCGCGGATCAGCTGCAGGATGGCGCTGGTGGTTTCGGGGTCGAGCGCGCTGGTCGCCTCGTCGCACAGCAGCAGCGAGGGGCCCGTCGCCAGCGCCCGCGCGATGCCGACGCGCTGCTTCTGTCCACCGGAAAGCTGCCGGGGGTAGGCGTCACCGCGTCCGGCCAGGCCAACCAGGTCCAGCAACTCGGTCACTCGTGCGGTCTGCTGCGCCCGGGTCGCGCCGGCGATCGCCAGCGGCAGGGCGATGTTGGCCGCGACCGTCCGGCTGCCGAGCAGGTTGAAGTGCTGGAACACCATGCCGATGCCGCGCCGCGCCGCCCGCAGCCCGGCGGCATCCAGGGCGAGCAAATCCTGTCCCGCCACCAGGACGCGACCGGCGTCCGGCCGTTCGAGCAGGTTGACGCAGCGGAGCAAGGTGGATTTGCCGGCGCCCGACCGCCCGACGATGCCGAAGATCTCCCGCGGTTGCACCTGCAGCGACACGTCGTCCAGGGCGGAGGCGCCTTTGAAGCTCTTGCGGATCGCGTGCAGGTCCACGATGGGCGTGACGTCGCCGATGCTGGCCTCGTGTGTACTTTGACGCCTGGTGCTTGTCGCTGTTTGGCGGGGAAAGCAAGCCGCTACCCCCGGCTGTTCGTCGGCGGCGATGCAGCGCCGCCACGACGCGCAATGGTGGCACTAACCGCGGACGGTCTCGGCTCCATCACCAATGCCGGCATCAATGGCGGCACCGTGGGTATCGAGGCCTACGGGACATATGACCTCGCCAGCCTGGCCCGGGTCAGCGGGGCCCGGGTCAGCCTGGCCCGGGTAAGCGGGGCCGGAGTCACCTACCAGGTCCCCTGCGCTCCTGGCGGGGAACCATAGCGTGACCGTCGTGCCCCGCCCGAGCACGCTCTCGATCTGCAGGCCGCCGCCGCTCTGTTCGCTGAAGCCACGGGCCATCGCGAGCCCGAGACCAGTGCCCTGGCCAATCGGCTTCGTGGTGAAAAACGGCTCGGACGCCCGGGCCAGCACCTCGGGCGCCATGCCCGACCCGGTGTCGGATACCGCCAGGCAGACATAACGCCCGGCCTCGAGCGCAATCAGCGCGCCCGGCCCGCCATCGTCGCCGACTGCCTCCTCCCTGGCCGACAAAACCAGGGTGCCACCCCCCGGCATCGCATCGCGGGCGTTGGTGGCCAGGTTCACCAGCACGGTTTCCAACTGCCCCTTATCCGCAAACAACCGGGGCAGGTCCGCCGCCACCTCCACCCGCACCACGATCCCGGAGCCGATCGTGTGCGCCAAAATCTCCTGCATCCCGGACAACAGGGATTGCGGCTCGATCGGCTCGGACCAGAGATCGCTCTGGCGCGCGAAGGCGAGCAGGCGACGCGTGATGGCAGCACCCCGGCCGGCCGCGTCCACGATCATGCGCGACAGCCCACCCACGCGCTCCGGCTCGCCGGCCCGGCGTTCGATCAGGGTCGCCGCACCCAACACGGCTTGCATGACGTTGTTGAAGTCGTGCGCAATCCCGCCGGCGAGTTGGCCAAGCGCTTCCATCCGCTGGGCGTGGGCCAGCTGCGCCTGGGTCACCTCCAGGTCGCGCGTCCGGTCGGCGACGAGTTGCTCCAGCTCGGCCCTGCTGCGCGAAAGCACAGCCTCCGCCTCGCGCCGCGCCGTGACCACTTCGGAGAACAGCACGACTCCGCCGGGTGCGCCGTCGTTCCGCAGCCAGGGCGCCATCTCCCACCGCACCCAGTCGGTCCGGCCGTCGGTCCGCTGCCACGGATCCTCCTCGGCCGAGAGCGTTTCTCCGGCCAAGACGCGGCGGTGGATCTCGCGCCAGCGGTCCGGCGTGGTGGGGAATACCTCGTAGAAGCTGCGGCCCACGATCGCCTCGGGTCCCGTCATGACGACGCGATAATCGTCAAGGTATCGCTTGCTGACGGCCAGATAGCGCATATCGGCGTCCAGCATCGCGATGGCTGCCGGCGCCCGCTCGATGAACAGGCTGAGCCGCTCCTCGGTTGCCCGCAGCGCCACCGTGCGTTGCTCGACCTTGCGGGTCAGTTGCTCGCGGGACCGCAGCAGCGACCAGGCCGCGCCGCCAAGCAGTAGTGATGCGAGCAAGGCAACCAGCAGGTCCGTCTCCATCGCCTGGCGCCAGGGCCGCAGGACTTCCGCCTCCGACACGCTGTTGCTGACCACGACGCCCCAGCCCTGGAGCATGCGCCACGCGCCGACCCGCCGCACCCCGTCGATTAGGGAGCTGCCGATCACCCCTCCCTCCGGCAGCGTGGTCCACGTGGCGGCGACCCGCTGCTCGCTGGCCGGGTCGGGCGGCGGCACCAACGGTTCCCAAGATCGTGCGATGGTGGCGCCATCCGTGCGGAACAGGGCAATCCGCTGCGTGGCGGTGGCGCCCATCACCTCCTGCCAGTATTGCCGCAGGTCGGCCAGCTTGACCGCGATCAGGATGAGGCCGTCGAACACACCGTTGCGGAATCGCGGCTTCACGATGCTGAACACCGGTATCCCGTCCACCATGCCCACCACGGCACGGTCGACGAAATATCGGCCCGCTCCAATCGTCTTGGCGGCGGTGAAATACTCCCGGGTGCTGCGGTCGCGCTGATCGGTCCTGGCCTCCGAGTCCGCCACGCAGGTGAGGCCATCCGCGCCGATGATCCAAATACCGTCGGTGGACGGGGTACGCTTGACCACGAGCGCCATCAAACCGCGCAGTTCCGCGTTGGACCGCAACTGCGCGCAGTCGCCCTCCCCCGCTTCGTTGTCCATGAGGTCGAGCGCAAGTGCCTGTTCCTCCAGCAATCGCAGGGTGTGCTGGCGAACCGCATCGGTGACCCGGCGCTCGTCGGCCACTGCCACATCCAGCGTGTGGCTGCGGCTGGCGACCGCAACCCACGCCCAGACCATGATGGGCAGCATCACCGAAGCCAGGATCGCCGCGCCGAGCCAGACCCGGCCGCTGGGCTGCGGTGCTCGCCACATCATCAGAACGCCTGCTCCCGGGGAAATGTCCGCTGCGGCACTATGCCCCTTGCCCTTCTGGTGACGGTCGGCCCGAGTGTCTACACCACGCAGACGCCACCGGGAATGGAACCGCCCCTTCATCCCGTGCGCAAACGCTCGTCGCGCCAACCACCTGCATGAACTAGGGGTAATTCGCCCCCCGGCTGAAACGCGGAACCGAATGCGGCGTAGGGACACCCGTCGACCCGGGGGACAGGCTATGGCGTTGAATGTCAGCGACTTCGTATGGCAGCGGCTGGTCGAGTGGGGCATCAAGCGGGTTTACGGCTACCCGGGGGATGGCGTCGGCGGCCTCGATGTGGCGCTCGAAAAGGCCCAGGACAGGATGCAATACGTGCAGGTCCGGCACGAGGAGATGGCCGCGTTCATGGCCGCCGGCCACGCCAAGTTCACCGGCGAAGTCGGGCTTTGCTACGCGACCTCCGGACCGGGCGCGATCCATCTGCTGAACGGCCTGTATGACGCCAAGATGGACCACGTGCCGGTGGTGGCGATCGTCGGGCAGCAGGCCCGCACGGCGATCGGGGCGCACTATCAACAAGAAGTCGACCTGCAATCCCTGTTCAAGGATGTGGCGGCGGATTTCGTGGCCACCGCGAGTGTGCCCAGCCAGGTTCGGCACCTGATCGACCGGGCGGTGCGCATCGCCAGCACGCGCCGCACCGTGACCTGCGTCATTCTGCCCAACGACCTGCAAGGCCTGGCCTACGAGGACCCACCGGTCGCCCACGGCACGACGCACACCGGTGTGGGTTATGCCGGCCCGGCGCTGCTCCCGTCCGATAGCCTGCTGCACGAGGCGGCGGCCGTGCTGAACGCGGGCAAGAAGGTCGCCATCCTGGTCGGCGCCGGCGCGCTGAAAGCCACCGACGAGGTGATCGCCGTCGCCGAGAAGCTGCAGGCGGGGCTCTCCAAGGCCCTGCTCGGCAAGGCGGCGGTTCCGGATGACCTCCCCTTCGTCGCGGGTTGTATCGGGATACTTGGGACCAAGCCCTCGTGGGACATGATGCAGGCGTGCGACACGCTGCTGATGGTGGGCTCGACCTTCCCATACAGCGAGTTCCTGCCGAAGCCAGGGAGCGCCCGGGGCGTGCAGATCGACATCGACGGCACGATGCTCAGCCTGCGCTATCCCATGGAGGTCAACATGGTTGGCGACAGCGCCACCACCTTGCGTGCGCTGCTGCCGTTGCTGGAGCAGAAGCCACGCGATAGCTGGCGGGAGGGCATCGAGAAGAACGTCGCCGCCTGGTGGAAGACGCTCGAGGACCGCGCCATGCAAGCCGCCGAGCCGATCAACCCGCAACGCGTGTTCTGGGAGTTGTCGCCCCGCCTGCCCGACAACTGCATTCTGACCGGCGACGCTGGCACCGTGGCGAACTGGTACGGCCGCGACATCAAGATGCGCCGCGGCATGATGGGTTCGCTGTCCGGCAGCCTGGCCTCGCTAGGCTCTGCCACGCCCTACGCCATGGCGGCGAAGATGGCGTTTCCGGAACGCACGGTGATCGCGTTCATCGGCGATGGCGCGATGCAGATGAACGGTCTGAACGTGATGATCACGATCGCCAAATACTGGAAGCAGTGGTCCAACCCGCACTTGGTCGTCATGGTGCTGAACAACCGCGACTTGAACCAGGTGACCTGGGAGGAGCGGGTGCAGTTGGGTGCCGGCAAGACCGAATCGACCCAGTCGATCCCCGACTTCGCCTATCACAGCTATGCCGAGTTGCTGGGCCTGAAAGGCATCATGGTCAACGACCCGGAGAAGGTGGGCGCGGCCTGGGACGAAGCGTTGGCCGCCGATCGTCCGGTCGTCATGAACGTCTACACTGACCCGAACGTGCCGCCCTTGCCGCCCCACATCACTCTGAAAGACGCCAAGAACTTCCTGGCGATGACCCTGAGCGAGCCCGAACTCGGCAGCGTGCTGAAGAACAGCGCCAAGGAGATCCTGGCCAGCGTGCTACCCGGCAAGTCCTAGCGCCTCTTCTCCCTCTCCCCTTGCGGGAGAGGGTCGGGGGTGAGGGGTAGCCCACGGCACAATCAAACCCGCACAGCAAAGGAAGACGGTGGCCCGCGCCAGAGAATGTACCGGGTGTCCCCCCTCCTCCCGACCTCCTCCCTCAAGGGGAGGAGGGGCGCTGTGGCAAGCTGCCCTCCCCAGGCCGTTGGATATGCGGTAGAAGGCAGACCCATGATGCCAAACACGAACCGCGAACACGGCCGCACGAAATCGTAACGGGCACCCCCAAAGGCGGAGCCCTCGCCGCCAACGTGCTGGAGTTCGCCCGGCTGCTGCGCCGGGCGGGCCTGCCGGTCGGCCCCGCGGACATGCTGGCAGCGGTCGCGGCCCTGGAGCACACTGGTGTCGCCTCCCGTGCCGACGTCCGCACGGCGCTGCGCGCTACCATGGTCCACCGCCACGACCAGGCGGACGTGTTCGACAGCGCCTTCGACCTGTTTTGGCGGGACCCGGCGGCCAACCAGTTCGACGCCGCCATGGCCCTGCTCGGGGACAAGGCACCCCGGCAGGACCCCCGCCCCTCCCCCGGCAGCCGCCGGGTCGCCGAGGCGTTCAACGAACGCAAGGACCGCCGCGAGACCGAGGAGGCGCCGGAGATCGACGCCGTCCTCACCGTCAGCGACAGCGAGCGGCTGCAGACCATGGATTTCGAGGCCATGAGCGCCGCCGAGATCGGGGCCGCGCGGGAGGAGATCCGTAAGCTCCGCCTCCCACTCGACCTCCGCCGTACCCGGCGCACCCGGCCCTCCAGCCACGGCACCCACGTGGACATGGCGGCCACCTTGCGTGCCGGGCTGCGGCACGGCGGCGAGTTGGTGGATTTCGCCTACGCCCAGCGCACCGTCCGCCCGCCGCCGCTGGTGGTGCTGTGCGACATCTCCGGCTCCATGGCGCGCTACGCCCAGATCCTGCTGCACTTCCTGCACGCCGTGGCCAACGACCGCGACCGCGTCAGCGTCTTCCTATTCGGCACAAGGCTGACCAACATCACCCGCGTGCTGCGCCACAAGGACCCGGAGGCCGCCTTCGCCGCCGTCGCCAGCCTGGTGCCGGATTGGTCCGGCGGCACCCGCATCGGCGAGACCATTGCGCAGTTCAACCGCGAATGGGCCAAGCGCGTGCTCGGCCAGGGTGCGGTGGTGCTGCTGGTGACCGACGGGCTGGACCGGGCGGGCGCCGAAGGGCTGCCGGAGGCGATGGAACGGCTGCATAAATCCTGCCGCCGGCTGATCTGGCTCAATCCCCTGTTGCGTTGGGATGGGTTCGAACCGAAATCACAGGGCATCCGCGCCATGCTGCCGCACGTGGACGAGTTCCGGCCCGTCCACAACATCGCCAGCCTGCGCGCGCTGATCGAGTCGCTCTCCCGCCCGGCTCCGGCGCGGGAGCGGCGCACGGGAGAGATTGCCGCATGACCGAAGCCGAAGACGTCCTGTCCGTCGCCGCCGATTGGCTGCAACAGGGAGAAAAGGTGGCGCTGGCCACCGTCACCGAAACCTGGGGTAGTTCGCCTCGCCCGCCCGGCAGCCAGATGGCGGTGACCGCATCCGGCCGCATGGCGGGGTCGGTGAGCGGCGGCTGCATCGAGGGGGCGGTGGCCGACGCCGCCCAGGCCACCATCGCCGGCGGCCCGCCGCAACTGCTCGATTTCGGCGTGACCGACGAGCGCGCCTGGGAAGTCGGGCTGGCGTGTGGCGGCAAGCTCAAGGTGTTCGTGGAAGCCCTGGCGTGAAGGCCGCCCTGCTGCAGGCGGTGCAGGACGCGCGCGCCGCCGGTCGCCCGGTCGTGCTCGCCACCCGGCTGCCCGATGGCGAGCAGATGCTGCTGCCCAACCCAGACCACCCGGCGCTCAACCACGCCGCGCGTCAGGCGCTGCTGGCGGAAAAGAGCGGCACGCACGAGGTGGCCGGGACCACCTGGTTCCTGCACGCCTACAACCCGCCGGCCCGCATCGTGATCGTGGGCGCGGTGCACATCGCGCAGGCCCTGGTGCCGCTGGCCGCCCAACTGGGCTACGGCGTCACCGTCGTCGACCCGCGCCGCGCGTTCGCCACCGACGAGCGTTTCCCCAACGTGTCCGTCTCCACCGAGTGGCCCGACGAAGCGATGGACGCCCTGCGCCCCGACAGCCGCACCGCCATCGTCACGTTGACGCACGACCCGAAGCTGGATGACCCGGCGCTCGACCGGGCACTGAAATCCGAGGCCTTCTATATAGGTGCGCTCGGCAGCCGGAAGACGCACGCCAAGCGGCTGGACCGCTTGCGCGAACTGGGTCATGGCGACGACGCGCTGGCCCGCATCCGCGGCCCGGTCGGGCTGAACATCGCCGCCGTCACCGCGCCGGAGATCGCGCTCTCGGTGCTGGCCGAAATCGTGGCCGTGCGGCGCGGTTCCTCGCTCGCGTGATCTTCGGTCCGACGCCGCTCGACCAGGCGGAAGGCGCCGTTCTCGCCCACACCCACCGCACGCCGGGCCGGGTGCTAAAGAAGGGGTCGGTGCTGGACGCCGAGGCGGTCGCCGCCTTGCAGGCCGCCGGACTGGACCCGGTGATCACAGCGAGGCTCGAGCCCGGCGACGTGGGGGAGGATGCCGCGGCCCGCAGGATCGCGACCGCCCTGCTCGGCCCCGGGTTGAAGACCAGTCGCGCCGCCACCGGGCGGGTGAACCTGCTGGCCGGGTCGGCGGGGTTGCTCCGTGCGGACCGGGCGAAGATCGACGCCCTGAACGCGGTGGACGAGGCCGTCACCGTCGCCACCCTGCCCGACGCGACTCCGGTTGCCGCCGGCGAGATGGTGGCCACCATCAAGATCATCCCGTTCGCCCTACCCGGCGCCGCCCTGGCCCACGCCGAGGCCGCTTGTGCCGGCGGTGCCATGATGGTGCTGCCCTGGCAGGCGCGCCGCATCGGCCTGGTGCTCAGCACGCTGCCAGGGCTGAAGCCGTCCGTGATCGAGGGCACCGTCGAGGCGACCCTCGGCCGGGTGGAGAGCATCGGCGCCACCATGCTGCCGCCGCTGCAATGCCCGCACCGCAGCGAGCCGATTGCCGCCGCCTTGCGCGAACTACTGGCCGACGGGGCGGACCTGCTGCTGGTGGCCGGCGCCTCTGCCGTGGTGGACCGGCGTGACGTCGGACCCGCAGGCATCGTGGCGGCCGGCGGCGAGATCCTGCATTTCGGCATGCCGGTGGATCCGGGCAACCTGATCTGCCTCGGCCGGATCGGGGCGGTGCCGGCCCTGGTGCTGCCCGGGTGCGCCCGCAGCCCCAAGCCCAACGGCATCGACCTGGTGCTGCACCGCTTGGCGGCCGGACTGCCGGTCACCGGAGAGGTGGTCGCGCACATGGGCGTCGGTGGCCTGCTGAAGGATGTGACCGCCCGCCCCTTGCCCCGCGCCCGCGCCACCGCCCCGCGCAGCGTCGCCGCCGTGGTGCTGGCCGCCGGGCAGTCCAGCCGGATGGCGCCCCGGCACAAGCTGTTGGTGGAGGACAGTGCTGGCCGCCCGATGATCGCCCGTGTGGTGGATGCGGTGCTCGCGAGCCAAGTCCGCCCGGTGCTGGTGGTGACGGGGCATCGTGCGCCGGAGGTGGAGGCGGCGCTGGCCGGCCGCCCCGTCCGCTTCATCCCGGCGACCGACTACGCCGACGGTCTGTCCGCCAGCCTGCGCGCCGGTCTTGCCGCCGTGCCGGCCACCGCCCCCGCGGCGCTGGTGGTGCTGGGCGACATGCCGCTGGTCACCGGCGCCACGATCGACCGCCTGGTCGAGACGTACGACCCGGACGAAGGCCGCACCATCGTCGTCCCGGTGCATGACGGGCAGTGGGGCAATCCCGTGCTGTGGGACAGGCGGTATTTTCCGGCGATGATGGCGTTATCCGGCGACAGCGGCGCGCGATCGCTGTTGCGGCAGCATGGCGAGGCGTTGGCGGAGGTCGCCGCCGAAGCCACAGTGTTGCGCGATTTCGACACTCCGGAGAGCTTACAGGATCTGCCTGGGTGACAGATGGGGTCGGGCGTTCCATCTTCGGCAACGATCCCCCTAGGAGCCTTTCATGCCTCGCCCGATGCCGCTTCTGCTATCCTTGGCGCTGCTCGCCGTCACCGGCTGTGCTGCGTCCGCACCGCAGACGCCGGCCACGCGCGCGAGTGCCGCCGCCTCCGCCGCCTGCCGGGCCAACACCGAGGAGTCGTTCAATCGGCAGAACCGCTACATGTTGTCCGAGCGGGACACGACCGACGCCCCGTTCTCCACGTCGGGCGTGACCGGCATCACCACGCGCGGCCTGACGCAGCGCTACGACTACGACACACAGCTTGCCTCCTGTCTGTCGGCGTCGGGCAACAGCGGCGGAAACGTGGTCTCCCAGCCCGGTCCGCCTACAGGAACGCCAGTCGCCCCCTACTGACGACAACACGTCCTCCCCCGTCCTCAACGGGGGAGGTGGCGGCGCAGCCGACGGAGCGGGCGGCGCAGCCGACGGAGGGGCGCGGCCGCACGGCCGGCGCCTGTGGCCTCTCCACCATGCTTCGCGTGGGTCGCCTCCCCCCGCCTCGCAGGGGAGGAACCGCCCGCGGTGACGAAGGGGGTTCGCTGCTGCTACAAAACGCGCTCTGCACCAAGGAGCGCTTTGTATGAGCAAGATCATCCGCACAAACGCTGGGAAGGTTCTCTCCCAGGCCGTTGAATATCATAACTTTGTCTATCTCGCCGGGATGACGGCGGACGACACCACGCAGGACGTCGCCGGCCAAACCAAGCAGGTCCTGGCCAAGATCGACGCGGCACTCGAGACCCATGGCACCGATAATACGCGCCTTCTGCAGGCACAAATCTGGGTCAAGGACATCCGCGACCGCGACGCGATGAACACCGTCTGGACCGCCTGGCTGCCCGAGGGCGCGGCCCCGGTGCGCGCCTGCGTCGAGGCCAGCATGGCTGACCCGCGACTCCTCGTCGAGATCATGGTCACTGCCTGCAAATAAGCCATTGACCTCGGATGAAACCGCCTGACGGAGGTCGGTGCGGTTTCATCACGACGACGTGATTAGGATCAAAGTCCGCAAAACGTGATCTATCCACATAGGTGATCTGTCAGATCGTCTCCCCGGCTGCAACAAACTGAAGTACTTGGTTGCCAGCCACGCGGTCTGATTGCTACCGCCACCTCACGACTGTGTGAGTTCGTGAGGAAGACGTTATGAATGCAGGCCAGGTTCGGTTGATGGTTTTAAGCGCTGCGGTCGCCCTCGGCTTTGGTGGCACGGCAGAAGCCCACTCCCATGGCACCGTCCATCGAGGCAGCGTCGCCCCAACTCATCGCGAAGGTGGCGCTCATCGTGAAGCAAGCGCCCATCGTGACGTCGGCAGCATCTCCCACGGGCGCCACAGCGAGGCGATCAGCTTCAGCATGGGGCGGCATGGCCGGTCCGAGTTCGCCTCCCGCAGCATCGGCTTCTTCGGACGGCGCCACGGCGGGCATTTCACCGGCCGTGCCTATGCCTACGGGTCCGGTCATAGCGGCGGCGGCATCCAGTGCGTGACCTTCGCGCGTGCCGACTCCGGCATCGAACTGTCCGGCAATGCCAGCGCGTGGTGGTACAACGCCGAGGGCGTCTACCAGCGCGGCTCCCGCCCCGAGGCCGGTAGCGTACTCAACTTCCGCGCCAACGGCTCGATGCACATGGGCCACGTCGCGGTGGTGAACCAGGTGGTCGACGGCCGAACGATCGAGATCGACCACGCGAACTGGGGCGGCCCCGGCGCGGTGCCCGGCGGCATCAGCCGCGATATCTCGGTCGTGGACGTCTCGCCCGCCAACGACTGGAGTGCCGTCCGCGTCGCGCTCGGCCACAGTGGCGAATACGGCAGCATCTATCCGACCTACGGCTTCATCTATAACCGCCCGGACCGCGGAACGATGGTCGCCGCCAATGACTCGGCTTCCCCGATCCCCGCCATGAACCCGGCCCCGCGTGACCTGCGTGGCGCGACACGCGACATCTCCTACGACGAAGTAGCCGAGGCCCCGGATAGCCCGGAGCCGGTGTTCAGCCACCGCGGCTTCTCCAGCCACCATCGCCACCACGCTCTGACCACGAGCTCGCATCACCGGCTACACGGCCGCTACTGACGCGCTACCCCGGCGGCCATGTGCCGGTCGCCGGAAAGGTCTGCCCGCCGTCGCTTTGGCACCGGGCACGCACAAAGTTTTCAACGACCTGCATGGCGAACGTATTCTCCCTGAGCTAAGGTGTTGGCACACCAACGACACATCACCTTAATGTCGGGAGTTCATCGTTGCCCTGGCGTTTGGGTGAAAAGGCCGGCACCTGTCCCCGAGGCGAGAACGCCAGGGCCGACATCCCTGAAGGCGACATGCCGTGATGAGGCTGTTGTCCCAACGCTTGAGCCTGCGCACGCGGTTCGCACTCGCGCTCGCCGGCCTGGTCATCGTCGTGACCGGCCTGTTCGGCGGACTGATCGGGCAACATCTGGTGCAGCAGGCACGGGACCGGATCGGCCAGTCCATTGCCAGCGACGCGCAGCGGGTGGCGGACCGCCTCAACAAGGAGATGGCCGACCGGTCACGTGACTTGGCGCTGATCGGCGCGCTCGATCCGATGCGTAACCTCCGTGACGTCTCGGCGGTGCAGGCCCTGCTGGACAGTCTGCGCCGCAGCGAGCCGAGCTATCTCTGGGTCGCGGTCACCGACCTGCAAGGGCGGGTGCTGGCGGCCACCGATGGCGGCCCGAGCGGCAGCGATATCGGCGCGATGTCGGATCTGCGGGACGTCTTGCGGGGCCGCCCGACCAGCCTGGGCGATCCCCTGCGCGTTGTCCGGCCCGGCGACCCGGACCCTCGCCGCGTTTCGGACCAGCAGCCCCACCAGATCAACATCAGCCGCCCGATCCGCGCCGCCGATGGT
The DNA here is from genome assembly GCA_964247805.1 of uncultured Acetobacteraceae bacterium. Lineage (GTDB taxonomy): Bacteria > Pseudomonadota > Alphaproteobacteria > Acetobacterales > Acetobacteraceae > LMUY01. The sequence continues at coordinate 1,065 of CAXTWC010000093.1, read as the reverse complement.
TCGGCCGTGGGCGTCATCGCGGCCCAACTCAGTTGGGACTGGATGCGTGACAGCCTGCGCGGCCTGCTCAGCCCGGGCGAGGACGGCAGCCGCGAACGCCAGACCGTCGTGGTCTCGGCCAGCGACACGGTGCTGATCGGCCCGCCGGAACTCATCGGCCGTCGGCTGGACCTGCCGGAGATCAACCGCTCCCGCGCCGGGATCTTTGGCTGGACGGCATCCGTGTGGCCCGACGACAAAACCTACATCACCGGTGTGAACTTCGCCGCCGGGGAGGGCCAGTTCCCTGGCGCCGGCAGCATCCCGATGCGCTGGACCGTGCTGGTGCGCGAGGCCCGGGCGACCGCGTTCGCCCCCGCGCGGGAGCTGGCCTTCGATCTGTTCGCCGTAGGCTTGGTGTTGACCATGCTGGTCGCGGCACTTGGCTGGATGATTGCCGGTGTCATCACCGGCCCGTTGCGCAAGATCACCGCCGCGGCGGACCGGTTGCGTCGCGGCGAGATGGTCGAGATGCCGATCCTGAACAGTTCCAGAGAGGTGGAGACGCTGTCCGCCTCGCTGCGGGCGTTGGTGGCGACGCTGTCCTTCAAACAAGGCAAGCTGGACGAGTTGGAGAGCGCCAGCCAGCGCGACGTGCTGACCGGTTTGCTGAACCGCGCCGGCCTGCAGACCTGGTTGTCCCACGCCCTGGCGCGCGCCCGCACGGAGCCTTCGGGATTGCTGGTGTTGGTTGGCGATTTGGACGGGTTCAAGGAAGTCAACGACACGCGCGGGCATAACTGCGGCGACAAGGTGCTGCAGGAGGTTGCGGCCCGCCTGCAATCCTCCGTCCGCTCGCGGGACGCCGTGGCCCGAATGGGTGGCGACGAGTTCGTGGTGGTGCTGCACGCGCCGCTCGGGCTGAGCGACCGCTTGGCGGTGGAGACGGCCAAACGCCTGCTTACCCGAGTGACCCAGCCCTACAGCGTCGATGGTGCGGAGATCATGGTCGGTTTGAGCCTGGGCGGTGCAGGCTGGCCGGAGGATGATCGGCAGGTGGACGTTGCGCTGAACAAGGCCGATGCG
>CAXTWC010000092.1:0-20231 GCA_964247805.1 uncultured Acetobacteraceae bacterium | reverse complement strand
TCATCGGACTTCCTGCCCAAGCCGATGACCTAACCCGCTCGAGCCGCGGCCGCGATTGCCAGGAAATCTGTCGCAACCAGGCTTGCCCCGCCCACCAACGCGCCACCGACATCCGGCAAGGCCAGTAGCGCAGCCGCGTTGCCCGGCTTCACCGACCCGCCGTACAGGATCCGGACCGCCGCCCCGCCCTCCGGGAACTGCCGCACCAACTCCGCGCGGATAAACGCGTGCATCGTCTCCACGTCCTCCTCCGTGGCACTCTTGCCCGAGCCGATCGCCCAGATCGGCTCGTAGGCGACTACCCCGGCGAAACCCTCCGGCAGGCTGCCGGCGAGTTGCCAGCCGACCACCTCCGTCTGCCGGCCCTCGCTGCGTTGCTCGTCCGTCTCGCCCACGCACACGATCGGGGTGAGCCCAGCCGTCATCGCGGCCACGGCCTTTTGCCGCACCAGCTCGTCCGTCTCGTGGTGTTCGCTGCGGCGTTCGGAATGGCCCAGGATCACCCACCCGGCCCCAGCGTCCCGCAGCATCGAGGCAGCGACGTCGCCCGTGTGCGCGCCGCATTTGTCCGCATGGCAGTCCTGCCCGCCCACCATGACCGGGGTCCCCGCCAGCGCGGCCGCCACCGCGACGAGTTGCGTGGCCGGGGGGCAAACCAGCAGGTCGCATCCCGCGGCCCCGCCCCGCAAAGCTTCGGCCAACGCCGCGGCCTCCGCGGTGGTGCCGTTCATCTTCCAATTGCCGGCGATCAGTTGACGCATGCGGTCCTCCGTGCCCCCGTCCCTAACCGGCCAGGGGCGGGGCTGGCAATGGAGGGAGCGCCTCCGTATGGTGCGTCGTTTTCGCCTTTAGGTTTTTCGCATGCTCGCAACCCTCCGCCGCTTCGCCAACACCTGGCCCGCCCGGGTGCTTTTCGTCGTCCTGGTCGGCTCGTTCGGCCTGTGGGGCGTGGCCGGCATGCTCGGCGGCAATCTGGGCGGCGGCGATCCCAACGCCGTGGCCACCGTCGGCAGCCAGAAGGTCGACCCGCAGGAACTACAGGACGTGTCGCGCCGGATGCTGACCCAGATGATGCGGCAGACCGGCAGCACCGCCGCGCCCACCCCTGAGATGCGCCGCGGCGTGGCGGAGCAGGCGCTGCAGCAATTGGTAATCCAAGCCGCCCTCGCCGCCGAGGTGGCCCGGCTCGACGTGCAGGTGCCCGATGACGCGCTGCGCCAAGCCACCTACGAGACGCCCGCCTTCCGCGGCCCCAATGGCCAATTCGACCGCGCCACCTTCGACAGCGTGCTGCGCAACAACAGCTACACCGAAGCCCGCTACCTGAGCCTGCTGCGCACCGACCTGGCGCAGCGCCAGGTGGTCGAGGCCGTCCGCGCCGGCGGCACCTCGTCCGACCTGGTGAACCGCCTGGTGTTCACCTTCCAGGGTGAGACCCGCACCGCCGACCTCGTGACGCTGCCGTTCGCAGCCGCCGCCGAGCCGCCCGCCCCGACCGACGAGCAACTGCAGCGGCAATACGACGACAACGCAAACGACTATCGGGCCCCGGAATATCGCCGGGTCAAGGCAGTGATCCTGTCGCCGGAGGGGCTGGCAAAGGACATCGTGGTGAGTGATTCCGACGCCCGCGCCTATTACGACTCGCACAAGGCCGAGTTCAGCAAGCCGGAGACCCGCTCGGTCCAGGTCGTGGTCGCGCAGACCGAGGACGCCGCGAAGACCTTGGCTACCGCCTGGACGACGGGGGCCGACTGGGACGCGATCCAGAAACAGGCGACAGCCGCAAGTGCCTCCGCCATCGCGCTGGACGACACCACGCAGACCGCGTTCCCCTCGCCTGAACTGGCCGGGCCGGTGTTCGCCGCCGCGCCCAACGCCGTGACCGGGCCGGTGAATGCGGAAGGCAGTTGGGCGGTGTTCCGGGTGACCAAGGTCGCCGGCGGCAGCGAGCAGCCCTACGAGTCGCTGGCCGCCGACCTCAAGCAGCGTGTCGCGCTCGAGCAAGCCACGGACCAGGTGTACGACCGGGCCAACAAGGTGCAGGACCTGCTGGCCGGCGGCGCCAAGCTGGACGAATTGCCCGCCGGGCTAGGCTTGCTCGCGGTCACTGGCACGCTGGACACGGAGGGCAACACGCCGGACGGTACGCCAGCCCCGATCCCCGCCGCGCCACCGCTGCGCCAGGCCTTGATCGCCAAGGCGTTCGCACTCGCTCCCAATGACCCGCCGACGCTGGAGGATGGGCCCGACCACTCATTCTACGCCGTAACGGTGGATAGCGTCACGCCGCCCGCCCAACGCCCGTACGACGAGGTGAAGGACCGGGTGCGCGACGACTGGCTGCGCGACGCTCGCCGGCACGAGCAGGATGTGGCGGCCACTGCGTTGCTCACCGCCGTCGAGGGCGGCCAGTCGCTGAAGGACGCAGCGGAGGCGGCCAAGCTGCCGATGACCCGCAGCCCGGCGATCGGCCGCACTCAGCCGCCTCCCGGCATCCCGTCCCAACTGGTGCAGCCGCTGTTTGCCACCGATGTGGGCAAGGCGACCATGGTGGAGGCGCCCACCGGCTTCGTCGTCGCGGTCACGGTGGCCGTCAACAAGCCCGATCCCACGGCCAATAGTGCGGGGCTCGAGCGCGTCCGCGTTGGCCTGAACGGCGCCATGAGCGACGATCTCGAGATGACCTACGCCGGCGCCCTCCGTACGCGAGAAAAGGTGGTGGTCAACCGCCCGATCTTCGACAGCATCGTGCAATGACGCCCGATTTCGCCGCCGCCTATGCGGCCGGGCAGGGGGCGCTGGTGGCCGCGACCGATGTGGCGGACCTGCAGACGCCGGTCGCCGCATTCCTGAAACTGGCCCACGGCCAGCCCAACAGCTTCCTGCTGGAAAGCGTCGAGGGGGGTGCGACCCGCGGACGCTATTCGATTATCGGCATGGCACCCGACCTGCTGTGGCGCTGCATCGGTGGCCGGGCGGAAATCAACCGACACGCTCTGGCCGCTCCCCACGGCTTCACTGCCGAGGACCGCCCGGCGCTGGATAGCCTGCGGGCGTTGATCGCCGAGTGCCAGATGGCGCTGCCACCGGGTGTGCCGCCGATGTGCGGCGGGCTGTTCGGCTTCCTAGGCTACGACATGGTACGGCTGATGGAGCGGCTACCGGCCAAGAACGCCGACGTACTGGGCCTGCCGGACGCGTTGCTCATGCGTCCGACCCTGTTCGCCGTGTTCGACACCGTGAAGGACGAGCTGACCCTCGCCGTCCCAGTCCGCCCGTCGCCCACCGTATCCGCCGAGCAGGCCTGGGCCGAGGCGCAGGCCCGCATCGCCGACGCACAAGCCGCCCTGGCCCGTCCGCTGCCCCGCGCGGCACCTCCCGTGGCGCTGCCCCCGCCCGACCCGGTGCCCAACATGGACCGTGCCACCTTCGAGGCGATGGTGGTGCGGATGAAGGAGTACATCGTCGCCGGCGACATCTTCCAAGCGGTGCCGTCGCAGCGTTTCTCTGCCCCGTTCGCCCTGCCGCCCTTCGCCCTTTATCGTGCCCTTCGCCGCATCAACCCGGCGCCGTTCCTGTTCTTCCTTGATTTCGGCGGGTTCGCCGTGGTGGGCAGCAGCCCCGAGATCCTGGTTCGCCTGCGTGACGATACCGTCACCATCCGACCCCTCGCCGGCACCCGCCGCCGCGGCGCCACGCCGGAGGAGGATGCGGCACTGGAGGCCGAGTTGCTGGGCGATCCGAAGGAGCGGGCCGAGCACCTGATGTTGCTGGACCTTGGCCGCAACGACGTCGGCCGCGTGTCGCAGACCGGTAGCGTGCGCGTGACGCAGAGCTTCGCCATCGAGCGGTTCAGTCACGTGATGCATATTTCCAGCAACGTGGAGGGCCGAATCCGCGACGGTCTGGACGCAGTGGATGCCCTGGTAGCCGGCTTCCCCGCCGGCACGCTGACCGGAGCGCCGAAAATCCGCGCGATGGAGATCATCGAGGAGTTGGAGCCGGTCCGTCGTGGGCTGTATGGCGGTTGCATCGGCTATTTCGCTGCCGACGGCACGATGGATACCTGCATCGGGCTGCGCACCGCCGTGGTGAAGGACGGCACGATGCACGTCCAGGCCGGCGGCGGCGTGGTGGCGGACAGCACCCCTGAGGCGGAGTACGACGAGAGCCGACAAAAGGCCCGCGCGCTGTTCCGGGCCGCCGAGGAGGCGGTTCGGTTCGCGGCCGTGATGAGGTAGGGTGCCGGGCTGCTGCAAGGAGACGCGCCGTGCCGAAGTTGGTGGTGCCCGTGCTGCTCGGCTCGGTGCGGCGGGATCGGCAGGGGATACGGGCCGCCCGGCTGGTCGTGAATGCGCTGACGGCGCGGGGCCACGAGCCGGTGCTGGTCGATCCGCTCGAGCTTAACCTGCCGTTATTGGATCGGATGTACAAGGAACATCCGAAGGGCGAGGCCCCGGTGGAGCTGGAACGGCTGGCCACGCTGTATCGGCGTGCCGACGGTTTCCTGGTGGTCAGCGCCGAATACAACAACGGCATCCCGCCGGCGCTGAAGAACCTGCTCGACTACTTTCTGGAGGAGTATTTCTGGCGGCCGTCGGGCATCGTTTGCTACTCCGCCGGGCAGTTCGGCGGCGTGCGTGCGGCCATGCAATTGCGGATGACGCTGGCCGAACTTGGGATGCCAAGTATTCCCAGCCTGATGCCGATTCCGCGTATCCAGGACGCGCTCGACGAGGCTGGAGCCCCCAAGGCCGAGTGGGTCGCCAAAACGCTGGGGCGCTTCGTAGACGAGTTTGTCTGGTATGCAGAAGCCCTCCAGCACCAACGGACCGCGGGCGTACCGTATTGAGCCTATGCCACCTGGCGCTTCGGCGGTTTGGTGGCGGGTGCGGGTGTTTTGTCGGGGTAGTTGCACCACGGGGCCGCGGGGCAGCGCCAGCATTCCGGCGTGCGTGCCTTGCATACGTAGCGGCCGTGCAGAATCAGCCAGTGATGCGCCGGCCGCAGCATGTCGGGCGGAATGCGGCGGACCAGCCCGTCCTCCACCTCGCGCACCGTCTTGCCCGGCGCGATCCCCGTCCGGTTGCCCAGGCGGAACACGTGGGTGTCCACCGCCATGGCGCTTTCGCCGAACGCCACGTTCAGCACGACATTGGCAGTCTTGCGGCCGACACCCGGCAGCGCCTCCAACGCCTCACGGTGGGCTGGAACCACGCCGCCATGCTGCTCCACCAGGATGCGGGAGAGTGCCGCCACGTTCTTCGCCTTGCCCTGCCACAACCCGATCGACCGGATGTACGGCCCGATGCCCTCGGCACCCAGGGCGGCCATGGCGGCCGGGGTGGGGGCGGCGGCGAACAGGGCCGGGGTCGCCTTGTTCACCGCCGCATCCGTCGTTTGGGCCGACAGCGCCACTGCGACCAACAGGGTAAACGGGTCGGTAAATGCCAGCTCGCTCTTCGCGTCCGGGTTGGCGGCGTGGAGTGCCTCGAGGAACGGGCGGATGTTGGCGAGCGGCATGCGCGGCGTTTTGCGCGGTCGCTTTACGGGTGTGGCGGGCATGGTCGCCACCGTCGCGCGCCGGGCTGGGTGATGACAAGCGCCCTCGCCGCGCCAAATGTTGCGCATGGATGCCGAAGCCACACTGTTCGAAGCTGTCATCGTTCCGCATCGAAGCCTATCGCCACGCGGGCTGAAGCTTCTGATCGGGGCGATCTGCAGCCTGAGCGTCTGCACCACGGCGATATTCTGGTGGCTCGGTGCGTGGCCGATCGCCGGGTTCAACGGGGTGGAGATCACCACCGCCCTGCTGCTGCTGCGCTACAACGCGCGAGGGGTGAGGGCGAACGAGGTGATTCTGCTGACACCCTCGCTGCTTCGGGTCATCCGCACCTCCCAGGACGGACGCCGGACCGAGGAGGAGGTGTCGCCGGCCTGGATCAACGTCCTGCTGCACGAGCGGCCGGGGCGGGTACCGGGCTTGTTCCTCGCCGCCCATGGAACACGGCTCGAGGTTGGCGCCAGTCTGGGCGAGCCGGAGAAGCTGGATCTGGCCCAGGCGCTGAAGGACGCCCTGCACCGCTGGCGCAACCCGGTGTTCGACAACCCCCAACTCACCTAACTACTTCTCCCTCTCCCCCTGGGAGAGGGCGTTTAGCCTGGCGGGGCGCCGTTTAGGGTTCCGAGCGGGTAGAGTTTGGTCACATGGCCCATCTTGCGGCCGGGCCGGGCTTCCGCCTTGCCGTATAGATGTGGCACCAGGCCCGGCGTCGCCACGATCGCGGGCCATTGCGCCACTTCGTCGGGGCCGATCAGGTTGATCATCACCGCATCCGAATGCCGCACCGCTGGCAGCAGCGGCAGCCCGGCAACCGCTCGCACATGCATCTCGAATTGGCTCGCCGGACAGGCATCGATCGTCCAATGGCCCGAATTGTGCGGCCGCGGTGCGATTTCGTTCACCAATACGGCGCCGTCCGGGCCGATGAACATTTCCACCGCCAGCAATCCGACCAGATCGAGCGCCACCGCAACCTTCAACGCGATAGCCGTCGCCCGCTGGGCGACGTCGAGCGGGATGGGAGCCGGGGCGTGCGTTTGGGACAGGATGCCATCTTGGTGGCGGTTCTCCACCGGGTCGAACGCGACTGCTGTGCCGTCCAGACCGCGGGCGACGATGACGCTGACCTCCCGCTCGAAAACGACGAAGCTTTCCAGGATCAACGGTTTCGGCTCCAGCGTCTCCCAGACCGTGTTCAGGTCCGACACGCTGCGCAAGGACGCCTGGCCTTTGCCGTCGTAGCCGCCCCGCGTCGTTTTCAGCAGGCCTGGCAGCCCGACCCGCGCCACCGAAGCGTGCAAGTCCGCCCGGCTGCGGATGGCAACCCAAGACGCGGTCGCTACCCCGGCCTCGTTCAGGAAGCCTTTCTCCACGCACCGGTCTTGGCTGATGCGCAGCACCGAGGGGGAGGGCCGGACCGGGCGGATCGATGCCAGCAGGTCCAACCCTTCGGCGCTGACGTTCTCGAACTCGAAGGTGATCACGTCCACGGACTCGGCGAAGGCGCGCAACAGGGCCGGATCCTCGTAGTCACCTTGGAAAGTGCGTGCGGAGACTTGGGACGCCGGGCTGTCGGTCTCGGGCGTCAGGATGTGGCAGCGATAGCCGAGCCGCGCCGCTGCCATGGCGGACATGCGCCCGAGTTGGCCGCCGCCCACGATGCCGATGGTGGCGTTGGGCGGGAGCGGGCCGTCCATCAATCGGCCGGTTGTTCGGCGACGGCGGCGGTCTGAGCGGCCCGGTGGGCGGCGAGCCGGCCGGCCAACGCCGGGTCCGACAAGGCCAGGATCGACCCGGCGAGCAATGCCGCATTCACTGCACCCGCCCGGCCGATCGCCAACGTGCCCACGGGGATGCCCGCCGGCATCTGCACGATGGAGAGCAGGCTATCCATGCCCTTCAGCGCCTGGCTCTCGACCGGAACGCCCAGCACCGGAAGTGTGGTCCATGCCGCGCACATGCCGGGCAGGTGAGCCGCACCGCCAGCCCCGGCGATGATCACGCCGATGCCGCGCGATGCTGCCTCCTTGGCATACGTCGCTAGCCGATCGGGTGTACGATGGGCGGAAACGATGCGGGTTTCGTGTGCGATGTCGAGCGCGGCGAGCGTATCAGCGGCGTGACGCAAGGTCGCCCAGTCCGACTGGCTGCCCATGATTACGCTAACCATCGCGCCAACCCTGGGCGCCGGCATCAGGCGATGTTGTCCGGGATGAGGCGGCTCTCCAGCCAGGCCACTTCGTCCTTCAGTAACAACTTGCGCTTTTTAAGACGCTGCAAGTGCAATTGATCCAGCCCGCCATCGGAAAGACGTGCGATCACCGTATCGAGGTCCCGATGTTCGCTGCGTAGTTCATGAAGCTTTCGCAGCAATGAATCGCGGTCGGTCAGCATTCCGGCGCTTTAGCATGGGCTTGTTGGGCTGACCACTTGCCGCATTGCGGTAAATACAAAATCGCTAGCTTTTTCAATGTCGGCGGCGTTAGGCTTTAGGGTGGCGCAATGAGCGCCATGGAGTTCCGACGCAAGGAGGATACATGAGCCTGCAATCCCGGATCGACAGCTTGAAGGACCGTCACCACGCGCTGGATGCGCGGATCTCGGAGGAGGATCACCGGCCTAAGCCGGATCCTGATGCACTCATGAAGCTCAAAGGCGAAAAGCTCCGGCTCAAGGACGAGATGGAGCGGTTAGCGCATCGAGCGTGATCTAGTATCGATGCCCGGTCTCGACGGCCGGGCATCCGACTTTGCCGATCAGGCTGCTTCCTCGGTCTCGATCCGCATCGGAACTGGCACCTGCTTACCCTCGCGGATCAGCCGATCGTTGGCTGCGTTGACCATCGCGTTGAGGTCGGTCTGGCTACACAGGCCCAGGATGACCGGGTCACGCGGCTTGATATTGGTGCTGTTCCAGTGGCTACGCTCGCGAACCTTCTGGATCGTGTCCTTTGTCGTCCCAAGCAGCTTGACGACCTGCGCCTCGGACAATTGCGGAAAATTTCGCAGCAGGAATGCGATCGCATCCGGCCGGTCGTTTCGCTTGGCAACTGGCGTATAGCGTGCGCCGCGGCCTTTTTTCGGCGCGGGATTGGCAGGGGGCAGCAACTTGAGCCGCGCCTCGGCATCTTTCTCGCAGCGTGCGATTTCTGCCGCCGTCACTTGCAGGTTGGTCACCGGGTCGTAGCCGACAATACCCTGAGCGACCTCGCCATCCGCAATTGCCTGCACCTCGAGCGGATGCATGCCGCAAAAATCGGCAATCTGAGTAAACGTCAGCGCGGTCTTGTCGATCAGCCACACGGCGGTGGCTTTCGGCATCAGGGGCAGGCTCATTAGACGCTCTCCGGCCGCGGCGCGGCGGCTCCATCAGGGAGGCGCGCTCGAGCGGCCCAACACACCAATCGATATGGGGTTCTGCCACCTTGCCGGTCAAGGGCAGTTGCGCCACCTTTCCGCGTGAAAAGCGCAGGACAGGAATGAAATGTGGGACGAGGACGAACCTAAGCCGCCACTCCGCCGGGTTACCCCACTGCCGCTCGATCCGCTCGGGGTTGCTGAATTACGCGACTACATTGCGGAATTACAGGTCGAGATTGCCCGCGCCGAGGCCGCTATTTCGCGCAAGGAGGGACACCGCGGCGACGCAGAACGTTATTTTCGCGCCTGAACAGAGGGGACCGGTCTCCCGGCCCCCTCCAAGTTGAGACCGTCGCTCGTTACGCGGCGGCTGCAGCAGCGCCCTCACTGTCGTTAGCGATGGTGGGCAGAACCGCCTCGGGCTGCACGCCGCCGATCGAGATGCGACGGGGCTTCAACGCCTCCGGCACGACGCGCTTCAGGGCGACGTGCAGCAGACCGTTCTGTAGGTCGGCGCCGTCGACCACGATGTGGTCGGCCAGTGCAAACCGGCGCTCGAACGCCCGACCGGCGATGCCGCGATACAGCAATTCGCCGGACGTCTCGTCCTTCACCTTGCCAGACACGATCAACTGGTTCTCGCGGACGGTGATCTCCAGATCGTCCTGCCCGAAGCCGGCGACGGCCATGGTCAGGCGATAGGCATTCTCACCAGTCTTGGCGATATTATAGGGTGGGTAGCTGGGAGCTGACGCGGTATCCTGCGCCGTGTCGATCAGCCGAGCCATCCGGTCGAAACCGATGGCGGTACGGAAAAGTGGCGATAGATCATAGGTCGTCATATCAAACCCTCTACAAAAGCAAGGTTACAGCCGTCAGGCCGCCCGAGTGGGCCGACCCTGGTAGTCTCCGCGACCCCGAATGGGCACCGCGAACAACCCATAAATAGAAAACGGCCGCCCTGGGTTCAAGGACGACCGTTCGATTCACACGCTTGTGAAAGAGCGCCTAGCGCTTGCCCAACCCAGCGAAGCGCTTGTTGAACTTCGCCACCTGGCCACCGGTGTCCATCATGCGCTGCACGCCGGTCCAGGCCGGATGCGACTTCGGATCGATGTCCAGCCGCAGCGTGTCGCCCGCCTTGCCCATCGTCGAGCGGGTGGTGAACTCCGTCCCGTCCGTCATGATGATCTTGATGTCGTGGTAGTCCGGATGGACGCCGCTCTTCATCTGCACTCTCCAAGAATGGCCCGTGCCGATGCCGACCGGCGGGGCGAAGCGCGTCGTATAGGGCGGCCTTCGCAAGGCGGCAACTATCCCACTGGAAAGTTGCCGCCCAGTTAACACCGGCTCGCTTAGCTGCGCGAAGCCGCCGCGCGGGTGCCGCGCGGGCCGTTCGCGAACTGGCGGAAGCTCTGGTCGGCCATCTTCTTCTGATCCGGCGACAGAGCGTCATACAACGCGCTGAACGGCCCGATCAGGTGCGATACCTCTTCGGCATGGGCCTGCGCCATGTCGCTGTACGACTTCATCTGATCGACCGCCGTCGCCGTGGGGGACATGGTCTGGTGCTCGTTGACCAGCTGATCCATCCGCTGCGCGTTGTCCCGCATCGCCTGGGCGAAGTCGTCGAACGGCTTCTGCTGCGCCGGGGTGATCTTCAGCTGGCTGTGCAGCTGGGTGATCCGCCGGTCCACCATGGTGTCCCGACGAGTGGTCGCGGCAGGGGCCGGGGTCGCCGCGGCCGCGGGCGTGGCCTTCGAGGCCGGAGCCGTCGCAGCGGTGGTCTGGGCCATCAGTGGCGTGGCGGCGAGCAGGCCGGCGACCAAGGCCGGCATCATGGTCAAGCGGATGGACATGAGGGTTAGTCCTGTTGTTGAACCGGATGCCGGCCCAACGCCGCATTCCGGTTCGGGTTCGTATGGCGCCTCAAAGCGCCGGCAATGCGGCAATCCCGTGGCCGCTTCAAGGAAGGATGGTTCGGTGGCAGGCGCGATCCTATCGATACAGTCGGCCGTCGCGTATGGCCATGTCGGCAATAGTGCGGCCGTCTTCCCACTCCAGCGCCTCGGCATGGAGGTCTGGCCGGTCAACACGGTGCAATTCTCCAACCACCCAGGTTACGGGCATCGCACGGGACAGGTGTTCACCGGCGCCCAGGTGCGCGACGTCGTCGACGGGATCGCCGCCCGCGGCGTGCTGGGCCAATGCGTCGCCGTGCTCAGCGGCTACCTGGGTGACCCGGCGGTCGGCGAGGCGGTGCTGCACGCCGTGGCCACGGTCCGCTCGGCGAACCCGGCGGCACTCTATTGCTGCGACCCGGTGATCGGCGACACCGGCCCCGGTGTCTATGTCCAGCCCGCCATCCCCGCCTTGCTGCGCGATCACTGCCTCAAGCTGGCCGACCTTGCGACCCCGAACCAGTTCGAACTCGAGCAGCTGACGGGGCGCACCGTCCGCACGCTCGCCGACGCGAGGACGGCCGCCGCCACGCTGCGTGCCACCATGCGGCCGGGTGCGTGCGTTCTGGTGACCAGCCTGGCCGTGGCGGACACGCCGGACGACGCAATCGACCTGCTGGCCGTGGCGGAGGCGGGTGCGTGGCGGCTGCGAACGCCGAAATTGCCGCTGTCCGCGAACGGGACCGGTGACACGATCGCGGCCTTGTTCCTGTTCCACACGCTGCGGACGCGCAGCACACCGATAGCACTCTCGGCGGCGGCGAGTGCGACCTTCGGCCTGCTGCGCCGCACGCTGGAGGCCGGGTCGCGTGAATTGCTGACGGTGGCGGCGCAGGAGGAGTTCGTAACGCCTTCTCAACCATTCCATGCTGAAATGATCTAGCCACGCCATAATTCGTTCGCCCTGCCCTTATCCCGCCAAGATCAGCCTCTACAGCTTCCCGCGGTTCGACTTCCCTCCACGGTGTACGCCGCATGCGCATTCTCAACGCCTATCGCCGCGTACTCTCCATGCTCGGGGGCGACAAGCGCCTCGCGCTCGTGCTGGGTTTGGCCAACATCGTGCTTGCGGGCCTGCAGTTCCTCGACCCGGTGCTGTTCGGCCGGGTGATCGGCTTGCTGTCCGCCTCCGATACCATCCCGCGCAGCGTGCTGTGGACGCGGGCGGCGATGCTGATCGGCTTCTGGGTCGTGATTGCCGCGGTCTCGATCGGCGCCAATATCGCCACCGTCATCCATGCGGAGCGGATGGCGCACCGCAACCGGCTACAGGCGATGAGCCGCTATTTCAGCCATGTCCTGTCGCTGCCGCTGTCCTTTCATGGCGAGGCGCATTCCGGGCGGCTGATGAAGGTCATGCTGTCCGGTGCGGACTCGATGTTCTCCGTTTGGCTGACGTTCTTCCGCGAGCAGTTGGCGACCTATGTGGCGCTGCTGGTTTTGTTGCCGCTGACGCTGCTGCTGAACTGGCAGTTGTCGCTGGTGCTGATCGTACTGGTCGTCGTGTTCTGCAGCGTGACGATCGTCGTCATCAACCGCACCGAGGCGGGGCAGAAGCGGGCCGAATCGTTCCAGTCGAGCCTCGCCGGCACCGTCCAGGATGCGCTGGCCAACGTGGTCGTGGTGCAATCCTTCAGCCGGCTGGCCGCGGAGACCCGGCGTTTCGGCCAGATCGCCGACGACGTAATCGCGCACCAGTTCCCGGTGCTGAACTGGTGGGCCGTGGTCAACGTGCTGACCCGCGGCGCGTCGACCATCGCCGTGATCGTGATCGTGCTGATCGGCACCATCCTGCACGTGAACGGCCAGGCCAGCATCGCCGAGATCGTGACCTTCATGGGGTTCGCCAACCTGCTGATTAGCCGGCTCGAGTCGGCCATGCAGTTTGCCGCCCGCTTGTTACTGCAGCTTCCGGGGTTGGAGGAGTATTTCGGCGTGCTCGACGCCAAGACGTCGGTGCCGGAGCAGCCTGACTCCGTCGAGCTGGAAGTGCCCAAGGGCGAAGTGGCGTTCGAGGCTGTCTCCTTCGCTTATCCGGGCGGCCCGCCGATCCTGTCCGACGTGTCGTTCGTGGCGCAGCCCGGCAGTGTGGTGGCCCTGGTGGGTTCCACCGGCGCCGGTAAGAGCACGGCGATGAACCTGCTGCAGAGGCTATGGGACCCCACGGCCGGCCGCGTCGCGATCGACGGGCAGGATATCCGCCACGTGACGCTCGAGAGCCTGCGGAAATCGGTGGGCGTGGTGTTCCAGGAGAGCATGCTGTTCAACCGCTCTATTCGCGACAACCTGCGGATTGGCAGCCCGGAAGCGACCGACGAGCAGGTGGAACAAGCCTGCCGCCTGGCCGACGCGCACGACTTCATCCTGCGCCAGCCGCAGGGCTACGAGACGTTGGTGGGCGAACGCGGCGCCACCCTGTCCGGCGGTAAGCGCCAGCGCCTGGCGATCGCGCGTGCTCTGCTGAAGAACCCGCCGATCTTGATCCTCGACGAGGCCACCAGCGCGCTGGATGCGGCGACCGAGGCGCGGGTGTCGCGCGCCATGCAGAAACTGATGGAGGGGCGGACGACCTTCATCATCGCCCATCGCCTATCCACCGTCCGCGACGCCGACGAGATCCTGGTGTTCGACGGTGGCGAAGTCGTGGAGCGTGGCCGGTTCGACGCTTTGGTGCAGCGGGGCGGGCGTTTCGCGCAACTGGTGGCAACGCAGCTGGCGGGAGCGCCGCAGATCCGCGCGGCGGAGTAAGGGCATCGTCAAGGCCGGGCAAGCTCGAGGCTGAGCCCAACCGGACGGCGCCGGGTTCCCGCAACAGGCGGGCTGCCGCCGGAAGCGGCCTGCTGCAAATGATCGGCGTCGCGAAAGCCCCAGAACTCGCCTAGGGCAGTGCGCAGGCGATTGCGCTGGGGTGGCAGGCGAAACCCGTCTTTCGCCGTGACCTCGGTAAAGGGTGTTAGCACGCCTCGCCAGAAATCGGTGTTGAGGAACGCGTCGCCGATGGTCACGTGGGCTTTGCGCCGGGTCGCGTCACCGCGCCACGCCAGCCGGACCGGAAGTGGGAGTAGAGTAGTCACCGTCTTGTCGAAGAACGCTGCCTCGTAGGCCACGCTGCTGTTGACGGTCAGCACGTGCCCGATGCCCGGGTCGGCCAACAGGCGGTAAATGCCCTCGTTGGTAAACCGCGCATCCGGCCGGACTGCCCGCATCTCGGTCACTAGGGAGTGCCGCTCCCTGGAGGGATGGTCTTTCAGCAGGACCGGCACCTCGGCCGGGCAGAGGCGCTTGAGCTTGTCACGGACCGTCGCCGCGCTGAAGAAATCACCGCCAGCGACCTGCGTCGCATCGGACGGACGTTGGCCGATGACGAGCAGCGTGCCCGGGTGGATTTGTGCAGTCGGTTGCAACCGGGCCGCCGCCTGATGTAGCCCGGCGCCGTTCCATGCCAGGCTGCGCGGCATCGCCCAGTCGGCGAGCGGGGCGGCCATCCGCGAGTCGGATGGATGGGCGGCGAACAGCAGATCGTCCAGAAAGCGGACTGGATGGATGCGCAGGTCGAGGTATGGCACGCGCAGACCGTCGAGCAGCAGGGTCAGGTAAGGCGGGAGCTCGTATCCGATACAGAACTGACCGGCCAGTCGCTCTTCCAGCAAGTCTCGGATCGGGCTGTTGGGCAGGGGCGCTGCGTGGCGCGCCGCCCAGTAACCAGCGGCGTTCGCAGGTGAGCGCTCGGCAGCGATCAAGCCGTGCAACGTCGGGCACTCGGTCGGGCTGAGCAGTTTCGGTGCCAGCCCGCAGGCCGCTTGGACCTGGTAACGCAAGGCGAGATGAAGCCAGGCAATCTGCCCATCCACCCCGCCGGGAACGCCCTCGGCATTCGGGCGAAGAACATCGCCTAGAACAGTGACGCCTCGCATGCCTCGTGTTTTGAGCATCCGCCAATATTTGATCATCTCTGCCTTTTAATGGTATAGCTGACACAGTTGGTCATCCCCGGCTTACTCCGGGTTCCGCGACCTCCATCCAGAACGGCAGGACAATTGCCTCACCTACGGCACGCGAGTTTTTCTGAGATGGCTGGAGCGTGACAAATTGTGTCAGCTATTCTTCTCCCTCTCCCTCGGGGAGAGGGCCGGGGTGAGGGGGCTCGCGCACACTGTCGCCGACATAACGGGCGGCTAGGCCCCTCCACAGCCACTCCACTTGCTGCGCAAGCGGAACCATGGGCTGTTCCGCCCAACCCTCTCCCCGGGGGAGAGGCCAGTCTAGATCAGAGGGTCAGTGGCCGCCTTCGAGATAGGCCGCCTTGATCTCCGGTCGGGCCAGCAGCTCGCGGCCCGGCCCTTCCATGGTGATCGCCCCGTTCACCAGCACGTACCCGCGATGCGCCAGCCGCAGCGCCTGGAACGCGTTCTGCTCCACCAACAGCACCGTGAGGCCCGTGTCACGGTTCAGCTCGCGGATCGCACCGAAGATCTGCCGCACGACCAGCGGCGCCAGGCCGAGGGAGGGCTCGTCCAGCAGTAACAGCCGTGGCCGGGTCATCAGCGCACGGGCGATGGCCAGCATCTGCTGTTCACCGCCGGAGAGCGTGCCGGCGCGCTGGCTCATCCGCTCCTTCAGCCGGGGGAACAGGGTGAAGGCCTGGTCGCGTAGGCGGTCGAACTCGACCATGCCGGCGACCTGGCCGCCCATCAGTAGGTTCTCGTTCACCGTCATGCGGCCGAAGATGCGGCGGCCCTCCGGCGATTGGGCGATTCCGGTGCGCATGATGAGGTGCGTCGGCTCGCGGGTGATGTCGCGGCCGTCATAGGTGATGGTGCCGCTGCGGGCGCGCGGGCTGCCGCAGATCGTCATCATCAGGGTAGACTTGCCCGCGCCGTTGGCGCCGATCAGCGTGACGATCTCGCCGGGCTCGACATGCAGGTCCACGCCACGAAGCGCCTGGATTGCGCCGTAGAACGCGGTGACCCCCTGCAATCTCAACAGTGTCATGCGACAGCTGCCGCGGGGGCCTCCTCTTCGTCCTCGTCTCCCTCGCCGAGATAGGCGGCGATCACCGCCGGGTCGGAGCGGACGGCTTCGGGTGGGCCGTCGGCGATCTTCTTGCCGTGGTCCAACACCACGACGTGGTCGGAAATGCGCATCACCACGCCCATGTCGTGCTCGATCAGCAGCACCGAGCAGGGCGTGTCGATGCCGCCGTCGCGGATGCGGCGTAGCAGGGCAGAGAGTTCGTCACTCTCGCGCGGGTTCAGCCCGGCGGCTGGTTCGTCCAGGCACAGCAGAACCGGCCCGGTGCACATGGCGCGGGCGATTTCAAGCCGGCGTTGGTCGCCATAGGGCAGGGCGCCCGCCGGGTCATCGGCCCGTTTGATCAGGCCGATCGCATTCAGCCACAGCCGGGCGCGATCGATGGCGGCGCGCTCGGCGCGGCGGTGTCCGCCCAGGCCGAACACGGCCAGCAACCCGGCGGCCACCGAGGGCATCAGCATGTTGTGCTGCGCCACCAGCAGGTTCTCCAGCACCGTCATGCCGGCGAACAGGCGGATGTTCTGGAACGTGCGGGCCACCCGGGCGCGCCGGGCGATGCGGTGGCCGGCCATGTGCTCCAGCGCGAACACCGCGCCGTCCGCGTGCGTCAGCCGAAGCGCCCCGGAGGTCGGGCGGTAGAACCCGGTAATGCAGTTGAACACCGTCGTTTTGCCCGCGCCATTCGGGCCGATGACGGAGGTTATCTGCCCGGCATGCGCGGTGAACGACAGATCGCTCACCGCTGTCAGCCCGCCGAAACGCATGGTCAGGGCCTCGACCCGGAGGAGGTCAGCCACGGCCTTGTGCCACCAGTTCGGCCGCTATTTCTTTCCTCTGGCCGCCCAGCACCACGGACGGCGTGCGGCCGGAGACCAGGCCGCGGGGGCGCAGCACCATCATCACCACCAGGGCCAGGCCGAAGATCAGCATCCGGTATTGCCCGATATCGCCCACCGCCGCGCCGAGCCAGGCAAACCCGGGCTGGTTGTTCAACTGGCTGAGGAAGTCGCGCAGGATCTCCAGCCCGCCGATCATCACCACGGCGGCGAGCGCCACGCCCAACTGGCTGCCCAGCCCGCCCAGCACGACCACGGCCAGCACGATGGCGGATTCGATGAAGGTGAAGCTTTCTGGGCTGATGAAACCTTCGCGGGTGGCGAAGAACGCGCCGGCGAACCCGCCGAACATGGCGCCCATGGCGAACGCGGTGAGCTTCGTCACCGTCACGTTGATGCCGAGCGAGCGGCAGGCGATCTCGTCCTCGCGCAGGGCCTCCCAGGCGCGGCCGAGCGGCAGGCGGCGCAGGCGGAGGGTGACCCAGTTGGTCAGCAGGGCCAGCACCAGGATGACGTAGTACAGGAAGATCACGCGCTGGACCGGGCTCGCCTCGATGCCGAAGAAGCTCGCGAAGGTGTCCGGGTCGCCGGAGGCGTTGAACTTCAGGCCGAACAGGGTGGGGCGGGGAATGTCGTTGATGCCATTGGGACCGTTGGTGAGCGTGGTCCAGTTGATCAGCACGACGCGGATGATCTCGCCGAACGCCAGCGTCACGATGGCCAGGTAGTCGCCCCGCAGGCGCAGCACGGGGAAGCCCAGCAGCATGCCCGCGGTCGCCGCCAGCAGACCGGCCAGCGGCAGGCAGGTCCAAAACCCCAGCCCATACGTCGTGGAGAGCAGCCCGAAGGAGTAGGCGCCAACCGCGTAGAAGGCGACGTAGCCGAGGTCCAGCAGGCCGGCGAGCCCGACCACGATGTTCAGGCCCCAGCCCAGCATGATGTAGGTCAGCACCAGCACGCCGAGGTCGACGTAGTACCGGCCGGCGAACAGCGGCAGCGTCGCGGCGAACAGCAGCAGCAGCGGCGCGACCACGCGGCCGAGCCGGGTCAGTGTCTCGGCCGTGCGCCGGTTGGTGGCCACAGCCTCGCGCCGGGAGCGTCCGGACCACAGCACGCCGAGGAACCGCAGCAGGAATACCGCCACCACCAGGATGGCCACCAGCCAGGGGCGGGGCTGCAGCACCAGGGAGGTTGGCCCCGGGTTCATCTTCAGCCCGACCATCGGGGTGAACAGCCCGAACGCGACCAGGGCCGCCCAGCCGGCTTGGCGCAGGGCGCGGCTCATCACACCTTCTCCACGTCGGCGCGGCCGAGCAACCCGGTGGGCATGAAGATCAACACGATGATCAGGATGGAAAATGCCGCCACGTCCTTGTACTGGCCCGAGGCGTAGGCGGACCAGAACACCTCGATCAGCCCGATCAGCAGCCCGCCCAGCACGGCGCCGGGCAGCGAACCGATGCCGCCGAGTACGGCTGCCGTGAAGGCTTTCACGCCGGGTATGAAGCCGCTGTAGAAGTCGATCACGCCGTAATACAGCAGGAACATGAGCCCGGCGACGGCAGCCAGGGCGGCCCCGATGACGAAGGTGAGGCTGATCGTGCGGTCGGTGTCGATCCCGAGCAGCCCGGCCATGCGAATGTCCTGTTCGCAGGCCCGCATGGCCCGGCCGAGCGGCGTCTTGGTGACCAGCCAGGTGAACACTGCCAGCACGACGAGGGTGGTGACCACGATGGCGATCTGCATGTAGGTCACCTGCACGGCGAACCCGCCCTCGGTGAACAGTTGCAGCCCGCCCGGCACCAGCGGCGCCATGGGTTTCACGTTGGCGCCCTGGGCGATCTGGGTGAAGTTCTGCAGCACCAGCGACATGCCGATCGCGCTGATCAGTGGCGCGAGGCGGAAGGAGCCGCGCAGGGGGCGGTATGCGACGCGCTCGATGGTCCAGCCATACAGCCCGGCGATGGCGGCGGCGAACACCAGCGTGATGGCGAGGGCTAGCGGGACGGCGGTGATGCCGGTCAGGGCGAGCAGCAGCAGCGAGATGAGCGACAGGAAGGCGCCGACCATGAACACGTCGCCGTGGGCGAAGTTGATCATGCCGATGATGCCGTAGACCATGGTGTAGCCGACGGCGATCAGCCCGTAGATCATCCCCAGCGTGATGCCGTTGATCAATTGTTGCAGGGCATACGCCACGAATCTTCCCCAAGCCGGTTGCCTTGAGCAAACACACGTAAGCAGCCCCGCGCAAGGGACATAGCGGCGTCGCATTGCCCGAGAGGGGTTTTCATTCTGCGAGGGTATGGCTATACAGCCCGGCGCGGGTGATTAGCTCAGTTGGTAGAGCAGCTGACTCTTAATCAGCGGGTCGTTGGTTCGAACCCAACATCACCCACCATTTCTTTTCAGTGGCTTGTAGCCAGTCCGGCACCCCCATTGATCGTCGGCCAAAGTGCCGGGGCTTCAGTGGGGCTTCATCTCAGGTGGTATGCGGCTTATCGCCTGTGTGAACGGCGACGTGTTGTAGCGATCCCCTTGGCGGGGAGCCATGCAATCGCGAACACAGTCGGGCGCCGTTCGAAGCCGCTCTGCGGACCCGAGCGGTGCGAGGGAACTCTGCAGAGCCGGAACGCCGACGGCGTCTAATGCTTCTACTTTTGATCGGACGATAATCTGGCGCGGGCGCCCGTCACCGTGGCGGGACGGTCAGATAGGCGAACCGATTACGCCGCACGGCTTCCGGTCGACCTTCCGAGTGTGGGCCAGCGAGCAACGGCCTACCAGCGGGAGATCATCGGGGCGGCCATGGCGCACGCGGTGTCCGATAAAGTCGAGGCGGCCTATCAGCGGTCAGACCTGCTGGAGAAGCGTCGGGCGCTGATGGGCGAGTTGGGTGCCTTTTGCATTGGCGGTAGCTGACGATCCGCTTGGAAGAAGTTCAAGGCAACTCGAGTGGCATTGCGCACAAGACGCGGCGAGGCAATTGCTTGTGGGAAATGGCGCGTTAATTTAGATCTTTAACAGATCCCACATCAGTCGCCGTGGTTCGCGCCGTCCGAACGCGCCCGCGCCAATGGCGTCTGGCAGCTTGCCTACCCGCTCGCCGCCCTCGTCAGCGGCCCTGTCGCCGGCTACACCCTACAACACTACGACTGGCGCACGCTCTTCATCGTCGAGGGCCTGTTTCCCATCGTGTGGCTGTTCGTCTGGCTCTGGGGTGTTGCGGAGTCTCCCGCGACCGCCAGATGGCTCAGCGCCGCCGAGCGCGCCACCCTTGAAGCTCGCCTGGCTGCCGAACCCGAAATAGTTCTGCCGACCGATCCCACGACCACCGCCTTACGGCAGATGCGCCGCCGCCCCATTCTGCTGTTCACTATCGCCATCTTCCTGTGGAATATCGGCTTTCTCGGCTTCATCATCTGGCTGCCCAGCGTGCTTAAACAGGATGCCTCGCTCAGCGAAACTACCATCGGCC
>CAXTWC010000091.1:0-20682 GCA_964247805.1 uncultured Acetobacteraceae bacterium | reverse complement strand
CGTAGGAGTCGCAGACCAGGAGCAGGAAGCACAACCCAATGATCTTCAGCACCGGCCCGCTGAACCCTTGCCGCTCCACGATCTCGGAAACGGTGTAACTCATTGGCATGGACTGTTCCTCGTTGTTCGTTATTGGCCGAAAAGACTAGACTGCGGCTGGCATTTCCTCGGGCCGCTGGAAATCGCGCTCGACTGTGGTGCGAATGTGCGCGCCCTGCCGGAGCAATGTTTCTTGCAGTTGCCCTATGGCGACCTGGTCCGGGTTGACCCCGCCATTGGCGGCAAGCGCCGCCGCTGCCCCGGCCGCATGGCCGGTCAGCCAGCATTGCGGGATCTCCCGCATGAATGTCTGCGATGATGCGTCGCATGACAGGTGCCGCCCTGCCGCATCTGTTCTGGCTTCCGCGAATGCTCACTTATCGGCGCCACGATCAGGTTGCGGACGTTCCTGACCTGCTGGCGCGGCTTGCCGATGGTGCCCAGGAGGAAGAACTCGGCCGCGCTGCGGTAGCAGTATCCGGTGCCGAACGCCCACTTTCGGCCAGTGCTGGACTGCTTGGCCCATGCCCCGGCTGATTTGAAGGTAAAACCCCAGGCGCGCATCGTGTCGATGGCCTGTGGGAGCATCGGCGCGGTTGCCCACATGATCAGCGCGCAGTCGGATGCCGCCAGCTGGTGAACCGGCAGCGCATTGATGGCGTTGAGGTGCATGCAGCTATAGTGCGCGTTCGTGTTCTTGGCCTCGCCCTTGGCGCTGTATTTGGCGAAGGCCCAGGGGGGATCGACCAACAGCGCGCCATATCGCAGGGGCCTAAGTTCGCCAAAACACCATGATGCTATGGTCATGGCGTCCTATGATGCTGCGATGCTGGTCTTATCCGGCGAGGGTAGGGCGACCATATCCGATCGCTCGACACGTTTGAGCACGGTCTCGCCGTTACCCAATAGGATTTGGCCGAGAAATGCTCCATTGAACGAGAGCATGCCCACTTCGACGGCGGTGACCTGGCCTTTGATCCAGTCGCGCAGATCGAATAAACCGACAGCTGTGCCTGCTTCAGCGCAGCCCGCTCGTGATCGATCCGGGTCTTCCGCGTACGGCTCGACCATGGATGCTCGCGCAGCCAGGCGGCTGCATAGCCCTTGGCGCTGGCTTTGATCGTCACGCGGCGGTCATGCCAAGTAAATTGGGCGATAACTTCACCGGTCGCGAAGTCCTCCATGAGGCCGAAGCTCGACGCGCCGAACCGGCGCAGGAGTTTCTGGATTTCCCCGATGGCGGTTTTTCCGCTCGTGGCATTCTCATGAGGCAAAGGCACGGCAGACCAGTATAACACTATCATAGCATCCTATGATGCGATGATAGTGGCAGAGAGGCCGGACTGGCCGGCCGTCTTGGCTGGATGAGCTGCAGATCGTCAGGGCCGCAGCCCCGAAGCCTAGGCGCTTTCGCCGTATAATGCCTCCCCTCCCCGCGTGGGAGACGCCCTCTGCATGCCTTGGATGTAGGAGGGCTCGCGTATGGGGCTGCAACACCCGCTTTCCGCGACCCTGGTGTATTCGGCTTAATTCCGCCAGCATCCAATCTTTCCGGCATCATAGGATCATTTGATCGTCTGATGCTTAGTTCAGCGGGCCGGGCTTGATACCGGCTCTACTGGCTGGTCGCGAACCAGCAACTCAACGCCCCAACATGGCAGTGGACGGATAGCGACCCTTATCCACACTTCTAGCCCATGGTGCGCCCTCAATTCCTTCATCGGCGCCGCTGAACTAAATATCTTCCTCCTATCCTATGATCCCTGCTTCACGTCATACAGCGCCGTCTGCGAAATCGCCCTAACGGCAGAGGCTGTCTCCTGTGCGTCCCGGTGAATGTCAGCCAGAGACGTGCCCATGCTCGTCCGCACCATGAACTCGCGCAGGAGCCGGTCGCTGTCGCACAGGGCCGCAAGCGATGCTTCCAGCTTGGCCACAGCCGGGTGAATAGATGCCAGCATCCTGTGATACCCGCATGCTGATAATCTCGGATGCCGGGTTTCGATGATCTGGCCGGTAGGGCAGGGGAAGCGGCGATTGACGTTTGTCCGGAATGCCGGGGTTATACCCGCGCAGCAACTCGCGGGCGTATTCGAGCGAGATGACCAGTTCGCGCCTGACCTCAAGCTGGTACGCGAACAGCTCGATCTGGGTGGGGGACAGGGTCATGATCTTCTTCTTTCTGCCCGTAGGTGTATGCGCGTATGCCGTGATGCCTGATCCTATGATGCAGGGATCAGACTGCCTCTGCTTGCCGCCACGCTCTCCATAGCCGGGGCATGTCTGCCCGGATGTTGGCGATTGCTGCCAGGTGCTGGATTTCCCCCTCGGCAGCCGCCTTGACGGTGCCAAAGTCCCAATAGCCGCCGAATGCCCGCATAAGCCTCAGATGGCGCTGGCCGTTCGCTGTAAGCGCGCTGCCGAGCTGTTGGCAGGGCACAGCGGACGCGACCGATGCGGGTGCGGATGATCTCGTTGGCGACGGTGATGTCGGACCAGGCTTCGTTTGCAAGGGTGGGCATGGGCTAGCCGGGAAACGGGTTAGGACTTTTCTTCTTTGTTCCTCGAACCTAGTACAGTGTCCCGGCACGACACAATACGAATGTGGGCAACATTATTGCGTATTTCGGCCACAAGAACTGAACGGTGTCAGTAGGGCAGAGGGGTCTGCCGAAACCATCATTTCAGGCCGAGATAGCCCAATATCGCGCTCGTCGCCTCTGTTTTGGCAACGTCTGCGGCCACTGACAGGCCGGCTGTGCCAACGGCGGTTCCGATCTTGGCGAGCCAGCCGGTTACCCGACGCCCGATGCCGGGCGCTGCCTCAGCCTGATCCTGTGTTGCTGCCTGGTGCAACTCAGAAATCTCCGGCACCGTGAATCCAAGGCTCGACAGCGCGGCCGTCAGGGCAACTGTATCGCCTTTGCCGACCGAGATAGTGCCGACCTGGTTGAAACGATGGCTGGTGCCGCCGATGACGTTGTTGCCGCCGTAAATGTAGTTAGTCACGTTCTGGTCGACCTTTGCGGGAGGAATAGTCGTGATGTCGTCGTCGGCTTGCCCGAGTTCTCGGCGTAACTCGAGGGCAAAGCGCAGGGCTCGGTTGCGTACGGTGGCAAGGATACCGACAAATACCGAGCCAGGCATATCCTGCCACGCCTCAACCAAGGCGTAACCCTGTATGAATGATTGTTGATATAGCGAGATGAGATCGGCGGGCCATGGACGCCTGCCGCCGTTAGCGGCGGCGCTTGCCTCAATGGCCGCGATACCCTGACCTACCCTAACTTCCTCCGCCCAATGCCGGTGTTCCCTCGCGAGGTTCAGCGACGGCAGCGACATGTTTTTGATGCCGGCGTTGAACGGCCCGCTGAATGTGCCGCGGGCGCCAGACCTAATCAGACGATAGTCGGGAACATCTTGGCCATTGTCGTAACCGTCCAATTCGGCGCTTGCCCAATTCGCCAACCGATCATTCTTGAGTTCGTAGGAGAGGACGAGCAGCTTTCGCAGCACTACGGATAGGGCTGTGTCGTTGCTGGTGCTGAGTTCAGTGATCTCGTTGAGGAGCTTCATGTCGATTACCGCTGACAACGGGGCAGGGAAAGGGACTGATCTTTTTCGGGAGAGGCTGACCTAAGAAGCCTTGCGTTCTAGGCTTCAGAGTGGGCCTGATCTCTGTCGGGAGGCTGATCTTTATCGGGAGTGCAGCCGCCCAGGGCGCGAAGCGCGGGGGGCGACGGGCGGCTTGGATGGGCTGAGAATGACCCCGATCCCGTTGTCTGCCTCCTCCACCTTCGCCTCCGGATAGACGCTGGTGGCGAGCGCCAGCACCGTGCGGAAATGATCCTTGAAGTGGTCGATCCGCGCCACGGACCGCCCGAACTGGGCATGCAGAGCCTTCCAGGTGACGGTAATCGGCGCATTGAGGCTGTGTAGCCGGTATGCCAGCCAGCAATAAACATCGAGGGCGAGGGAGTTATTGGCGATTTGCCGAACAGCCGCTTCCTCGACAGGCACTGGATGCTTCTTGAGTTCATCGAAGAATGACTGCGAGAGGCTGGCGGTTTCGACAAACAATGCGCCCTGCGCCTTGTCATCCTCGATGAACATGCTGGTATCGAGGATATGCTGGTTCAACAGGCCGGTGCGGTTCCCCTGTTTGATCTGGAAAGATAGCCGACAACGGGAAAGGCGCTCGGCTTGGTCACGCACGACGGCCATCTGCTTGCCGCCGATGGGGACGGCCAGACGCTTCAACCACGCATGCAGTGACCCGCCCAGCTCGATTTGGCGGTTATTGGTGCGGACGGCCTCGGTTTGCAGGTAGAGCAGGATCAGCCGCGCGCGGGAGCCATAGGGAACCCCCACGGAGGTCGGCTGCCCGTCAGCGCCAGGACGCAAGCCGGGTTGGACAATCAGCGTCACCCGGTCCGTCGTCACCTGCCAGGCCTGATCGTCGGGTAGCCTGCGATGGGGCAGGGCGGCCTGGGCCCACCCGCTGAACAGGTAGCCGATGTCAGTATCCTCGGAACTGAGGTAGCCTGCCGCTGCCTCCACGACGCTGCGGGCGATATCCGTCTGGATTGCCGCTTCCTTGCCTAACGTCAGCAGCAGGTTGTGCACTTTGGCCACGATCTACCGATTCCTTGCTTGTCAGCAAACTGCCCTTCTCCGCCAACCCTGTCATACTGATCTTTGTCGGGGCGGGGCCGCTATTAGTGAGAGATATTAGAGTTCTTAGACTAGTGAGGCCCGACAGATATCTGTGGGTGACACGGCTAAGTTGCTGATTCTGCGACATCGTCACTTCCAGCGCCTCTCCGACAAAGATCAGTGGGCAGCCCGGCATAGATCAGCCCAACCCGATAAAGATCAGCCGGGGCAGGGCGACCTTCGCGGGGATCGCTCCCGAAAAAGATCAGCCCCCGCCAACTGCGACTCGCGCGGGCCGCCGGATCAGGCAGATGCGCGGTATTTGCCATCCTCAGGCGTGTGGACGACGCTGCCGGACTTCTCCAGCTGCACGAGGGCGTTCGAGATCGACGATTCGCCCACCTTCTGGCCTTTGACGCCCATGCGGTCGATCAGCTCGGCACGGGTCAGGCCGTCGCTGCCGGCGGCGCGGATCAGCTCGAGCACCTTTGCGGATGCCTCGCCCTTGGCCGCACGGGTTGCAGCGTTGGTTACGCCCTGGCGGCTGTTGCCGGCGACGGGATGCGTTCCATCCAGAATGGCCTTGATGGCGTCCAGCTTGGCGATGCGGCCGCGAACCTCGGCCAGCCGCTCCTCGAAGTCGTTGTTGAACGTCGAGAAAAGATTGCTGGCCTTGTCCACCTCGCTTACCGCGAGTCGGACAACCTGGCTGCTAAGGTCATTGCTGGGTGCGCTGCTCAACTCCGTCATGGCCACCTCCTACTACCGGCGCGATCTAAGGGCAGCACGTTGGTAAGTGGGAATGGACAACATTGCAGACCTGTCTCGAGAACTTAGGTGATGTGGCAGCATGCCCATTTCATGTATAAGCTGGTTATTACGCCACGTTTTACGATAATATTCCTACCAATAACCGCGTCGTCACCTCGGCAAAGCTCGTGATGGGATATCATAAGACAGCATACGTATGGCCTGCGGTTTTGGATCGGGACTTTCAGGACTAGTCCGCCGGGTTCGGCAAGGTTACGTTGGAGAAGTTGAAGGCGGCGATCAAGATCATCCATCCAGCCCAGTGGTCAGCCATAGTTGTCCAAGATCGCCTCGATCTCACGCTTGAGGTCGTTCTCCGCCATGCCGGGGAGGATGCTGATGGTTGCCAGTGGTACAACCTTCTCGCTCCACCATTTGCTGAATGGCGTCCTGGGGCATGGCCGCGAACGAAATAGAATCGGGCATGATGAACGGTAAACCGGTGAATGACGTGACGGTGCGGCGTAGGCCGGTATCCACTTTCACGGCGGCGAGCAACTGATCCTGGGTGGCGAACACTCCTTGCGTTTGGTTCTTTCAGCAGAGCGACAGGAAGGCCATCACCAGCCGATGGTGGCGGGGATTGCGGGGATTGTTGAGCAGCGCCCGATACTGTTTGCCGCGCTCAAGCCCCTCGACGATCTCGGCGCTAATCGGATCGCAAGGGGCCAGGCGGCTACCGTCCTTCATGAGCAGTAGTTCGGTTCGCATGGGTCAGAACGGGATATCGTCATCGTAGCCAATGGCACTGACGCCGTTGTCATCCGGCATGTGTTGCTCGACCTTATGAGATCCCATGAGCTGCTGATACTCAGGCGACTTGGCAATGATCGCTTTCAGGCTGTCGGACAGGCCGTCGTAAATAGCCTTGTCGAACTTTCCTAAATCGAAATTGACCGGCTTATTAATCATGTCCCGCGTCCGAGGCATGTTCAGCGCTTTCGGGAGGGCGCCGATGCTGGCAATATTGGCGTAGGTCGTGCCGTTCTTGGCTTCGTGGACAATGTTGAGCAGACAGTTGACACCGATCAGCTTGCTGAGTTCGAACGTGCCAAACTCAACATCGCTGAACGGCTGGCCACGCCACGACTCAAGATGCTGCCGTAGGATGGCCTTCTGATGCGACGATAGCGGTGGTCGGGAGATCGATGCCTATGACCTGGCGACCGTCATTCGCTCACGTACCCCGACGGGGTGGGTGAGCGCAGGCGAAGGGATCCGTAAGACGGTGCCAGGCCCGCTGTGGCGAGCCGTCGCTGTGGCATGGGTGAAATCCTTGCCCTCGAAGAAATAGCGATGCCGGACCTCCAGGCCCGAATCGACGTCCTAGAGAGCGAACTGGAACTCGCCAAAGAGCGCATTCGTCAGCTTGAGGAAGCTTTTGGCATGACGATCGACGCGCCGCTGATGCTCCGGCTGACCGGCAGTGAGGCTCGAGTGCTCGGTGTCCTTCTCACGCGGGATATGGTCCATAAGCCGCAAATCATGGCGGCCCTATACAATGAGCGGATCCACGACGACGAAATCCCCGAGACGAAGATCGTGGATGTGTTCGTGTGCAAAATGCGCAAAAAGCTGAAGCGCTTCGGTGTCGATGTCGAGACCGTGTGGGGGCAGGGCTACAAGCTGAGCCCGGATAGCCGAAGACTGGTCCTGGCCATGGGCGAGGGCGTTATTGACCCGGCCTCAGCGGGATTGTCGACGCGACAACCTTGCTGACGAAATCCGGCTTTCCGACCGCCTGCAGCATACGATTGATGCTCGCTTTGGCGAGAGGGCTCGATACGCTCGGCCCAAGAATGATGCGATCCAATATACTGTAGAACGTCCACGCTTGATTGCTGTTCGGGATTGCCAGCGGCTTGATCTTGAACTTGAGCTTCGGCTCTACGCCTCTTGGCCCGATGTGATAGTGATAGGAGTCTTTGAACACACCGTCCCGATCACGTTCCGAAAGTAATATGATGCGCCACTCGTTTTCCTCGCGGAAACCAATGTGCTTGTAGGATAGGGCAAATGTTTTGAACAATTCGAACAGCTGAAATGCGACTATATACAGACGGTCAGTCGCAATGTTCAATTCGACGATCAGCGCCATATATTTTTGGACGATTGACCGAAGCTATTCTTCTCGTTCTGCATCGGACTTGTAACTCACCTTGGCTATGATAAGCGGCGAGTTCTGCTGGAACGTCAAAAAGCTGGTGTCAAAGACCAACGCTGCACCGTTGCCCTGACCGCCATAGGCTCGCCACATGGATAGGATGCCGTCATTGTCCTCGGCATCGTGCGCAGACAGGCAGAAGACATAGACATCGAGGGCGTGGTTCTCATCAAACTCACTAAAATAGTGCTGTAATGCCCGTCGCAGCTCCTGAGCGCGTTCGGGCGTCTTGCACGCTTCCTCGACCATTGCATCGCCCGCAATCATCTGCATGCCCTGGTTGAGCCCAAGGCGAAGCTCTTGAAGGTCGTTCATGAACAACGGGTTGGAGAACCAAAACTCCTCGGCAGCCATGACCTTCTCGAGGTTGGCGATAGTCGTGTAATGCGCCAGCCGTTGCGGCACCTGCTGCAGCAAAGCTTTGGTTCCGACGAAGCTTTCGAGCTCGTGGATATAGGCGTCGTTGATGTCCATATCTTCCATGTGCGTCAGTCTGCCTCAAGCGGGGCGAAAGCAGCAATCTTGCGCCGATACCGCTGTACACCTGCGCCGATCTGTGCCTGACTGGATGGCGGGGGCGGCGCTGATCCCGCTTCGCCTCACCGGCCCGTCGCAGGGTTGAGGTTGCCCCCATCCTGGCCCTGATGCGACGAGACTGCGACGGAGTATGACCAACCCGACCGAGATCATTGCCGCCTATGACAAGGCGATCGTGGATGCCTGGGGGCCGCACTTGGCCCGCATGTGGCCGCATCCCATGGACAAGGTCACCGCTCACCGCTGGCTAGCCGCCGGCGCCACGGTCGAACTCCGCGCCCACGTGTTCAAGGCTATGCTGGAGAGACGCCGCGACCGTAGCTTGAGCATTCCAAACTGCCTGCACTATTTCGACAATCCTGTGCGTGACGCGATCGCCACGCAGCAGGCCCCGGTCGAAGAAGACGCCGAGACGTTGCGCTGCCGAGCGCGCCTAGCGGGCTGGCGATCAACGGGCCTTTGGCCGTCCAGCTGGGGAGCTGTACCAGGTGAGCCGGGTTATAAAGAAAGAAACACGCCGGTTAATCAGATCCTCAAGCGTTCTCCAATTTTCACTGAGTGGCTGAGCCACGCAATACCGGGCGGCCACTCCGGCGTGAAGCGGGTGATTGGTGCAATGGATTATACAATATCTTGGCTTAGGATGGACGATAAGCTGATGAGGTCCCAGGCGGAGTCGCGGAAAACTCAAATGTTGACCTCGGCTACAGGGAGATTGCCGGAATGGAGATTACGTTCCGAGACCGAACAAAGGTGATCACCGACACGCACAATTTGAGGTTTTCGATTTGTCGTCCGACGATGAGCACACACTACCCGCGCGAAAATAGACGCGAGACGACACTGCAACCACAGCTGATAATCATGGCCATCTACTATAGGCGCGATAGCCGTAACCCTGGATTCAAGGAATTTGGGTATCTCACGTGGAAAAGGGACTGGGAAAAGCGACATAACACGCCAGAAGCAATCCACCGTCGACTTAATCACCCAGACATGAAGGTTGATGAATCGCCAATTACTGGCGAGCGTTCATGGAGCAGTGAGGGCGTGCAAATCAAGTTCAAGCCGGATGAGTGGCCCGACGCAGCGGGTAAGCTGGACGAAATAGTAAACTATGCGGCTGAGTACTTCGTCGACAAACTGCCGCTGTAATCGATCAGTTTAAACTCGGCTATGGACGAGGCATACCTCCGCTTTCCGCAAACTCCGCCGCCTGACAAGAGGCGGCATGCGGCATGCGGCATGGGAGGCAATGTTTATCCGGCTATCCCCAAGGATGCTTTTGCTATCGAGGAGCCTGAACCCCGCCGCCCCTGGGAACGCCAGGACGCCTAAATGGGGGCTGAAGATACCCAGGGGCAGATTATGCCATTAGAAGGGGCTCAATGTAAGCTGGCGCCCTAATTGCTAGGTCTGCGGCAGCAGCCCCTAGCTGGAATTGGATGTTGAAGGCATCCAACGCAAGTGGAATTCTACCGTCTTGCTCGCCTGCTTTCAAAGCAAATTCTGATGGAACAGATTTGAACCTGCTGCGATCGTGACCTCATGCACGTCCGAATACACACGATCGGCTATGCTTTGAAGCTTATCGGCGATAAATGTCGCGCAGGATGTGGCAACATCGGCGATTCGGCCCTCGATCTGCTGTTGGTTCCTAAAGTTTAAACCATCTTCGATGGCCTTTTGCTCAGCCCTGGCGCGACCCGCATCCAACTTGGCGAGCAGTCTCGGGGGCAGTGACTTTGTTTCAGGTTGACCAATGCCGCGGCGGATATGCGCCAACTCTGACAGGACGTCATCCATTGAGGATATGCGGCTCTCAGGGGCCGCAATCATCCGTCGTAACAGGGAACGTAACTTGTCGCCGGTCAGGCCAGCCGGAATATCACTCTTATAATCCGGCTCATCTAAACGCTCGCGAGGAAGGTATCTGCCGCCCGAGATGAGGTAGAAAATCATTTTCCCAAGTGAGTAGACATCGGCGCTTTGATCGAATTCGACACCGCCGCCCATCTCCATCTCGGGAGCCATGAACGCTCGAGGCCCGACCACTTCTCCGACGTCGGTTATGCGGTCACCACCTACCTCGTGACACAAGCCAAAGTCCGCCAGCCAGATTACGTCGCTCATCTCGTTGAAGAGGATATTTTCCGGTTTGACGTCGCGGTGGATAATCCTTTGTGCGTGGGCAGCTCTCAAGGCGTCTGCCGCTTGCACAGCGATCGACAGCGTGAGCGCGAAATCGTTTTTGGCCATGCCGGGGCGGTCGGCCATGCTGCCGTTTCTAGCTAGCGGCATGACGAACCAGCAACTGTTCTCCGCGCTGTCGCCACTCGCATCGACAACACGGACGATGTTTGGGTGATTGAGATCCTGGAGAGCCCGGATTTCGCGCAGAAATCTCTCCGTTCGCTGCGCACTGTCCCGATGAGTGAGTAGCTTCAGGGCGAAGTCACCTTGATGTTCCCCCTGAATGTCGCTCACCCGAATGACCCGACCTTGCCCGCCGCGCCCAAGTTCGTTGTGGACTTTCCAGCGACCATAAGCGGCCTTGGCCATGGCTGTCTGACTCCCGATCCTGCTGCAGAGGAGGCTACCTCCGACATACGTGGTTGAGCGAGTGCTCGATCATCCATGCTATACTGGGTGGATGCCGCCTCCCGTGATCATCATCCCCGACACGGCGCCCCTGATCCACCTGGCGGCGGGCGAGCTGCTGCACCTGCTGACCGATATGGGGCGGGTCGTGGTGCCGGATGTGATCCTGCTCGAGGCGACCCGGCTGCCTGAGAAGCCGTGGGCGCGGGAGATCGCCGCCTGGTTCGCCGCTGCGGCCGTCGAGGTGGTCCAGACGGACATGGGCGACCTGTTCCGGGAAGCGCTGGCGCCGGGCCGCAGGCTGCCCAGGAGCGCCGGGGAGCTTGCCATCCTTGAATGGCTGGATGAGGGGCTGGACGGCCGCGCCGGGGCGCTTGTGGTCTATGAGGACAGGCTGGTGCCCGCCCTCATCATGGAGCGGGCGTTTGCCGCCGAGGTGACCGCCCTGACGACCCTGAATTTCCTTGAACTGGCCGAGGCACGCGGCATTATACCGTCTGCGGACGCCGCCTGGGACGCCATCTCTGCCGCGGCTCCTACGGCCAACCCGCTGTCACGCCGCGCTACCCGAAAGCCCAGCCCATGAATGCGATCACGCCCAAGACCCGTCAGATCCTCGAAGGCTATTCGCAGGGGCTTTACTCGGCCCGTGAGGCGGCGCACCGCATGGGCGATGACGCGTCGATCCATGACGTCGTTTTCCAGATGCGCGAGGCGCATATACCGTTGCCCCGCCAGACGGCCAGCCCGGCCGAAATGGCAAAGGCGCGGAAGCTGTTCGGTCTGACGTCATAGGGCAGGGGGCGTTGGCGTGGCGCTGAAGGACTGGCTGACCGGCACCAGGACGCCCGCCAAGCCAACCGACTGGCGGGATAGCTACGAGACGCCCGTCAAACCCGCGCAGGATGTCGTGCCGGTGCGTTCAAGGCCGTTGGAGGGCTTCGAGCAGCCAGAACCGCGCTCGCGCGATTTGAAGCCATACAGAGGCCGGCAGCGCGAGGTAACCGGGCCGCCTGGGTCCCGGCAGCAGACAGCCACCCCCTCAGCCTTCGCCATGCGGATCGGCGCCAAGTGCCAGCATACCCGCTACTGCCTATCCTTAGTCTGCGATGTGCTGCCTGACCAGTCGCCCAAGGTCATGAAGGCGGAGCGGCTTAGGGGCGCGGCCGACGATGGTAGCGGTAAGGTGGTCTATGACGGCCCGCTATCCATGAGCCCGGATTTCAGGTGCCCCGGCTGCGACGCCGCCAGCATCGTCAAGTGCGGCTCCTGCCTCGCATTCGCCTGCCACGATCCCAACCTGAGGCGGCTAGTCTGTCCGTCCTGCGGCGTTGAGGCCGAGACGGTTGTCATGACGGAGTTCAAGGTTGAGGTCGGCCCGGAGCGCGCCGGCGCTGGACAGCCCATGCTGCCGGGCGCCGAGCAGAAGCGCATCACGAACGAATGGAGGCATGTCGTGGTTTATAACCCGGCCAACAAGCTCTTCTGAGGCGCTGCGGCGAAGCATCATTGCTCGCCGGCTGCCACGCCTCAGTTTAGTATCATTCTGGGCTTGAGCTTCTTCATGTCGCTGGCAAGCTTGTTGTAATCTTTCGGGGGAGCCTTGCTGCCGGGAAACATGGATTCCCAAAGTTGCCCGACCGTTTGGTTTGGGTCTTCGATCGGCCGGACCCGCGCGGCGGTAAAGCCAGCACCGGCCGTTGCCCGGTCTCGTCGGGAAATGTCACCAGGCCATCGCCCATGAGGCGGTCGAGGAGAGCCGCCGCTCGATTATAGCCGACCGACAGTTCGCGTTGCACGACGATCGCGTTGATGTGGGTGCGACGGCTGATCAGCACCCGGGCTCGGGCGTAAAGATCGTCCCACATGGCGACTGCGTTCATGTCAGAGTCCGTCATAGGTGATCACCTGCTTCGCCGGATCAGTCTCGAACTCGGGCCGGATTGCTGCATAGGAGGTCGAGCGAACGGCAGCGCAGATCACGTCTGCGGTCGCGTTGAAAGCCTTGGCGCAGGATGCCACTGTCTGCTCATCGTCCTGCATGGCAGCCCAGACCGACACGGCCCGCGCCACGTCAAGCAAGCGGATGCCAGCACCCTCCGCCTCGAACTCCTCGTCGCTCGTCAGTCCCTCGTGGCTAAATGGCATTATCACCCCATTATGACCGGTGAACCTAGCTAACTGCCGGCACAGACGGCGTGCAAGCTCTCACCGGGCTGCGCGCGGGGGTCAGGCGCATGTCCTGGCTCAGGAACTCATGCAGGGCATCCCTGATCGGCCCGCCGCCTTCCTGCATGTCATAGGCGCGATGGCCGACCGGCTGCCGATCGCGAAAGGAAGATCGAAGCTGTCAAACCGAGTCATCTTCGGACGGCACCCACCCCCCGAGTAGCTTTGCCGTGGCAAGATGGTTGTCTTCCATACCATTCAGGACTTGGAGCAGTTTGGCGCCTTCGGCGCTCTCTGAGGCCCAGGTTGCAATGCTTTGCCGCCAGGTCTTGATATCGATCATGGGAAATTCACTATCGATCCGGGACTTGTGAAACCCGCGGACATCGCCTGACTCGAGAGGCATCGATTTCCAATACGCCTCAGTGCGGGAGGAGTTGAGCTTTCTGCGAAGTGGCGGGCCTTCCTAAGGGCATCGGTCATCAAAGACTCGATCCGCAGGCCAGCGTAGAGATTAAGCTCAGAGCATGTCTCAGCCTTACCATCAGTCCAGAGATACTTACTGAACGGATACCAAAGGCCGTTTGGCATTTCGTAGAACGATAGTGGCTTCAACCGGAAGGCGTCGGCACCATTTCTAATCTGGACGTCAAACGACGGATTCTTGTTCTTGTGTTTAGAAAGCCATGCTATTGAGAGCGACTGCACCTGAGAGTCTTCCAGTATAATTCCATTGGGCCCCTTCAGCGCATCCAAAATGCATTTTGCGTAATTATCGACGTCCGCGGTATCTGACGTCTCTCGCACCTCTTGGACATCCATAAACAAGGTGATGTCGACCTGGACGTCATGGGAGAAAAAGAATTTGCTCGATATCCTGCTCTGAACGGCAGAGCGGAACGCCTTCCGTTTAGCACCCCATCTCCGTATGGCACGGGTGTAAGATCGAAACGCTGCGTCCATTCTCCGAACATTTGGTTGATGCCCGCCCTTGCGCCCTCGGGCTCTTTGTCTAACCAGTCGTCCTCATCGTCAGACATCGCGAAGGTATCCCCACACTCCTGCCCCGGCAGGCTAGCAGAGTTTCGGGAAGATCCCGCATGGCGGCCGCGCCGAAGGCAGGCCACACGACGTTTTCACGGCTGGGCATTCGGGGTTAGTGTTTCATCCTAACTTCTGGTTCGTATGAAGATTGCAAGGGCTCTGTCGACGACGGCGCCTTCCTCGGATTGGCAATAAAGGAGCGGCCTTCCACGGATTGAATGATGGATTGCCCAGCCCCAAATCCGATCAGTGTTAGCATCGGTTGATACAATCTTCTCGGCCGTAAACGCCTCATTCGGCATCGGTGCCGAACCATACTTCCGTGAGTTCATCCGCCGATCTGCGGCGGTCAAGTGGATGATCGCAGCCGATTTCGTAATCGATGATTCGGCGGCGGCGCACGACACTTACGCCTTCACGGTCTTTCCTCATAGCCGCGACATCCAGGTCGAGTTCCAAGAGGTACAGCAGACCTTCCCGCGCGACATCAAGAAGACTGGCTTAATAACCGAGGAAATGCTCTCGTATCTCAGAAACCCGATGCGGTTTCACTTCTGTTTCCTGGTCTCCAAGGACAATCATGGCCGAGACTCGATAGCCCAGGCACGTGAAAGTATTGATCGCGCAATCAAAACCGTCGAAGGCTTGGACGCCGGTGTTACTCCCGCCGGCGCCAGGCGTAAGGTGGAATACCTGAGAGCACTTAGGACCGTGAGGGAAGAAGCTAAGGCGAAGCGATTTGCGTTTGGACTGCTGTCTAACATCGGTCTGTTCAGCATGCTTAGCGCAGCCATCATGTTCTGGATCGTCAAGTTTGGCGCAGCTGAGGCCATCGGGCTGTTTCCAGATAGAGATGGCATGACGATTGGTTGCGGCGGCTTGTTTCAAACTCTTACCGCTCTGAACTTCTCCAGCCTCTGCCAACAATCAGGCTTATCTGAGCAGCGCGACATTCTGATGCCTGCGCCCAGCTTGTTGAGTGGTGCTAAGCTATTCTATGATCCCCTGGTACGCATTCCCGATTACGTTGCAGGTGTAGGTTCCCGTCTTGATTTCAGAGGTCGGCTAATAACCTCGGATCACAAGAAGCACAGCGATCTTGTCGACAAGTTTGTGTCTGATAACGTCAATCTGGCGATGATGCATATCGATGAGTCACTACTCAGTCTGCGCGTCGCTAACGTTGCCCTCTGGAGTAAGTCGGATCAGCGGCTTTTAGCGCCACACCTCGATCGTAGCCGGATGATCGACTATATTGCGGCGAAGGCATTGGACTTCAAATCATCCAGAGGCCGGCGTTTCCGCGCCATACTCCTAGACGATGTGGCGGCCTCGGATGTCTTTTTCCACCATCTGGCCGCTCTCGTCAGAGGAAGTGCTGCCGGTCATCCTGGATGCCACGCGATCTTTACCGGAACGTCGAACGTAACCGTGTGACACTACCGCCAAGCAGAATGTCATAGCCATCACTCTCCTGCCGGCTCACACCTCGACTGAACCCGACGCGCCGCTGGACAATCGAGGCCTTGATCAACGGCAATCTTGTCACCCGCCACGTAAAGCCTAAGATGCTAAGGGTGATAGAAGAGGAAGAATATGCCCATTTCACAGGAAAAGCTGGATCATTACGAATGGGCCATTGAGAGGCGCTACAGAAACCAGTTGTGTTCGTTGCGTTTGCTAAGATTGTTCGAAATGCATGAGAAGGTCTGGGTCGGTCTTAAATACTCGAGAGCTGCGCAAGATCTTCTATCGGTGGCATTCTCTCTCTGGAGGGCTGCCTTTCTAGCAGAGAAGGATAGTGCCCGAGCAAAGGTCTTTGCAGATGGCAAAACCTTCTTAGAGGCAATAATACAGAGTAACGCGATCGGCTATGTCCAGGACTATAAATCACGCGAGTGGACCTTTAACTACTATACAAGGAATGCTAGATACGCCCTCCAGAATCTGAACAAATTCTGGGTTGAAGTGGCGCCCCCTTACGAGGGGAAGAAACGAACAGCGACTGACCGGTGGGACTACTGCCATGAGCTGCTTGACCAAATGGTGGCGAATTTTGACCAGCACCTCCAAAAAAGGAAGGACGCAGAAGAGGCTCTGCGGAAAAGAACTGATATCAAGGCAGGTGCAAAAGACCGGCGGCGAAAAGTACGCCTCCTAACTGAGCAGGACCGGGTGCCGCGTCGAAAGGCAGCAACGAACACAGGGACATGACCCTGACAACCTCATGCGCTTTAGCATCAATCCCGCCAGGCCGTTCATCCCGCGACGCATGTCCGTGTGGCCGTTGGCCAGCCAGACCCGCACTCCGGTCGGCGGAACGATCATCGACGCACCGCAATCATCACCCGCCGCAGTTGTCGCCCGCCCGACATCTACACCCACCCGGATGCAGGTATTATCAGGCAGGGTGATCTCGACCCGAGCGGCCTTGGCAGGGTGCGCTACTGGGGTGGCTGCCGGCACCGGAGCCGGAGAATCCGGCGTGATCCGCATCGGCAGGAACGTCGGCATTGGCTCCGGCACCAACTCGCCACGCCGGACCTGACCGCGCCAGTTCCACAGCAACCCCCGGCTGACCTCGTGCCGACGCGCGACATCGGCGAACGAGGCGCCAGGCTGCTCGACCTCCGCGACAATCCGGAGCTTCTCCTTCAACCGCCAGCGACGACGGCGCTCAGCACCGGTGATGATTGTCAAACAGCATCGAATATTGACCCCCACCGGCTTCCAAAAGTGACCCCCTTCCGGTTGCCCTTTTACGGCGTGCGAGGCGCTAGTTGCGGTTCCTGAACCGCCAGCTGTCGTTGCCGGTTTCGATGATATCGCAGTGGTGGGTGAGCCGGTCGAGCAGCGCCGTGGTCATCTTGGCGTCGTTGAACACCGTGGGCCATTCGGCAAACAGCAGGTTGGTGGTGACCAATACCGAGGTCTGCTCGTAAAGGCGGCTGATCAGATGGAACAGCAGCTGGCCGCCACTCTGGGCAAACGGCAGGTAGCCCAGCTCGTCCAGCACGACGAGGTCCAAGCGGGTGAGCTGCTCGGCTAGCCGTCCGGTCTTGCCGGTTCGGGCTTCGGTCTCGAGCCGGTTGACCAGGTCGATCACGGTAAAGAACCGGACCCGGCGCCCGAGCCGGATACAACTGAGCGCGATCGCTACCGACAGGTGCGTCTTGCCCGTGCCGGTGCCGCCGACCAGCACGGCGTTGCGCTGGCTGTCCAGGAACGAGCCCGTGGCCATGTCGCGCACCAGCCCCTCGTTGATCGGCGTGCCAGAAAAGTCGAACTCTGCGACCTCTTTGATGAGCGGCAGCTTGGCGGCCGCCACTTGGTAGCGGATTGAGCGCGCCTGCTTCTCTGCAATCTCGGCTTGCAGCAGGTTGCCGATGATCTGCTGGGCAGGATGCTGGCGCTTGAGGGCGTTGCTCAGCACCTCGTCGTAGGCCGCTCTCATGCCGAGCAGCTTGAGCTCGCGCATCAGTTCGATGACTTCATGACGTTCCACGGGTCGTGCTCCTTAGGGTGTCGTAGCGTGCACAGTCGGCCAACGGCTCATGCCGGAGGCGCAGCGCATCAGGGGTGGTGATGGTCGGCGCAGTCAGCGTTGGCCGCTGTCGCGACAAGGCGTTGAGGACCACGTCGCTGCTGCACAGCCCTGCTGTCAGCGCCTCGCCGCAGGCGGCCTGCACCGCGGGCAGCCCATCCAGCAACACGGCGTTGAGGATGGCCACCATCTGTCGGTCGCCGTCAGCTGACCCATGCAGGCGCCTCTGCACGCGCCCCAATGCGCCGGGCAGCACCCAGTCCTTGAACGGAGCGCCGTTGCGCAAGGCACCGGGC
This sequence comes from uncultured Acetobacteraceae bacterium, assembly GCA_964247805.1. GTDB lineage: Bacteria > Pseudomonadota > Alphaproteobacteria > Acetobacterales > Acetobacteraceae > LMUY01. The sequence continues at coordinate 2,822 of CAXTWC010000091.1, read as the reverse complement.
TTGCGCGCCAGCACTGGCACGTAATGCCAGGGATCGTACACCGTCTGCTCGCGGCCAAAGCACCGCGGATGGTCCGCCACCGTCTGCCCGTCCTGGCGGATGGTGATCCGCTCGGCATAGGCGTGCACCTCGACCGGGCGCCCGACCGCTTGGGCCATCACCGAGTATTTGTTCTTGTCGTACGTCACCAGGCAGGTTTTGGAGACCGCCGCGGTGCGGGCATTGAACCCATCAAAGCGTCCGGTATACGGCACCAGGCTGGACCGCTCCTGCTCAAACATGTCCCAGACCGGGCAGTCGCGCCGCTCGGGATGCGGATGCACGCGCGCATACTGCACGCACTGCTCCAGCAGCCAGCCGTTCATGTCGACGAAGCTTGCGAATTTCAGCCGTGGTTTAAAGAACCGCCCCCGCACGACGCCGACCTGGTTCTCGACCTGACCTTTCTCCCACCCCGAGGCCGGGGTGCAGGCCGTGGGCTCCACCAGGTAATGGCTGCACATCTGGGCAAAGCGCCGATTGAACTGCCGCTCACGACCGATCAGCAGCGCGTCCACCGCCGTGCGCATGTTATCGTAAATGCCGCGCTGACAAGCGCCTCGGTAGAACGCGAACGCCTTGTCGTGGGCGTCGAACACCATCTCCTGCGCCTGCCGCGGATAGGCACGCACGAACGGCATCCGACTATGGCATAGCCTAACTTGCGCCACCTGCACGATGGTGGTGGTGCCGTGCAGGACCACGACCTCGGTCGACCAGTCGAACTGGTAGGCCTCACCCGGTGCAAAGCTCAGCGGGATGTAGGCGTCCGATGAACCGGTGCCGCGCTTACGCTGCCGGGCTTGGGCGTAGCGGCGCACGGTGTCATAGCCACCCTCGAAGCCCTCGGCCCGGAGATCCTCGTAGATCCGCACCAAATCCAGCCGCTCACGGCTGGGCAGCCGGTCGTTGGCGGCAAGCCGCCGATCCAGCGTCTCGGTCCAGGCACCGAGCTTGGGCCGCGGCTGCACCGCTCGCTCATACGAGAACGCGGTCTCTCCCGAGCGTAGAACCCGGCGCACCGTGTTGCGGGCCAGGTCGAACTCCCGGGTGATCTGCTTGATCGACTTGCCGTCGACGAAGTGCGCCCGCCTGATCCGGGCAATCGTATCCACAACCAGCATCTCCCCCACCACCCATCTGCATGGGCGGCATCATCACAGATCAAAGGGGGTCAGTTTTGGACGCCGATCTCCCTACTCAGGGGGTCAATTTTCCACGCTGTTCCACAAACAGGCGTCGCGCAGACCGATGGGTCACCTCGACAGCGACGCTCTCGGCGCAAAAACGCTCCAGCAGCATCCCGGCGTTCTTGATCGACATGCTGATGGCGCCGGCGAGGGTTGTGGCGGAGATCAGGGGCGTCGCCGCCATCACATCAATGGCCAGGGGCGCGCGTGAATTGCTGCGCCGGCCGGCGACGCGCCGCCGCGCCTCGAGCCAGGTTCGGTCCATGTTCAACAGCAGATCGAGCCATGCTTCCGCCTCGCCGGCAATGGCGTGCAGGAACGCCACGGTCCAGGGTCCGGGCGCCCAGTCCTGTTCGGCGCTAAGGCAGCCGCACCGGTCAGCGGCACGGGCGTGCGGAGCAGGCGCGAGCGGACCAGAAGCGCACAAGGGCCGCTCGCATGGCTGGGCGGGTCTCGCCGGCGTCGATCCAGACTTGAAAACCCGCGGCGGCGGCCAGCAAAGGGACAGGCCCGTCTTCGGCGTGCAGCAATTTCTCGGCCCGCTGCACCTCGCCCTCCTGGTCGAAGTCGGGTTCCTGCAGCCATTGATGGAGCGTCAGGGCGTGGCGGGCGGCGTCGAAGATGGCGCCGCGGTCGGCAATGCGGGCGGCGTCGCCGAACTGCAGGCGGAGGCCTTCAATGCTGGCCGCCAGGTGCCAGGGATCGATCCCGCTTCCATCGACCGCCGCCTGGCGACGCACCGCATCCAGACGGACCCGATACAGGAAGGCGGGCAGGAGCGGGTGGCTGCCAAGCGCCTGGTCGAGCCGGGCAATGGCCGCCGTAGCACGCGCGAGCGCGTGCGCGAGAGTAAAGTCGACATTGAGTGGCGCGGCTGGCGAGGCGAGGAGCTGGTCAAGCATCACGCGATGCTCCGTGCAGGGGCGGACGGCCGCAAATCGGATAGCGATGCCTCGGAGGAGGGGCTTTCGCCATTCTGACAAGTAAACCTTGTCCTTGGGCTGTGCACTGGGAAGCGTTCCTCATCACCAGATTAGCGCTTGGCGGTGCACTCCCTTGAGCGATGCACTGTGATGCATCTCCGTCCGCGTTCTATGAGGCGCGTTTTGCGGGGGCCGCAAAAACCACAGCGATTTAGCCACGCAAATCAGTAAGTTGCCATCGCCGACTTTCCTAAACTACGGCTTAGGGTCAAACAACCTCTTTATTCTGCTAGACGGTGCTGGCAGGCCCCCTGCCCCAGCTGCGCCAAAAGCTTACTTCCGATAACCTGCCTTGTCCGAAGTTAATACTCAACGAATACCTTAAACAAAGCGGATTGGACGAAGACTGTATCCCGATCGGCCGCGGGTTACGGGGATGCAGCGTCCCAAGCTGGCACTGGTTTCGTTCTGCTGCCGTGCGAGTAGCCTTACAAAGGGGCATTCCATGCAGGTATTCTAGTGCTGCGGCGCACCATCTTCGGTAGCGGCAGATGATAACGCCCGCGGTCCTCATTGCCACATACTGCGCATTCGAGCGCCCACATCGATCCGCACTTGGTTGACCGCCGACTGCCTTTCCAACTCGGTCGCTAGGGTAGGCCAGGTGACG
>CAXTWC010000090.1:0-20713 GCA_964247805.1 uncultured Acetobacteraceae bacterium | reverse complement strand
AGGGGCGATACCAGGTCCTCTCCGCCCGTCTTATCCAGCAGGACTTCTTCTTTCCGGCTCCGGGCAAGTCCCGAAAAGAATGCTGCAAGCCCCCGGTCATCAAGGTGGTTACAAGCAATACCGTAGGCTTCGATCTCCGGGCCTTTGCTCCCCCCAAAGTAGTCGTTCAGTCGCTTAAGTTCGCCGTGCTCATGATCTGAAAGCCACTTCTGGATTGCGTCCACGTTCTCCTGACTGGAGGGGCAGGGGAGGACAACCGTGGTAACCTTGCTCATGAAACTCTCCATTTCGCCCGCGACGGCTTGAACGCCTGCTCTAGTCGATAGCGCTGACCGATCCGATACTAAGCAGCTGCATCACCACCCACGAAGCGGGAGAGCCTTCTGTAGGCAACCGTCTGCGGCACACCGCGGTTCCCTTCGATCTGGAACCTGTTGCGACTAAGTGGAGGGCGTTCCATAGACGACCGTTTGCGGAACGCTCTGGTGTCTATACGCAGCGGTTTTGCTACAGGCGGCCACATCTTCTGTTAGGCTGCTAATGGCGTGAACCGCCTGGGAGATAATCCCAGTAGGCCCCGCAAGTAGTCTGCTCGGCCTTTAGGCGATCCATCATGCGACGTCCGACATCATCCGCATCAGGAAAAGCAGCGTCGACGCGCCTCTCGCAGGACTGCAGCTTCAATCTCGCCGCAATGAAACGCTTCGAATACCTCTGATTCTCCTCGGCACGTATGTCGAGCAGGCATTTCTGACCAAACACGTAGTCAAAGGTTACCAAGACGCCGGAACGGCTTGTGACCGATCCCGTGTATTGGTAAGACATGGCGCCGTCGGTCGCGGCCACGAAGCGGACACGAGGTAAGATGGCTTTTAGGCGATCTCCCGTGATGCACGCATATCCTGAAACATTCGAGAACTCTAATACCGCCGATACCGTGGGTCCGGGCTCTATACGGGGAGGGTAGCAGACCTTCTGGTCTTCCACTTCATAGGAGAAATCTGGCGCGCCGCTGCGCGCGACGTGAAGGAAGAGGCTTGGTACGTCCACAGCTTCTCCCTCTGCACGACGGGTGAACCAGAAGCCCGAGGAAGGCCTATATGTCACCCTCTTGCTCTCGACTGGATAGTCAGGTGCTCGGCCATCGCTGCACCTACCTCTTGTCCGTACTGCTGTAGAGCTGGGCAGCAGTACCGTGCCAAGCGAAGCCGCGATAAAGCCCGGATCGCCAAGAAGGCCAGCATCCGCGATGTTGCGTACAGCCAGAATAAGTCTCGCGTCTGGCGGAGCCACCGGGCGCGAGCAGCCAGCTAGCGCTAGAATTACAGAGGCGATCTGGAGATTGAAACTGCATCGCAACGCCATCTAAGCCACATCCGCCAACATGTTCCCGCCAGACCTCGCGAAAGAAAACGGTTCGCTTCCGACCAGACCAGTTCGGTAGCACCTCTACTACGAAAGCCTCTCTGGTGTGGAAGCAGCCCCTAGTTGCCACCGCTGGGCGGGCAGTGTGTTCCAGAAACCTCCGTTTGCGGTACGATACTCATAGCCAGGGTTTCCGGGGCCTGTAGCGTCCCGAAAACCCGTCCCGAATGAGAGTGCCTCCGATGCCCCGCAAACGGCCACCTACCAGGACCTTCAAGCCCGTCGTCCCGGCCGGGGTATCAGCACCCACCGATCCGCCGATGACATGGGGATACGCCCGCGTCAGCACGCTCGAGCAGACCACGGCACCACAGGTTGATGCACTCGGATCCGCCGGAGTGCCTGCGGCGCGTGTCATATCCGAGCAGATCTCCGGCGCCATACCAGGGGCGGCCCGACCGGGTCTGGCGGGGTTACTGTCGGTGCTACGCCGCGGCGACACGCTCGCGGCTGCACGCCTTGATCGGCTGGGTCGGGATCCGGCCGACGTCCTCAGCCTGACCCGTGACCTGGATCGGCGCGGCATACGGCTCCGGCTGCTCGACCTCGGCGCGGACACCGGCACTCCCTCTGGCCGGGTACTCCTGGCTGTTCTTGCCGCCGTGGCCGGGTGGGAGCGTGAGATCCTGATCGAGCGAACTCGAGACGGCCTGTCTGCAGCTAAGTCGCGAGGCCAAGCTCTCGGGAGGCGTCGGTCGCTGTCAGCACCTCAGCGCCGACATGCGGTCGAACTTGCAACCGCAGGGCATAGCATCCGCGAGATCGGGCGGCGCCTCGGGTGCAGCGCCAGCATAGCGCATCGTGCGATCATGGAGGGACGAGGCGGAGTTCTGGGTGCCGTGTCAGAAGTCGACCCGAGCTGAACACCGAAGCATCGCCCCTATGGCAGGAGCTGCTGGTTCTGGCCTGCAGCCTGCTTAGACTGAGCGTGGAACTCGTCCAGATCAGCCTTGAGCTCCGGAAGGCTGGTAATCCACGCACGCTCCACACAAGGAAATGGAGGCGCGTAGCGTCTGCCGGGAGCCAGGCTATTGGTGGACTTCAACCGCGTCTGGAGGGACGAGGGCTGTCTTACAGTCGCCACTAGGAATGCGCCGCCGCTACCGCGCATATCGCTGGGTTCGATATGGAAGCTCTCGATGGTAGCCCAAGGAACGACACCTAGCTCCGGATATGAAAAGAAGGTCACGCCATCCCTGCTGGCAATATCCAGCACCGGACCATCCCCGCGCTTGAACCTAAGCAAGAACAGGATGACAAGAAGCAGGCTACCGCCAAACAGCACAAGGTAGACCGCGGTGGCCGGGGATTGCGCCTGCAGGGCGTGCAGGCTTTCAATTAGCATGCCAAGTGCAATAATAACAAAGACTACAAGTCCGCGGAGATTAGATGCAAGTGTCACCCGGCGGCTTATTTGGGAAATTCCAGCGCTATCCCGCTCCACCGTGATGTTGCTCATACTCTAAGTCTCTTAGATCGCCGAAATCATGCGCGATGGTCGTCGTACCACCATTACGATAACGATACAGAATGTGACAATCTATTGCAAGGTATAGCGGCTGACAGCTAGCAGCGGTCGCTTTCGCCTAACAGGCAGTACCGAAGATAGCCCCGAGAACCCGACCAGCCGCTAGCCGACTGAGGGCTGTTCGGCTTGGGTCTAGACCTCCAAGCATAACCGTTCGGCGAGCAAGAAAGCGACCCTATTCGAACGGGTTCAGCATCTTCCCGCATGTGTTCAGCAAGGGACTACCCGGGTCCTTATTGGAACACCTCCGCGTTCAGCTTCAAGATCAGGGGCCTGACGAAGTGATGCTTCGGAAACTCATATAAAAACGGGCCCGGTCTAGACCGGGCCTACCGGCTCACCGAGCGGAAGTAGCCGTATCGAAGAAAGTGGATGGTCTGTTCGATTGCCCGCCGATTTCGCATGATAAAAGTGTGGGTCGCGGGAATGGTCATACTGTCGGCCATGCCAGAGACGGCGGTGCGTGCAACAGAAACCCGACCGTCGTTCGGGCCTGGGATGATCAACCAGCAGAGCGGGTCCAGGGAGCGACTTCCAGCAATGACGCCCAGCGGGTAATCGACGGCGCCTAGCAGTTGACACAGTCGCTCGCCCCGTTTTGTGCCAATTTCCAAACCAGCCGGACCAAAGAAGCGCCGATAGGCCGTAGTTCTGGCTAGCAGGTCAGCCAACTCACTGCCTTGATTGGGAGGTGCGAGCATGACAACGCGGCCCAAGGCGGTGGGACGATATCGGTTGATGAGCGCTCGTGCCACAAGTCCGCCCATCGAGTGGGTTACAGAATGGGTCCGTCCGGCTGCCCGATCGAGAAACCAAGCGGCATCTCGGTGTACGTCCTCAAGCAGATCTTTGATCGGCTTGTGACGTCCCGCATATCTCAGGCTGAGTGTCTCGTAACCGGCACTCGAAAGTGCGCGCTCCAGTTTGGCGAGCTGCGCGACCGAACCGGCGATGCCGTGCAGGAGGAGCACCCGTTCAGGAGGATCCAGCAAGGCTGTGGAATCCTGGCCCTCTAGTCTATCAGCGTGGGTGATCGACCCCCGCAACGTCGCGATCACCCTGCTAACCGGCATCAAACCCGATCCACCTTGAGAGGATGGTCCTCGAGCACAAGCCTGGTCGCTGCCATGTAGTCGGGTTTGCCGGCCCCCAGCAGTGGCAGCTTGCCCAGCACCCTGACCTCCGCAGGGAGCATGACCTCGGGAGCGCCCAGGCTGCGGGCGCGGGCGACAAAATCAGCGCGGACCGCTCCGGTCTTGTCGGTCAGCAGGACGACGCGCTCATCCTTGCGCGGGTCCGGAACGGTCACTGCAACCGACATCGCATCGGGCCACAGGTCGGCAGCGATGTCCTCGATGGCTTCCGGCGAGACCATCTCGCCACCGGGGCGCGCTGTGCGTGTCAGACGACCGTGGATACGCAGATGGCCAGCCTGATCCAGCGAGACGATGTCGCCGGTGTCATACCAACCATCCTGGGGCTGCTGCAGCACGCCCGGCTGGTCAGCCTTCAGGTAGCCAAGCATGACATTGGGACCCTGCACCATCAGACGTCCGGCATCGTCGCGTCCCGGGATGTGTTCCAGGCGCATCTGCATGCCGGGCAGCAGGCGGCCCACCGTGCCGGAGCGGTTGGAGACCGGCGTGTTGACGGCGACTACCGGCGAGCATTCGGTGACGCCGTAGCCTTCCAGGATGCGCAGGCCGAACTTCTCCATCCACAGCTCGCGAACGGCAGGCGCCACACGAGCGGCCCCGGCAACAACCAGGCGCAGCGAGCGGAAGGCTGATGGCGTCGCGCGACGCGCGTAGCCGTTATAGAAAACGCTGGTCCCGAAGATCGCCGTGGCGTTCCAGTTGTAGGCGATGACCGGAACGGTCGAGTAGTGCAGCGGCGAGGGATACAGAAAGACCGGGATGCCGTTGATGACCGGCAGCAGGAAGCCGCCCATCAACCCGAAGGCGTGGAACATCGGCAGCGCGTTGAGCACCTTGTCGTCACGTCCGAAGCCGATGCGGCCGGCCACCTGAGCCACATTGGACAGCAGGTTGCGGTGGCTCAGCACCACGCCCTTCGGGGTGCCGGAGGAACCGGAGGTGAAGACCACGACGGCCTGATCGTCCGCCGCGCAAGCGACGCGTGGCGTCGCGGTATGGAACATCGCTCGCAGCAAGCCGCTGATGCGATCCCGACGGGTGACTGTTCCACGGACATCCTCAAGATAGAGGACCCGCACGTCCTGATGGAGATCATCGATCACTTGGCCCAGCCTGGCCTTGGCCGCGAAGGTGCGCGACGTTACCACCGTGCGGATCCGTGCGGCCTGGATGGCGGCGCGCAGCCCACGCAACCCGGCAGTGGCGTTCATCATCGCCGCCGTGCGCCCATACGAGCCGAGGCCGAGCAGGCAGACCGCGGCGGCGTTGGACGTCGGCAGCAGCAGGCCGACGATCTCACGCTTTTCGGTGCCGAGGCTGATCTTGCCGCCGAGCACGTCGATGCCGGCGAGCAGTTTGCGATACGAGAGGGCGCCAGAGACCGGATCCTGCGTGGCCAGTCGGCCCATGCCGTGCCGGCGCGCGGCGCGGGCGACCGCCTCGAACAGGGTGTCGTCGCTCAGCCGATCGAGATAGACGGCCTCCTCCATGGCGTCACGAAGCGCCTCGGTCAGCGCCAGACGCCGAGCACGCCCCACCAGGTTATCGGCCACCTCCAGGGGTCGCGCCGGAAACACTGTTACCCTCACCTTCGGCAGCAGGCTGCGGCGGGTCTGGCTGCGGTCGAGGCGTGAGAAGGGCGTGCGCTCAAGGCCCTGGTGATGGACCGGCACGACGACCGCATGCGCCTTGTCCGCAACGGTCCCTGTTCCGGGCAGGATCTCCATCAGCGAGCCGGTGACCGACAGGCGACCCTCGGGAAAGATGACCATGGCGTTGCCAGCTGAGACCGCGGCGATCATCGTCTTGAGCGATTGCGGGCCGGCTGAGTCGACAGGCAGCCAGGAGACCAGCCTGAGTGCCGGACGCACCCACCAGAGCCGTGCGACCTGCGCGTCGACCACGAACAGCGGCCGGTGCTCGGCGATCGCCATGACCAGTCCGGCATCGAGCCAGCTCAGGTGGTTTGGTGTGATCAAGGCTGCCTCGCCGGGCCGGGGCAGGTGTTCCAGCCCCTTCACCTCGACACGGAATAGCAGCCGGTACAGCATCCAGAGTATGTCGCCGACGGGATTGGCAGGCAGTGCGAGCAGCATGACCGGCGCCAGCAGCAGGCTCAGCAGTCCGGTGATGCCGAGCAGCATGACCGGCCCCAATCCTTCAGTCTGAGCGACGATCAGGGCGACGCTGGACAATACCATGCCGAGTGCGGACAGCACGTTCGCGGCGCCGACCGCGCGGGCCCGGCGGCTCGGTGCGGCCCAGCCCTGGATCGCAGCCTGGGTCGGCACTGCGATCAGGCCGGCTCCGGCGGCGGCTGCGAACAGCAACAGGCAGAGCCCGGCAAGCGGCGCCGGTTGCGTTGAGACATGCGCCAGGTGCCAGACCTCGAGCAGGGCACCCCCCAGCAGGACACAGCCAATCGAGGCGGTGGCCAGCACGACGCGTCCACCGGCCAGGAATGCGGCCAGTCCGGAGCCGGCCGCGATGCCGACAGCGAACACGCCGAGGAACAGGCCGTTCAGCTCAGCACTGCCACCCAGCGTGTCGCGCACGAAGCCCGGCAGCAGCGTCAGCACAGCGGCGCCCGACATCCAGAACCACGCGTTCGCGAGTGCCGCGCGCCAGGAGCGACGGTCCGAGCGTAGGTCGCGTAGCAGGTGCCAGCTCGAGGCAATCAGGTTGACCCGCACCCGCAAGCCAGGGGCTGCTGGGACGGTGGAGAGGATACCGCGAGCGCTCAGCCATGACAGTGCTGCGGCGGCCAGTATCAGGATGGCGGCCAAGCGGGGGCCGGTTTGCAATGACACCAGCATGCTGCCGCCGACCGAGCCGATGAGGATGGCGGCGAAGGTGGCGCCCTCGACAAGAGCATTGGCTCCCGGCAGCCGATAGGCCGCGAGCTGGTCGGGCAGGATGCCGTATTTGACTGGGCCGAATAGCGCCGCGATCACGCCGGCGGCAGCCAGGGCACCAAGCACGACCGGCAGGTGTCCGGTCACGAGGCCCATCGCAGCGACCATTGCGACCAGCATCTCGGCTTGCCGGAGGGCACGGATTAGCCGCGCCTTGTCCATGCGGTCAGCCAACTCGCCACCGAGGCCTGACAGCACAGCCGCCGGGGCCACGAAAGCAGCGGTGGCGGCTGCCACCCTCCAGCTGGAGCCCACCAAGGCGAACAGGGCCAGCGCCGCCAGCGTGTTGCGCAGCAGGTTGTCGCTGAGGGCCGAGAAGAACTGGCTGAAGAAGACCGGGCGGAAGCGGCGGTCAGTGAGCAGCGATCGGCTCATCGACCCGTCTCCTCGGTTTTCTCGTCCTCGAACCGATCCCGCAGGGTCTTGGTCAGCGAGATCGACGAGTGCACCAGGAACAGGGCGGCGATACCCATGTAGCCGCGCTCCCAGATGCCAAGCGGCAGGTAGCAGATGCCAAGCACCGCCATGGTCACCGCGGCAGCGAATGACAGGTAGGTGAAGGCGTTCCAGGCGGGGGAGTGGCTGTCACGGCGGGTCATGAGGCTCTCCTTGCTGAGATGTGAACGTTGTTCACAGAGAGCCTTGTCGCTTGCGTGAACAACGTTCACAAGCTAATTCTTCTGCTGAGAGGGAGGTCGTCCATGTCGCTGACCACCAAGGCCCGATACGCTGCCCTGCGAGAGACCATCCTGCACGTAATGGAGCAGCAGATTGGCACCTCAGGCCTGTCTGGCCTGGGTATGCGGAGCATCGCCGAGGCGGTCGGATGCTCGCCGGGCATGATCTACAAGATCGGTGTGGATCAGGACGAGCTGATCCTCATGGTCAACGCTCGAACTCTCGATGCTATCGGCACGCGTCTTAAGAACGCTGTCACCGATGCTGACGGGCCTCAGGTGGCTATGCGCAACATGGCGCTCGCCTATGTGGACTACGCCCAGGAGCAGACACCCCGCTGGGATGCACTGTTCTCACACCGAATGGCGGACGGCCGCCCGGTCCCGACGTGGTACGCCGGGAAGCGCGACGCAATGTTCCAGGAACTAGCTGCCATTGTGGCGCGCGCGGTTGAAGACGCCTCAATCCAGCAGAGGGGTGAATTTTCCCGTATGCTGTTCTCGGCCGTCCATGGTGTTGTCACGCTTGGCCTGCAGCAGAAGATCGGTCGGGTCTCGCCAGCAATGCTGAGACAGCAGGTTCGCGACCTCGTCGACGTGATGGCTGCCGGACTAAGCCAGCTATCACGCCCGGAGGCTACGGCCCCCCAGTCAAGTTGATTATGAGTCTATCCGTTGCCAACAAGACCGACAGATGAACTGTGCTCAGTTTATCAGTAGCCCTCGGCCTTGAAGCTTGTTGTGATTGAGCTCGAAATGGCGGCTGAGGACCCTGAGCGGGCATCACCAGCCAGTCGAACAGGTGGCGGATGGCGGCGAGCTGCTGCTTGACCGTGAGCGCCGAATGCTCCTTGCGTCTGGAGCTCGATCCAGGCCGCGACGTGCAGCGGCTGCACCGCGGCGATCGATGGCACCGCATGCGCCTCGCACCAGGCCAGGAAGTCGGTCACCGCCCGGGCATAGGCACGCCGCGTGTGCGGTGCGCAGAGTGAAGGCGAAGAACTCGAGGAAACGGATCACGGCCCGATCACCGGCCGCGGCGACCAGAGCGGGGCAGCCGGCTCTGATCGATCCCGGCCAACAAGCCCTCCTGGCTGAGCGCAGGCCAGGAGCTGCTCATGGCTGCCGTCCATGCTGGGTCAGGAAGTCCCGCACGGTGAGGATCTTCGTGCCTTCGTAGACCGCGAGGCCGAGCAGGTCGCGCTTGTCGCCCGTCACCAGGAAGTCGGCAGCACCCGCCGCGGCGAGCGCCAGCAGATAGTCGTCGTCCGGGTCCGGCGAGACCGCGACGCGAGGCACGGCATCGACGGTGATGGCGAGCGCGCGCAGATCATTGACCAGGCGGCCCGCTACGGCCGGCGCCAGACGCTCGCGTATCTTCGGGTAGCGGGTCACGCGCATCAGCTCGTCCAGCTGGTCGGCGGTGGTCAGCAGGTCAAACCGACCGGCGCGCCAGAGCACGACGAGCTGGGCCGGCAGCGAGGCGGCGGCGAGCAGGGCACTGACCAGGATGTTGGTGTCGATGACCAGCCGCACCGCCTCAGCGCGCCGTACGGGCCCTGCGCACCGCTGTCACGGCTTCGTCGGCCAGGGCCTCAATGGCGTCGGGCGGCAGATCGGCGAAGCCGGCGCGGGCCTCCGCCATGGTCTGGTCGAGCACGCGCCACTTCACGGCGTCCTCGATGAACTTGGACAGGTCGCCCTTCTTCATGCCGCGCTGGGCGAGGAAGCTGCGCACGGCGATGTCGGTGTCGCGCGACACCGACACGGTCCAGCGGGTGGTGGTGTCGTCGGGCATTGTCAACAGCTCCGGATGGTAAGCACCTAGCATCTTACCATGATAAGCGCTTACAGGAGAAAGTGGCGCCATCGTGAACAGGCCGCGCGATCATCCCCGCGCAATGACCCAGCCATCGCAGTGATCGCTGCCAGTTCCGATCGGGTGAGCGCCCTGATCGCGTGGCGTGGTCAGGTTCCTGATCGTAAGCCGGTCCTGATGACGATCTCGCCTGTCCTGTCGTCTCGTGACTAGACGTCGGACTCCGGAGGACTCAAGATTCCGGCTCACGTTCCAGGGTCCGTCCGCTGCTGTCCCGTTCGCTTCGCTCGCACCAGCATCTCCTCGACAAGGTCACCGCCGCCATTGTCAGCGGTGAGGCGGAGGTGCGCGACATCCTGGCCGCCGTGACGCCTGGTGGCGGCAAATCGCTGCTGCCGGTGATCGCGGCCGCCAGGCTAGTCGCCGCCGGCCTGGTGGAGCGGGTGTGCTGGGTGGTGCCGCGCGACAGCCTGCGGCTGCAGGCCGAGGAGGCGTTCGCTGATCCGGCCTGGCGCGCGGCGCTGCCGCACGCACTGGCGGTGCGGGCGGCCGACAATGCGCCCGATCCGAGCCGCGGGCTGGCGGGCTACATCACCACCTACCAGGCTGTGGCGGCGGCGCCAGACCTGCACCTCGCCGAGTTCCGGCGCCACCGCACCCTGCTGGTGGTGGACGAGGTTCACCACCTGCCGGCGCTGGCCGAGGTCGATCCCACGGCTGCGGCCCAGGTCGAAGCGGGTGCCGAAGACGTGGCCAGTGCCTGGTCGCGCGCGCTGCTGCCGCTGCTCGAGTGCGCGGCCGTCCGGCTACTGCTCAGCGGCACACTGGAGCGGGCCGACGGACGGGGAATCCTATGGCTGCCCTACCGCAAAGGCCGGAAGGCCCGCACCCGCGAAGTCGAGCTCGACGCACCCGGCTGGGCGATTGTGGGGTACTCGCGCCGGCAGGCGCTAGCCGAGCGCGCGGTGCTGCCGGTGACGTTTGGGGCGCTGGACGGCGAAGCGTCCTGGCGCGACGAGACCGGTCTGGAGCTCGGCCCGCACCAACTGGCCGCCCTCTATCCGGACGAGACCACCCGGCCTGCGCTGTTCACGGCGCTGCGCACGGGCTTTGCCGAGGCGCTGCTGCGGGAGGCCTTCGTCACGATCCGCGATCTCCGTGCGAGGCGGCGCGCGGCGCGCGGGCTGGCACCTGCGGCCTCGGCGCGAGGGTTGGGCAAGCTGCTGGTGGTGGCGCCGGACCAGGCGGCGGCGCGGGGCTACCTCGAGATCCTCCGCAGCTGGATCCCGGCGGCGCAGTCAGGGGAGGTGGCGCAGATCGCGACCGCGGACACGCCGGGCGCGCACGCGACCCTTGCCGGGTTTCGCCTGCGAGCGGAGCCCTCGATCCTGGTCACGGTGGCAATGGCCTACGAAGGGTTGGACGCGCCCGAGGTGGCGGTGGTGGCGGCGCTGACCCACATCCGTTCGCGGCCCTGGCTCGAGCAGATGGTGGCGCGGGCCACGCGGGTGGATCCGCAGGGCGGCCGATACGAGGACCAGCGGGCGGTGGTGTTCCACCCCGACGATCCGCTGTTCGCAGAGTTCCGACGGCGGATGGAGACGGAGCAGGGCACGCTGGCGAAGCGGCCGAAGCCCGCTCGGTCGCAGAGCGCGCTGCCCTTGTGGCTGCTGGACCAGCTCGAACCCAGGCCGGGCATCGAGCCTCTGTCGTCGAACGCGTTGGCGATGCGCTACGACACGCTGCGACCCGGGCCGGATCTGGCGCTGCACCGCCCCGAGATCGAGGACCCGCAAACCGAGTTGCTGGAGCCGCCATCGGTGATCGAGCGGCGGCTGCGGGCGCGACTGGGCGAGATGGTGGGGGTGCAAGCGGTCGAGGACGAGGCGGGACGGGCGGGGCTGAAGCACGGCCATGTCGGTCGCGGGCTCTACCACCGCTACAATGCGGCGCTGAAGCGGGTCACGGGCAACAAGAGCCGGGCGCGGATGACGATGGCCGAGCTCGAGGCGGCGATCGGCTGGCTGGAACGCAACCGGCTCGCCGAGCACCTGCACCTGCTGGACGATGACCCGCGCTATGCCTGGACGGCGAAGCAGCAAGCCGAGTGGAAGCCGCCAATCGGACGTGATCCGCGCCGCCGTAAGGCGCCTGCCGTGAGGATCAGCTGATCAAGCAGGCTTCTGACGGTCGACCGGACGCCACTTGAGTGACCGCTGTGCGCTCATGGCAGACATTAAAAAGCTAGGGACGTTTGCCCGGAAGCGGACATGCCCTCCAGCTTCCTACAGAAATAGATCTGGCCCGCGGGCGGTCGCCCTCGTCACCATGCAACAGCTCCTTATGATCCTCCATGAACGGCTTGCTCCGACTTGAGTCTGAACCTCCAACACAGCTGGCTCTGTCGCGCCAACGTGTCAGCATCAAACACTTACATTCCAGCAGCACTCCATGCAAAAACAAGAACAATGCATGTCAATGGGGCGGGGGTCTATGCGTATCAAGTTCGTCGAGATTTCCAATTTTAGGAAGCTGAAATCTACGCATCTCGACTTCGACTCGAAGACAACGATTTTGGTCGGTGCCAACAACAGCGGCAAGACTTCTGCAATGGTAGCGCTACAATACTTTCTCTTGACACCCGACCGCCTAGCTCTTCGGGACTTAACAATCGCAAATTGGACACGGATCGACGCTGTCGGCACGGCTTGGGAGAAAGATGAGCCTGCGGCTGATGACCTCAACGGACTTCTCCCCTGCCTGGATGTCTGGCTAGACGTGCCGATCACCGAGATTCAGCACGTAGTTCACATCTTGCCGACGCTCGAATGGAACGGAGGACTGATCGGTGTCCGGCTCAAGTACGAGTTGGAATCCTTCGATCGCTTAAAGGCAGATTATTTGGTGAACCGGGAAGCCGCCGTGAAGGTCGCAGAGCCGGGGGTCGGTAGCGTACCGATCACCATCTGGCCCGCGCGCCTGACCGACTTCCTCGAACGCAAACTTCGCGCCCACGTACGGTTGAGCGCTTATCCTCTCGACCCTGGAGCCGTGGTTTTACCAAAGAAAGGATCGGCGGCGCCTCAGGAACTGCCGGCTGGCGCCTTTCCGTTGGAGAAGAACCCATTTCGGAATCTTATCAAGATCGATGAGATCGCTGCGCAGCGGGATTTCTCGGACGCCAGCAAGCGTGGAGCCGAAGAAGAGGACAGCAGTGATGCTACCCCGCGTCGGTTCAAACGGCGTCTCTCGGATCAGCTTCGTGGTTATTACGATCGCCACCTCGACCCAGCAAAGACACCCTCCGCTGAGGACTATGGCGCGCTCGGCGCTATCCAGCTTGCCGAGCGTGATTTTGACAAGCGTTTAGAAGCCGGCTTTTCGGCTGCCTTCAACGAGCTGGAGGAGCTTGGCTATCCTGGTGTCAACAACCCGAAGCTCAAGATCACCACTCGGTTGCGCGCCATAGACGGACTCAAGCACGGGTCGGCCGTGCAGTATCAGGTTGCGGAACGGGGGGCGGACGGGCTAAGCGCCCTGCGCCTCCCCGAAGACTACGCTGGCCTTGGCTACCAGAACCTGATTGCCATGGTGTTCATGTTGATGAGCTATCGTGACGACTGGATGCGCGTTGGAAAGGCGATGAGCGACGTCGAATCAGCCTTGCGTCCCAAAATAGCTCCGTTGCATCTCGTGTTGGTCGAAGAGCCCGAGGCCCACCTCCATGCCCAGGTCCAGCAGGTCTTCATCAAAAAGGCCTACACCTTGTTGCGTAAACGTCCTGAGCTGGGCGATAAGATGCAGTATCACACCCAGTTGGTGGTCAGCACCCATTCCAGCCACGTGGCCCATGAGGCCGACTTCGCCAGTCTTCGGTATTTCCGGCGAAGGCCGGCTGGCGTGAGAGGCGAGACCCCGACGACCACGGTCGCCAACCTCTCGTACGTCTTTGGCGGCGCCGACGAGACCCAGCGGTTCGTCAAACGCTATCTGAAGGCAACCCACTGCGACCTCTTCTTCGCCGACGGCATCATCTTCGTTGAAGGCCATGCCGAACGGATCCTGGTGCCGCACTTCATCCGTCACCATTTCCCTGCCCTGTCCCGTCGCTACGTGACTCTCCTCGATCTCGGTGGCAGCCATGCTCACAGCTTCAAGCAACTGGTGGACGAAGTCGGGCTGACAACCCTAATCGTGGCTGATCTGGATGCGACGCACGCCGTGAAAGTTCCGCTGGCGGCCGGAGGCGAAGCAATCCGCTGGAAATCGACAAAACCGCAGATTGGTGCCAATCAGAAGACCGCCAATCCGGTCCTCAAGACGTGGCATCCGCGTAGAGAGCTGATCGACGATTTGGCCGCCCTCGAGGACAATCAACTCGAATGCCCGACGTGCGAGGGCTACGAGTTGCGCGTTGCGTTTCAGCAGCCGTTACCGCGCCTGGACGAAGACAAAACCGCGGTGAAGACCATTCCGCGGACCTTTGAGGATGCTCTCGTCCTGCAGAATATCGAAGCGGTCAAATCCATCGAAGGGTCGCCGACTACCATGCGCATCCGCGCGGTAGTCGCCGAGAATTTGGCTGGAGAGGCGCTGGCGGATGAGCTGTTTGAATTGCTGAAGACAGCTGAGAAGGCCGCGTTCGCGCTCGACTGTCTCGTGCTCGAAGACCCGACTGCGATCCGGCCGCCGCTCTATATCGAGAAAGGCCTAGCCTGGTTCGAGAAGGCGATCGCCAAGGACATCGCCCTTAGCGAGCCGGTAGCGTGACGATGACACCGATCGAATTGGGGCCTGCTGAGACCGATCATCACGTTGACGACATCATCCGGACCTGTCTCGATCCGGCTGCGCCGCGCAGTTTCTTCGTTTACGCTGGTGCCGGATCGGGCAAGACGAGATCTCTCAAACGCGCCCTTATAGGTTTTCGTATTCAACACGGCGATGAATTCCGACGGGCGGGCTCAAGAATTGGCGTGATTACCTACACGCGCGCCGCCGCGCAAGAGATTATGGACCGAGTTGGCGAGGACCCGCTCTTTCCGATCTCCACGATCCACAGTTTCTGCTGGACGCTGATCGCTCCGCACCAGAACGACATCCGCGCCTGGCTCCTCACGACCTTGCCTGCGACGCTGGCGGAAATTGTTAAGAAGCAAGCCAAGGGTCGCGTTGGTCAAGCCTCGAGCGATCGCAATCGCGCCATGAAGGCGATCGAGCGCCGCCTAGAGTATCTGAGCATCCCGCGAACTTTTACCTACAATCCCAACGGCAACAATTTCGGCGCGGACTCCCTCTCTCACGCCGAGGTACTTGCCATAGCTGCCGCGTTCATTACTACCAAGCCGGCGATGCAAGCAATTGTTGTAAAGAGCTATCCCTTCCTGCTGATTGACGAGAGTCAGGACACGACAAAGGGGCTGATCGCGGCGCTGCTCCACCTAGCCGAGGTTCAAGGCGCGCGTTTTGCTCTGGGTCTGCTGGGCGACTCGATGCAGCGTATCTACGGCGATGGCCAAGCTGATCTCGGCGCGGTTCTTCCCACAGGCTGGGCGAGCCCCGTGAAACGGATGAACCATCGATCTGGCCGGCGCATCGTGCAATTGGGCAATGCGATACGGGCCGGGGCCGACGGCCAAACCCAACTTGCACGCGATGATAGCATCGAGGGCGTCGTTCGGTTTTTTGCCGCGTCGTCGGACGTAGCCGACAAGCCCGCGCTGGAGCGCCAAGTCCATGCGCGGATGAAGACTGTCTGCGCCGACGACGGTTGGGACGGCCCAGCTGAAGAGGTGAAGACGCTCACCCTTGAGCACCATATGGTGGCTGCGCGTCGAGGGTTTGCAAGCATGTTTGGTGCGTTAGACGCCGACAAGAGCCTCTCGACCGGGCTGCGCCAAGGGACCCTGCCGGGCTTGCGTCTGTTCAGCGAACGGGTGGCACCGTTGTTGGCCGCGTCTGACGTGGGCGAAGACTTCGCCATCATGAATTTGCTCCGCGATGCGTCCCCTCTCGTGAAGACGAAGGCGTTGGCAGAGAGCGAAACACCCGATGACCCGTTACGGGCGCCAAGGGCCGCTGTGACTGCCCTGCTCAAGTTGCGCCGTTCAAACCCTGAATTGACATTCTTGGACGTTCTTCAGTGCGTAGCGGAGCATCGCCTGTTCGAGGTCCCCGCCAGCCTGTTGCCCTTTCTTGACCGAGATGCTCAGGCGACGGAGATCGACGATGTCGCGCAAGTTGAGGATGAGGCAATAGACGATGACGCGGACAGCGGGTCGCCGAGTATCAGGAGCCTCGAGACCTGGCGTGCCTTTTTGAGCCAGCCCTACCGACAGATCGTGCCCTTCGCTGAGCATATTGCCGACCAAGGCCCATACGGTACGCACCAAGGGGTAAAAGGTTTAGAGTTCGAGCGCGTCCTGGTGATCATGGACGACACCGACGCCAAGGGCTTCCTGTTTTCTTACGAAAAGCTGTTCGGAACCAAGCCGCCCTCGGAGGCGGATTGTAAGCGCGCCGCCGCCGGCGAAGAGACCGGCGCCGATCGGACTCGGCGGTTGCTTTATGTCACCGCCACGCGAGCCAAAAAGAGCTTGGCGCTTGTGGGCTACACCGATGATCCTGCAGCGCTGGCCATAGCCGTGGTCGAGAATGGTTGGTTCTCGCCGAATGAGGTGGAAGTAGTCGTGTAGGTCTGCGGAATGTGTTGCGGGTCCGGGCACCACCTACCTGATGGCGCCATTCACGCATGTTAGTCCCGACCGGCCTAGCCGGTTCACCCAAGGCGACCTCGGAGTGCTCGACGTCGCCGACCGGTTTGTGGCGGCGCTTGTGGAGACCATGCACTACCACGCCCGCTTTATAAACCGCACCGCCGCGCTGCCGGGCTGAACGTCGCAGGTCCGTGAACTCGTGCTTAATTACGCCGCCGTCGGCCTCTTCTATCTGAGCTGCGCCGCCAACCTGATCCAGGGCCGTCACCTCGACTATCGCTGAAACGGCAAACGGCTTAATCTCTATCGTGACGCAAGAGGCGGCGGGGTCTATCGCGTAGACTGATACACTGGCTGATGGCTAGGTGAAGACGCTCGGCCATATCGCCGCGCGTCGCCCCGATTCACCAGATGCCGGGACTAAACATCTATACCCAAGGCCTTTCGCGATCCCGTCCGTCGCGTATTCAGTATCATCTGGTCTCGAACCACAGAGTGACCGCCGAATGAGGATTCTTGCTTACAATCCGGGACATGATGGCGCGATCGTCAGTCTCGTGGACGGGCGCCTCGAGATGTCATTGGAGGCGGAGAAGGACTCTAATCATCGATACTCGTCGGTCTCGAGTCCTGACGTGTTCAACGCGATTGGGGAAACGGCGGAGATCCCGGATGCGGTCTGCATGGGCGGCTGGTGGCCACGTGACCATCACGAGTTTGTGCAGGGATCGATCAGCAACGCTGGTTACCGCGGCATCTCCGGGGAAGGCGTGATCGTCGGCGAGCGACGGTTCCTAGGACGGGATGTCCGCTACTTCTCGTCGTCCCACGAGCGGTCCCATGTACTATGCGCATACGGAATGTCGCCCCTCTCGAAAGGCCTTCCGAATACCTGGGGGACTCGAACCCCCCACCTACCGCTTAGCAGGCGGTCGCTCTATGCAACTGAGCTACAGGTCCGATGCCGACATGGGGGCCGGGCTACATAAGTCGAGTGTGTGGCACCGGTTGCAAGACCGCTGGCGTCGCCTTGAAAGCTGGATCGCCTCAGGCAGCGGTCGTTAGCTCCGACTGTGCGCTTGATGAGGGGATTAGGAGGTCTCAGGCAGGAGTCGATCTAGGACTAGTTAGGGATGAACGGCTGACCGCAATCGGAGCAGAAGTAAGGCCCGGTACGCTGGGTATGCGTAAGCTTCTTGCACGTATAACAGTAGGTAATCACTGCGCCGTATGTCCTTGCCCCCGCAGTCGTGGCGTAGCTGTCTATTGCCTCGACGATATCGCGGATTGCACCGGTTTGTTCCTGGATGCCCGCAGGCTTGATCGTGGCGACCGGCCATGCCACTCCTGTAGCACTCTCATCGAAACCCGGTATTTGCTCGATTGCCATCGTCACGTAGCCATAGTCGGCTTCCTGGATTTCAGCGAGTTTATGCGCGATGGCGTCACGCACCTGATCCGGCATCCGCCCCGTTGCTGACGCGGAGTAGCCGGCTTCGACGCTGAACACCTCTAACAGGAACACTTGCTGTGCTCCCGCATCAATGAGTTTGTCGAGTTGGCCTTTGATGCTGCGAACTTTCTGCTCGCCAAGTTTGAGCGCTTTCGCCGTGCCGTCCTGCTTAACCTTCGCGGCTTTTAACTCGAAACAGCGGTACACTGGCGGTGGAAAGATGCGGCGACCCTCCTGCATCACAGGTGCTGGCCTCATGGCAATCAGCAGGTCTATGTCGCCCTGAAGCTGCTTATCGAACATGCTCAGCGGGATGCCAATCGCCTTCCACTGCCAGCTTCCATTTGCAAGATCGCCAAAGTGCCGCGACGTGCTCATGATCTTCCATGCGCAAGCCGTTTCTCGCCGTTGGTTCTGCTCATTGAACAGCGAATCCTCGAAGGCGTCGCCGACGAAGTGCCGCTCAATGAGCCAGGAAGCATCGCGTTCGTCGCTTGAGTTATTCACTTGGCCGCCTATCGTGAGCTGGTTCGTTAGAGATGCTGTTCCGGCTCCATTCGCTGATGCAGCACGCGCACGATCAGGATGCCGCCTTCGGTCTTCCGATAGAACACGGCATGACTTCCGCTCTCGAGGCGCAGATAGCCGGGCCGGTCCTCGAAGGCCCGCCCGGCATCGGGAAAGGCCGCTAGTTTCTCGAAGGTCGCGTGGAGGCTGTCGATATAGGCCTTTGCCCGGTTGAGGCCCCATTCCTTGAGCGAATGACGGGTGATCTGTCGGATATCCCCGGCCGCGGCCTGGGCGAGCGCGTAGCTATTCACTCACGCCCTGCTGCTCGGCCAACACCTCAGCCAGGATATCCGGCACCTTGAGCGGGCTGACGCCGCTGCGTTCGCCCTCGATCAACGCCCTAATCAGGGCTTGCCGCTGGTCGGCCGTCTGCTGGTCGTGGCGGATTAGGTCGCGCACATAGTCGCTGACGCTGGCATATTGGCCGCTCTCGATGCGCTCCTGTACCCAGTCCCGCATGGGATCGGGCAGCGAGACGTTCATGGAAGCCATCGTTATCCCTCCTAGTCATCGCCAGTATGGCATAAAATGGCAACTCTTGCCATAGCGCCTTGATGGGTGGGGCGGGTGGGCACAAGGCACGCTGCCTCTCGCCGAGACCGCAGGAAACAGTTGCCGTGTGACAGACCGCTTCAGCCGGTCGCAGCGTGGTGGATCCAGGCGGACAGTCACAGGAATAGTGCCGCCCCGGCCGGGTAGTGCAGCCCTGCCGGAAGCCTGGGAGCGAGCAGTTGAGCGATGAGGAGTTCCGGCAGGCGGCATCGCGGATCCTCTGACAAGCAGACCCAGGCTTAGGCTTAGGCTTATCGCTTCTTGATTCTGTGGATCTGCGTTCAAAGGCAGAGAGCTTCCAGTAAGCACCTTGAAGTGTATCGCCCTTCCTCCAGACACACCCGCCGCGGACGCGGCGGTGCGGGGGCCGAGAGGCGTTGCCTCTTCTCTCCCCCCAAGCGGCTTCCACCCAGCTTCCTGCGCCGGCGCCGTGCGCTGGCTGCGTGCAGCCGGGTCCCTGCGAAGCCGCTTGTCCCCGTCCATCTCCACCGCTCGCGCGGCCCCGGGAAGCAGCGCGCCAGGAGGCGCTGCTTCGCAGCCAAGGGGAAGACGGATGGACCAGACGATCACCGAGCAGACTGAGGCGCAGAGCCGGGCCGACATCTACCGGCGGGTCACCGACAGCATCGTGGCATCGATCGAGGCCGGGGCTGGTGCGTGGCGGATGCCCTGGCACAGTGGTGCCAATGGGGCAGCGCCGCTGCTGCCGGTCAACCTGGCGACAGGACGAGCTTACCGGGGCGTCAACACCGTGGTGCTGTGGGCGTCGGGGCAGGCCAGATCGTATGGCAGTGCGGTGTGGGGGACATATCGGCAGTGGCAGGAGCGCGGCGCCCAGGTGCGCAAGGGCGAGCAGGCCAGTCCCGTGGTGTTCTGGAAGGCCATGGACCGCGCCGGAGCGGGAGGCGGTCCCGAGGAGCAGGAGGATGCCCGCGGCAGCCGCCGGTTCGTCGCGCGTGGCTACAGCGTGTTCAACGCGGACCAGGTCGACGGCTTCGAGCAACCTGCGCCCGTGCGGCTGCCCGAGGCGCAGCGGATCGAGCGGGCCGAGATGTTCTTCGACGGGGTTGGTGTGGTTGTCCGGCATGGCGGCAACCGGGCGTTCTACCGGCCGGTGCAGGACTGCATCCAGATGCCGCCGTTCGCGGCGTTCGCGGACGCGCTGTCGTACTACGCGGTGCTGGCGCATGAGGTGACGCACTGGACGGCGCATGCGAGCCGGTGTGCGCGGGATCTGGGCAGCCGGTTCGGTGACGAGAGCTATGCCGCGGAGGAGCTGGTGGCCGAGGTCGGGGCGGCCTTCCTGTGTGCCGATCTTGGTCTGGCTGTCACGCCGCGGCCGGATCATGCGGCCTATGTGCAGAGCTGGCTGAAGGTGCTGCGCGGCGATATCCGGGCAATCTTCACGGCCGCCGCCAAGGCGCAAGCTGCAGCGGACTACATCCACGGGCGGATCACACTCCAGCATCAAGCAGAAACGGGTGAGGCCGTCGCGTAGGCTGCTTGACGCTGACGGCTCCCGAGCCATCGGGAGCCGCCAGATCTGCGATCAGTTCAGGCCGCAGCACATCCTGTCTGTCTGGCCCGAGCTGCAGCTCATCCAGCAGGAGACGCAGAGACTGCACGCCTCCCAGCCGCAGGCCCTTTGCGCTGACACCTACTCCTCACGATGCAGCAGGTCGCCTCCGGTGACAGGCCGCAGGTTCAACTCGGACGGTGCCTTCAGAAGCAGCTCGGAAGTGATGGCCACCCCTTGGGGGGCGGTGCAGGCGGTCCAGACGCGCAGGCGGTAGAGGCCGGGCTGCAGCTCGGCGCCCAGGACGAGAGTGGCGTTGGCGTCGTTGCCGGCAGGATGGCTGATGAGGATGGAGCGCTGGTCGAGGCTGCGGCCTTCCAGCCAG
>CAXTWC010000089.1:0-20830 GCA_964247805.1 uncultured Acetobacteraceae bacterium | reverse complement strand
CGCCGCCGCCCGCTTGGCCGCGCCCTGGGCGGCGTTGACGTAGCGGTCCACGTCCTTGATGCGGCCCTGGGCGATGCGGGTTTGCAGCAATTCCAAGCTGCCGGTCACGCCGGTCAACAGGTTGTTGAAGTCGTGAGCCAACCCACCGGTGAGCTGCCCCACCGCCTCCATCTTCTGGCTCTGACGCAGTTGCTCCTCCAGGCGCGCCTGTGCCTCGGCCTGCGCTTTCTCCTCCGTGATGTCGCGGGCGACGCAATACACCAGCCCGTCTTCGGCCGGCACGGCGGTCCAGGCGAACCAGCGGTATCCGTCGTCTTTGGTGCGGAAGCGGTTTTCAAAGCGCAGGGTCGTCTCGCCAGTCGCGATGGCGCTTACCTCGGCCCGTGTCTTCACCCGGTCGTCCGGATGCTCCATCCATTCGGAGGTGCGGCCGAGCAGTGCCTCCTCCGGCCACCCAAGCCGTTCCGTCCAGGCCGGGCTCACGTGGAGCCACCGACCGGCCGCGTCGGCCACCAGGAAGGGATCGCGCGACAGCCGCCAGAAACGGTCACGCTCGCGCGTGCGTTCCGCCACCTGCTGCTCCAGCGAGGCAGCCAGCGCCTGTAGGTCCTGCTCTGCCCGCCGCCGCTCGATTGCCTGCCGCAGCCGCTCGGCGGCATCCCGCACGAGGGCCACCTCGTCGACCGTCCAGGCGCGTGGCCGGTCGTCGTTGACGTACAGCACCGCGGCGACCCGGCCACGCTCGACGATCGGCAGGTTGATCAGCGCGCGCGCCGAGACGGCCTCCAACGTCGCCGCAGTTGCAGCCGTGCGCGGATCCTCCCGTACGTCCGTGATCACCACCGTCTCGCCGCGCCGCAGGTCGTCGGCGTAGCGGCCGTAGTCGTCGATGCGGTAGCGCCCAGCGAGGCTCGGGAAACCCGCTACCGTCCATTCCTTCTCGACGGTGAAGGTTTCGCCGTCCGGCCCGACCGAGCCGTAGCCCACGCGTCCCACCTCCAGACACTGCCCGATCACCTCGCAGCCAGCGAGGGCCAGGGACGCGGGATCGCCCTCACCGCCCAGCCGGTCACCCAGGTCCAACATCACGGCACGGCGCTGCTCGGCCAGGTGACGCTCGGTCACCTCCTGGAAGATGGCGGTGAAGCGCTCCGGGCCGATCGGGTAGATGCGGCCCTCGTACCAGCGTCCGATCCCGCCCACCTGCCGCGTGAAGGTGGCGGCTTCACCGCTGGCGACAACTTTGGCCGGCACGTGGATCCAGGCATCCTCGATCGTGGCAAACACCTCTCGGACCGTGCGGCCAACGGCGTCACCCTGCTGCAGCCCGACCAGTCCGCTCCAGGCCGGGTTCACGTCGAGGTAGCGCCAATCCACGACCTGGCCACGATCATCGCGGATCAGTTCGCCGATGATGAGGCCTTCCTGCAGGCGCTCGAAGAGACCGCGCCAGTGTGCCTCGCTCGCCCGCAGCGCCGTTTCAGCAGCGTGCATCGCCGTGATGTCGCGTGACACGGCGAGCAGCTTCTCCGGCCGGCCATCCGCTCCGAACATGGGCGTGACCTGCACGTCCCACCATTTGGTCGTACCGGCCATGGTGTCGGCCACACCGCGAAAATGCCCGGTGCCGCCGGCGCGGGCGGCCGTCACGGCGGCTCGCGCCGCCTCGTTCCCCTTGCCATGCCAAAAGTCCGGCCAGGGGCAGCCGCGGATGGCGTTGAAGTCGCTGATCTCCATCAGCCGCTGGCCGCCCTCCGTCATGAAGGTGAGCTTGGCGTCGAGGTCGAGCACCTTGATGCAGTCGGCGGAGGCGGCCAGGACGCTGCGCAGGAACTCGGCGTCGGCGCGGTTCTTCTCGGCTGCGTGGTGCTGCTCGGTCCGGTCGCGCAGGATCTTGATGAAGCCCCGGACGGTGCCGGCCTCATCCTGCAGCGGCATCATCTCGCCATTGGCCCAGAAGCAGGAGCCGTCCTTGCGCTGGTGCCAGCGCTCGTCGGTGCCACGCCCCTCGCGGATCGCCGCACTCATCTCGGCGTGCGGAACGCCCGCCTGACGGTCCTCCTCGGTGAAGAACACACTGGCGGGGCGCCCCAGCATCTCCGTCTCGGTCCAGCCGAGCATGCGCCGGGCGCCCTCGTTCCACTCCGTGACCAGCCCGTCGACATCGAGCGTGATGACGGCGTAGTCCACCGCGCTATTCAGGATCATGCGGTGCCGGTCGCCGCCTGCCTGTGCCTTTCGTTCGGCGGCCGCGAGCTTCTGCCGCAGTTGCTCGATTTCGGTCTCCAAAGGAGTTTCCTCCCCAGAACGGGGCGCCATGTCAGCGCTCATCCAGGACGGCTTTGGTCTCCGCCTCGGGATGCCGGCGTGGTGGAGTGTGTTCCCTCTCCTCCAGCAGGCGAAGGCCCATGCGAATCACCTCGCTGGCACTGCCGTAGCGGCCGGAACCGACCTTCTCGGCCACGAACGCAGCGAGTTCGGAGGTCAGGGATACACTGAGGGACACGCGCTTCGGCATGGTGGCCATATCACACAACGAGCGTGGCAGTGGTAGCCTGTCGCACAGGAGAGGCTATTCGCCCGCATCCCCGGTCCGTGCCGCCGTTGCGAGTCGATCAGGATCATGCGGTGTCCACGCACGCTCCGAAGATGGCAGGCCCGCCTGGCCGGGTTAGGCCGCCCCGTCGGCGCCATCATGCACGGCGACCGCCGGCGAGCTTGCTATGGCTCGGCCGAGCCCACCAGATCGGCGATCACGACCACCGGGGCCTGGTTGCTGAAGTTGGGCACGTCGCCGAAGACCGGGCCGCCCTCGGCCGCAACGGCGGCCTTGAACTGTTCGGCCGTGTCGAACTCCAGAGTGGCGATGATGCTGTAGCGAGGCTTCTCGCCAGTGGGAGTGCCGACGGCCTTGAGCACACGCCATCCCTTGATGCCGAACGGTTTGAACTTGGCGTCGACCAACGGCATGTGCTTCGTCATGTAATAATCGAGATCGAACGTCGCGTCTTCGACGTTCTCATACAGTACGGTGATCGTGGCCGGCATCACGCGCTCCAGTCGGTTGCTTCACACTCGCCGGAGCAAAGCGTGTGCCAGGCACCGCTCTCCCAAGCGAAGATGCCATCGGGCGAGACCGTCGGTCATCCATGCACCGGTTGCGCACTCGCCTCCCGCAGGCCGAGTTCCTGCTCGGTGATCGCCTCGAGGGACAATCCCTTGGTTGGCACGCCGAGCACCAGGACGGAGAGTGCACCGACTGCCAAAACGGCCGTGGTCATCCCGAACACGCCGGCAAATCCCCCGATGGGAAAGATGTAGCCCACCAGGATTGGCGAGGCGATCGCACCGATCCGCCCGATCGCCGAAGCCGTTCCCATACCCGTCGCGCGCACGTTGGTCGGGAACACCTCGGGCGTGTAGGCATATTCTCCGGCATTCACGCCGTTCATGAAGAACGACAGGCAGATGCTGCCGACCAGCATTTCCATGTTCGTCACGGAGAATGCGAGGCCAATGGCGGAGAACGCTGCGAAGACCATGTACGTGACGATCGTCGACCGCCGTCCAAAGCGCTCGCAGCAATAGGCGGAAGAGAAGTATCCGGGGATCTGCGCCAAGTAGATGAAGATCGAATACGAGAAGCTCTGGGTGATCGTCATGCCACGCTGCACCAGCAGGCCGGGGATCCAGGTGAAGAACGCATACGAGCAGAACGTCACGGATAGCCACAGAAGCCAGGACATGACGGTGATGCGGCGCAGCCGTGGCGCCCACAGTGCGGCGAGGCTGCCCAATAGGGAGGTCCTGTTCTCCGCAACCGCCGCCTGGTTCCAGTCCGTCACGGGTGGCAGCACATGGCCATAACCCGCGACGGCTGCCTCGACCTGGCTCACGACGGCGTCGGCCTCGGCAACGCGTCCGCGGCTCTCCAACCAGCGAGGCGATTCGAGCAGTGCGCGACGCCACCAGAGCAGCACGACGACGGGCAGGGCGAGCAGCACCAGCGTTATACGCCAACCATTCTCGAACGTGGGAATGACGAAGTAGCCGAGGAGTGCCGCCGCTACGAAACCAAAGGAGAAAAACCCAGCGAGCGCGCCAGTGAAAAGCCCTCGGTATCGTGTCGCAACGAACTCGGAGAGGAACGGTGCAACGATCGCGCCTTCAGCCCCCATGCCGATCCCACCGATGACCCGGCACCAAAGAAAGCTCTGCCAGTCGTCGACGAACGCGCTTGCGAACGATGCGATGCAGAATAGCACGAGCGCCCACATCATCACGGTGCGGCGGCCGAACCGGTCGCCCAGCAGTCCGGCCAACAACGCGCCGAACAGGAACCCGACATACGTGCTGCTGCCGACGATGCCGGTCTGCACGCTGGAGAGGTGCCAGAGATTGCGGAGCACCGGCAGCAGGAACGCGATGATCGCAGCGTCCACCGCCTCGAAGGCGAAACCAAGACCGCCGATGCAGAGCAGGTTGAAGTGAAACCGACTGAACGGCAGGCGTTCCAAGCGGGCAGCTACGACGGACATCGAGGTCTCCTGTCGGATGGTGGATCTTTTCGGTGCTCCTGCACCAGCCATTGAGATCCCGGTCACGCTTGCTCATGCAAACACGAAGCCATGCGCCAGACGATGATCGTATCGTGGCCCGGCACCCGGGCCGATGGCGACGTGTGGGTGACCCGAATTGCCGCGTCGCTGCCGCCACCGTAATCTGAGACGAGGGCCGCGACAGACCCGAACAGGAGGGAATGATGGACGTCACGATGAACGGCCGGGCCGCCGTGATTACCGGCGGCAGCAAAGGGATCGGCCTCGCCATCGCAACACGCATGGCGGCGAGCGGCGCCGATGTCGCGTTGCTGGCACGCCGGGCCGATGTGCTGGAGCAGGCCCGTCAGCGCGTGCAGGCCACCAGCAAAGGCCGGGTGCACGTGGTGGCATGCGACGTGTCCCGGGCGGACGAGGTGGCCAGCGCCTACGACGACACCATGCGAGCGTTCGGGCGGATCGACATCCTGGTCAACAATGCGGGGACCTCACGCACCGGTGCGTTCACCACCATCACCGACGAGGTTTGGCAGGCCGACCTGGACCTGAAGCTGTTCGCCGCCATCCGGATGGCCCGGCTGGTTTGGCCGCAGATGGCCGAGCGGCGCTGGGGACGCATCATCAACGTGCTGAATATCGGCGCCAAGGCTCCGAAGCCTGGCTCCGCCCCCACCTCCGTCTCGCGCGCGGCCGGGATGGCGCTCACCAAGGTGCTCGCCGGCGAGGGCGCGCCGCACAATATCCTGGTCAACTCCCTGCATGTCGGCCTGATCGACAGCGACCAGTGGGTCCGTCGCCACGCGGACCAGCAGGCGAACCAGCCGTATGCGGACTATCTGGCCGACATGGCTGCGAACGTTCCGCTCGGGCGCGTCGGTACCGCGGAGGAGTTCGCAAACGTCGCCTGTTTCCTGGCCTCCGACCAGGGCAGCTACGTGACCGGCACGTCGATCAATGTGGATGGCAACATGAGCCCGGTCATGTGACTGCCGGCTACGCAGCCGCCCGGGCATAACGGCTGGCAGGGCGCGGAATGCCGAGATGGTCGCGTAATGTCGGACCGGTGTATTCGGTCCGGAACACGCCCCGGCGCTGCAGCTCCGGCACGACATGCTCGGTGAACTCCAGCAGGCCCTGCAACTGGTAGGGCAACATCGTGATGAAGCCGTCGCAAGCCTCGGCGCGGAACCACGCCTCGAGGTCGTCGGCGATCATCTGCGTCGTGCCGACCAGGCTGCGGTGCTTGATCGACGCCGATAGACGCTGGGCGGTTTGCCGGATGGTGAGGTTGCCCCGCCGGGCGAACTCGGTGATGGCGCGCTGGTGGCCCTGGATGCCGTTCGACAGCGGCAACTCGGGGAATGGCTCATCGGGCGAGTATTGGCTGATGTCCAGCCCGATGCCGCCGGTGATCCCCTGGATGGCGATCTCCAGCGGCCACAGCCGGCTGATCGCGTCGAACTTGTCCTCCGCTTCCGCCGCCGTTCGGCCCCAAACGATGGCCACGCCGGGCAGGATCTTGATGTCGTCACGCTGCCTGCCGAACCGCTCGGCACGCGTCTTGATGTCGGCGTAGAACGCCTGGGCGTCGTCCATGAAATGGGCCGCGCTGAAGATCACGTCCGCAGTCTCGGCACCGAGTTTGCGCCCGTCTTCCGAAGCGCCGGCCTGCGCGATCACCGGGTAGCCCTGGGGCGGGCGGGCCATCTTCAGCGGGCCGCGCACCTGAAAATGTTCGCCCTGGTAGTTCAACGCGTGGATCTTGTCGGGATGCACGTAGATGCCGCTGTCCTTGTCGCGGCAAAACGCGTCATCGTCGAAGCTGTCCCAAAGACCGGTGACGACGTCGTGGAACTCCCGGGCCCGCGCATAGCGAGCCGAATGCGGCGGCAGGGCGCGGCCGAAATTCGGTGCCTCGTTCACGTTGTTGGACGTCACGAGATTCCAGCCAGCCCGTCCACCACTGAGATGATCGAGCGAGCCAACCAGCCGTGCCAGGTTGTATGGTTCGTAATAGGTCGAACTGGCGGTGAACATCAGCCCGATGCGCTCCGTCCGTGCAGCCAGCGCCGTCATCAGCGTGATCGGCTCGAACCCGGTGACGCTGGACATGCGCTGCAGCATCTCCGTCTCGTTCGGTGGCCGGGCCAGGCTACCCTCGTCAGCCATGAACAGGGCGTCGAACAAGCCGCGCTCCGCCGCCTGCGCAAATGCGGTTTGGTATTCGAGGCTGAAGTCACCATCCGATGCGACCAGTGGGTGGCGCCAGGACTGGCCATACATCCCGCCGTGATTGAACGCAGCCAAGTGGATCTGACGCTTGAGGGGTGACACGTGGACCAGTCTCCTTCGAAGCAACCGCGAGGTGAGGGATTGTCTTGGCCGCTACCCTACCCGGCGTCGGCTCGGCCCCAGGGCAAGATGCGGCCGAGCTCCGCCTTGTGGTCGATGAACTGGTGTTTCAACGCGCCCAGGATGTGGAGGGCCAGCAGCGCATACAGCGCGTAACCGAGCCAGGCGTGCACGCTGAACCAGAACGCGTGCACGTGCTCCTTGGTCGCCGGGTCGAGCGCCATGATCGGGCCGATGCGAAACCAGGGTATGATGCCAAACAGCATCAGCGGGTGCGCGGCCGCATCCTTGAAGGCGGAATCGTGGATCCAGCCCGAGATCGGCAGGCCCAGGATCAATAGATACAGCAAGATGTGCGCCGTATGCGCCCCGATCCGCTCCAGCCAGGGATACGATCGCGGCAACGCGGGCGGACGGTGCGACAACCGCCAAAGCACCCGCAGCAAGGCCAGCCCCAGCACGGTCAGGCCGATCGATTTGTGCAGGTCGATCACGGGACGGTTCATGGAGTCCGGCAGCAGGTCCACGATCCAGATCATCGCCACGTTGGCCACGATCAACAACGCCACCAGCCAATGCAGCACCATGGCCGTCCGCGTGTAACGATTGGCAACTTCCATTGCGACCCTAACCCCTTCGCCATGCAAAACCGTGCTGCAGCGCCACATACGCCTCGCCGAACGACCGGTCGCGGAGCATCTATGGCGGTTACATCCATCGAACAGGACCTCGCCCGCAAGCGAGCGCTGATCTCGCCGCGCTATACTCCGCCGCCGACGCCGTTGCGCAGCCGGCTGATCCATGGCGGCGCCTTCGTGTTGTGGCTGCTGCTGTTCGCGCGCGCGTTCGGCGGCGGCGGGTTGTTCGCGTGGTCGGCCGGGCTCGCCTACATCGCCTATGACACGGTCCTGCTGGCCTTCGTGTTCTGGCAGACCCTGGCCCTGCTACGCCCTGCCCCAGCCCACGCCAACGGGCCGCTCCCTGCCGCCACCGTCATCGTCGCCGCCCATAACGAGGCGGCCGTGCTGTCCACCACCCTCGCCGGCCTGTTCGCCCAGACTAGCCCCGCGGCTACGATCCTGGTCGCCGACGACGGCTCCAGCGACGGCACCGCATCCCTGCTGGTGGAGCGCTACGGCCTGACCACACCGGCGCTGGGCGAACTCAGCGCGCCCAGTCCGCTCCACCCGGCCCTGCGCTGGCTGCGCCTGCCACACGGGGGCAAGGCCCAGGCGCTGAACGTCGCCGCCAGCGTTGCCGAGACCGAGCTGGTGCTGACCGTGGATGCCGACACCCTCCTCGAGCCGGAGGCGCTGGGCGCCATGCAGGCCGCCTTTGCCGCCGACCCGGCGCTGGTCGCCGCCACTGGCGTGCTGACGCCGGTCTGTGCGCCCTCCGCCTCCGGCCGGGTCCTGCAGTGGTTCCAGACCTACGAATACGTCCGCAACTTCCTGTCCCGCTATGCCTGGATGCGCGCCGACGGGCTGTTGCTGATTTCGGGCGCCTTCGGCTGCTACCGCCGCCAACCTTTGCTGGAGGTCGGCGGCTTCGACCCGGACTGCCTGGTCGAGGACTACGAACTGACCCACCGTCTGCGCGACCACGCCGTCCGCCAGGGCCGCGTGTGGCGCACGGCGGTGGTCGGCGGCTCCCACGCCCGTACCGACGCACCCGCGACGGTCGGCGCCTTTTTGCGGCAGCGGCGGCGCTGGTTCGGCGGCTTCTTGCAGACGCAGCTCTGGTATCGGCACATGGTGGGCAATCCCGGATACGGCCGACTCGGCACGATGATGCTGCCGGTCAAGGCCATCGATACGCTGCAGCCGCTTTACGGGCTGACCGGGGCCGTGCTGCTGCTGGATTATCTGGCGACCGGCCAATTCGGCCTCGTTTTGCCGGTTGCCGGGGTCATCGTGGCCAAGATCGCGCTGGATCTGGCCTTCTACCTATGGTCGTTGCATTTATACCGGCGCTGGCTGGGCCACTCCTCGGGGCTATATCTCGTGCCGGCGATCTTTGCCGCCCTGATCGAGCCGTTCACCTTTCAACTACTGCGCCATAGCGGGGCGGCGCTGGGCTGGGTCTCGTTCCTGACCGGTCGCCGATCCTGGGGCAAGCAGGACCGTCTCGCTTTGATCACTCCTCTGACGCGGTGAGGTGTGTGCCCGGTCGATTTCAGGCCGGGTCGCTCGCCGAAACGTAGGCCGCGGCCACCGTTTCGATACCGGCCTGGTCAACCGCGTCGAACCGCCCGGTGACCGGGCTGTCCAGGTCGATGACCCCGATGACCCGGCCGTGGCGGATGAGCGGGACCACGAGCTCCGAGCGCGAGGCTGCGTCACACGCGATATGACCGGGAAAGGCGTGCACGTCGTCCACCAGAATGGACCGTTCGCGTTCGACGGCCGCCCCACAGACGCCCCGCCCGACGGCAATGCGCACGCAGGCAGGCTTACCCTGGAACGGCCCGAGCACCAGTTCCCGCGTCTCGCGCAGGAAGTAGAACCCGGCCCAATTCAGGCCAGGTAACGACTGGAAAAGCAAGGCGGCGGTATTGGCTGCATTCGCGACCGGGTCGCTTTCGCCAGCCGTCAGACCGCGGAGCTGTAAGACGAGGTCGCGATAGAACTCAGCCTTGTCCCGTTCGTACGAGGCTGTTTGCTCGTCCATCACGTTGGTCTCCATAGAAGTTGCCCCACCGATGACCCAATCACCGCACCGCGATGGCGCTTGACTTGGGCTAGCCGTAGTTCAAGTATTTAGCTGCTGCAAACCGGATCAGGAGGTTGTCATGGCTTGGAAGACCCCGAAGGTCGTCGAGATCGCTCTTGGCGCCGAGATCAACAGCTACGCTTGCGCAGAACGTAAGTAGCCGGTCGCGCGGCCGATCACACTGGTTGGCCGCGCCTCGCGTCTTGGATCGAGTGAGCAACCATTCGCGCAATCGTTCTTGGCGCCGCCGCCGGGGGTGGATTTCCCCAGTGGAACTCCAACTCTGAAGGCTGTCGACGATCCCGTGCCGGCGATCCCGCTGCCCTAGCTAGAACCCAAGCCTCCGTTGCCGTCTCCGGCAATGACACAAGCTGGGTTCTCCTGAACGCTTCCCCGGATCTGCGGCAGCAAATTGCCGCCACCCCCGAGTTGCAGCCAACCACCGGTTTGCGATCGTCACCGATCGCAGCGGTCGTTCTACTGTCTGGCGAGGTCGATGCCATCGCCGGGTTGCTCAACCTGCGAGAGCGGCAACCTTTCACCCTCTTCGCGACGGCGCAAATCCACGCGGTATTGGATGCCAACCCGATTTTCAACGTGCTCGCCCGCGACATCGTCACGCGCCGGGTCGTAGACCTGGAGGAGCAGATCGCCCTGCCCGGCGACATTTTGCTGCAACTGTTTTCGGTC
Source organism: uncultured Acetobacteraceae bacterium (assembly GCA_964247805.1). Lineage (GTDB taxonomy): Bacteria > Pseudomonadota > Alphaproteobacteria > Acetobacterales > Acetobacteraceae > LMUY01. The sequence continues at coordinate 10,517 of CAXTWC010000089.1, read as the reverse complement.
AGCGGTAAGGTGGCGCTGTATCTGGAGGGCAGTGCCGAGAATTCGGATGGCGATACCGTCGGCGCCATCGTATCACAGCATGGGCGCCGCCTGTTCTACATCCCCGCCTGCGCCGCCATGACACCGCAACTGACCGAACGGCTCCGGGGCGCCGATACCGTCATGTTCGACGGAACGCTATGGAGGGATGACGAGATGATCCGAGCAGGCCTGGGACCGAAATCCGGCCGCCGCATGGGGCATATGAGCGTGTCCGGGGAAGGCGGAGCCATCGAGGCCTTCGCCGACCTCGCCGTGCGACGCAAGATCCTGCTGCACATCAACAACTCCAATCCCGTCCTCCTGGACGACGCGCCCGAGCGCGCCGAGGTGGAGCGCGCGGGTTGGCAGGTGGCGTTCGACGGCATGCAGGTGGCGTTTTGACCGCGATGCTGTCCCCCGAAGATCTGGAAGATGCACTGCGCGCGATCGGGGCCGAGCGGTATCACAACCTGCATCCGTTCCATCGCATGCTGCACGACGGCAAGCTGACGCGCGGCCAGGTGCAGGCCTGGGCGCTGAACCGCTATTACTACCAAAGCCAAATCCCGGCGAAAGACGCCAGCCTGGTGGCGCGGCTGCCAACCTCGGATCTGCGTCGCGAATGGCGGTCGCGGCTGGTGGATCACGACGGCAACGCACCCGGCGAAGGTGGCATCGCCCGCTGGCTGCTGCTGGCGAAAGGTGTCGGGCTCGATCCGGGTTATGTCGAATCGACTGCGGGGCTGCTGCCGGGCACACGCTTCGCCGTCGACGCTTACGTGCATTTCGTGCGCGATCGCTCAGTGCTGGAGGCCGTGGCCTCCTCGTTGACCGAGATGTTCTCGCCTACGATCATCGCGGAACGTGTCTCGGGCATGCTGGCGCACTACGACTTCGTCACGCCGGAAACCCTGGCCTACTTCACTCCGCGGCTGACCCAGGCGCCGAACGACGTGAACTTCGCGCTGTCCTACGTGAGAGAGCATGCCCGCACGCCGGAGCACCAGGAACAGGTTCTGGCGGCATTGCGCTTCAAGTGTGGCGTGCTGTGGTCGCAGCTAGACGCCCTGCATTTCGCCTATGTCGCACCGGGTGTGATCCCGCCGGGCGCCTTCGTGCCGGACGAGATGCGGTGACGCCGGACACCGCCATCCCAGCCTACGCACCCGGCGTGCGCCTGCGGGAGGACGCGGTTCGCGGCGGCTGGGTCGTGCTGGCGCCGGAGCGGCTGTTCGTGCCGGATGAGCACGCAGTCGCCGTGCTGCAATTGGTGGATGGCATGCGAACGGTGGGCGCCATCGTGGACGACCTGGCCGCGCGCTACGATGCACCGCGCGAGTTGATCGCCAACGACGTGCTTGCGATGCTGCAAGATTTGACGGTGAAGGGCGCGATCCGGCTATGACATCGCCACCGCTGGGCATGCTGGCCGAACTCACTCATCGCTGCCCGCTGCAATGTCCGTACTGTGCCAACCCGCTCGAGATGGATCGTGCCTCCGCCGAGCTGGACACGGCCACGTGGCAACGCGTGCTGGCCGAGGCCGCGGCGCTTGGCGTGCTGCAGGTGCATTTCTCCGGCGGCGAGCCAACCGTCCGACGCGATCTGCTGGACCTGGTCGCGCATGCCCGCGATCTGCAGTTGTACAGCAATCTTATTACGTCCGGTGTGACGCTGACCGCCGGGTCACTCGCCGCGTTGCGGGCAGCAGGGTTGGACCATGTGCAACTCAGCTTCCAGGATGCTGACAGCGTAGGCGGCGATCGAATCGGTGGGTTGCCCGGCGGCCACGCTCGTAAGCTCGTGGCGGCGCGGCTGATTCGGGAGGCGGGGTTTCCGCTGACGGCGAACTTCGTTGTGCACCGGCAGAACCTCGCCCGGCTGCCGGACATGATCGCCCTGGGCGAAGCGATGGGGGCGGGCCGCATCGAGATTGCCCACGTGCAGTATTACGGTTGGGGCTTGCTCAACCGGGATGCACTGCTCCCCACACCCGGGCAGATCGATCTTGCGGATGCCGTCGTTGCCGATGCCCGCAATAGACTGCATGGCAAGTTGGTCATCGACTACGTGACGCCGGATTACTATGCAGCCCGCCCGAAATCCTGCATGGGCGGCTGGGGGCGGCAATTTCTCAACGTGACGCCGTCTGGCCGGGTGCTGCCCTGCCACGCCGCGGAAACACTCACCCATCTGACCTTCCCATCCGTGCGCGAAGCATCCCTGGCCGAGATCTGGCAGGCCGACCCGGCGTTCGAGCGCTATCGCGGCACCGACTGGATGGCGGAACCCTGCCGCAGTTGCGCACGAAAAGAAATCGACTGGGGCGGTTGCCGCTGCCAGGCCTTCGCGCTCACCGGGGACGCCGCGGCCACCGACCCGGCGTGTGCGCTATCACCGGACCACGCGATCATGGCAGCCGCAATGGCCGCCCCGCGATCCGACGAGCTTATCTATCGCCGGATCGGAGCAGCCGCACCGGCGCTTAGCCCGGTTGGTCACCCGTAACGCGCCAGATCACGTTCCCGACGTCGTCTGCCATAAGCAGGGAACGGCCGTCCGGACCCAGTGTCACGCCCACCGGCCGGCCGTATGACACCTTCTCGTCCGGTGCCAGGAACCCCGACAAGATATCTCGCGGTGTCCCGGAGGGCCGCCCATTTTCGAACGGAATGAAGACGAGCTTGTAGCCGCTCAGCTTGCTGCGGTTCCACGAGCCGTGCTGCCCGATCGCCATGCCTTCCGGAAAGCCCGGCAGCGTACCCGCCGGGACCCAACACAGGCCGAGCGATGCGGTGTGCCCACCCAGAGCGTAATCCGGCGTGATGGCGGATGCGACGGCTGCGGCATCCTGCGGCACGCGATCGTCCACCGTCTGCCCCCAGTAGCAATAGGGCCAGCCGTAGAAGCCTCCGTCGCGCACCGATGTAAGGTAATCCGGCGGTGTCTCGTCCCCCAAGCCGTCGCGTTCGTTGACCACGGTCCATAGCTCGCCCGTCGTCGGTTCCCACGCCATGCCGACGGCGTTGCGCAGGCCGGCGGCGAAGATGCGGTCCTGCCCCGTCTCCAGGTCCAACACATGGATGGCGGCGCGGCCCTCCTCCGCCTCCATGCCATTATCGGCGATATTGGTCAGCGATCCGACGCCGGCAAACAGCTGGCGGCCGTCCGGGCTGGGCAGCAGGCTGCGGGTCCAGTGGCCGGCTGGCTTGAACTCGGTCAGCTTCTGACCCGGCGCGGTGATTTCGTCGGCCCCATCCACATACGGGAACACGACGATACCATCGGTATTCCCGACATAGAATTTGTCGCCCAACAGCGCCATGCCAAACGGCTGATTGAGCCCGTGCATGAACACGGTCTGGCTTTCGGCCACGCCATCACCGTCCTTGTCGCGCAGCAGAGTGATACGATTGGCACTCACCCCCATGGCGGCCGCGCGTTTCATGGTGCTGACCATCGCGTAGTCGAAGACACTGCGGGCTGCGCGGTCGGCATTCGTGGCCTCGGCGACCAACACGTCACCATTCGGCAGCACGTGGATCCACCGCGGATGATCCAGGCCGCGGGCAAACGCGTTGACCTTCAGCCCCGGCGCAGCGATCGGCGTTTGGTTACCGGTCCATCCCTGCGCCGTCGGCATCTTGAGTGTAGGGATGCTGCCCTGCGGCTTGGCGGGGGGAATAGCCGGGGCCGCTCCCCAGGCTGGCTGGTGCGCGCCTTCCGTCACACGGCGGACCAACACGGCACCGCCGCCGACCATTGCGACCACCCGCGCAAACGCGCTCGACATGTTCAATGCGTACATCCTCTCGTAAGCTGACATTAGCCTGGGCTAGGCTATCGCTTGTCCGCCAGAACCGCCGCGGTTCAGCGTCTCCTATGCGAACCGTCGGAGGAGCAAATATGATGCCAGGATCAAAGCTTGGCTGGCATAGCGGTGCCATCCTGTCGTGCATGCTGGCGTTCGCGGGCTCCCAAAGCCACGCGCAGGAGCCGCCAGACCGCGGCGCCTATCTCGCCTACGTCACGGGCTGCGTCGGCTGTCACTCGCCCCATGACGAGGCCGGCAACGTGCCCGAGGGGCAACTGCTCGCGGGCGGCGACCACCCTATCCGCGCGGTGGGTGGCGCCGGAATTTACCCACCCAACATCACACCCGATGCGGCTTCCGGGATTGGCGGCTGGACCGAGGCCCAGGTCGTGGCGGTACTAGCGCATGGCGAGATTCCAGGCGGCAGGATCCTCTCCTCCGCGATGCCCTGGCGCACGCAGTATGACAAACTCTCGGTAGCCGACATGCAATCCATCGCTCGCTATGTTCTTTCTGTGCCTGCCGTTCAGGCCCACGCACCTGGCCACGGCTAGCCGCCCGATCGGCCTTCAGCCGGGTGAAGGATTTGTTGCCGCGGCTTGCTTCTGGATGTCGGGCGCGACACGCCAAACGGTATTGCCCACGTCGTCGGCGATCAGCAGTGCACCCGCCTTGTCGAGTGCCAGTCCGACTGGACGGCCGCGGGCGTTATCGTCCTTGTCCAAGAACCCGGTGACGAAATCCTCCGCCATGCCGCTTGGCTTGCCGTTGGAGAACGGGATGAACACGACTTTGTAGCCGTTGAGGATCTGCCGGTTCCAGCTGCCGTGCTCGCCGACGAAGGCGCCCCCGGTATAGCGTACAGGCAACGCGCTCCCGGTGTCGAACACCATGCCGAGCGGGGCCACGTGAGAGCTCAGTGCGTAATCCGGCATGATGGCCTTGGCCACGAGATCGGGCCGTTGCGGTTGTACCCTCGCATCGACGTGCTGGCCGTAGTAGCTGTAGGGCCAACCATAGAACCCGCCATCCTTCACCGATGTCATGTAGTCGGGCACTAGGTTGGGGCCGAGTTCGTCGCGCTCGTTGATGACCGCCCAGAGAGCGTGACTCTGTGGCTCCCAGCTCAGCCCATTCGGATTGCGCAGCCCGTCGGCAAAGATGCGGTGGGCGCCAGTGGCACGGTCGACTTCCCAAACGGATGCACGGTCGAGTTCGGCTGCGATGCCGTTCTCGGTGATATTGCTGTTCGAACCAACCCCGACATACAGCTTCGTGCCGTCTTCACTGGCGACGAGGCTCTTGGTCCAGTGATGGTCAATCGGGCCGCCTGGCAACCGGGTCAACACCGTGCCGGGTTCGGTGATGCTGGTGGCGCCTGTACTGTAGTGGAAGCGCAGGATCGCATCCGTGTTGGCGACATACAGGTCACCACCGACCAAAGCCACGCCGAACGGCGAAAACAGATGGTCGATGAACACCGTGCGAACGTCATAATTCCCGTCGCCGTGGGTGCTGCGGAGCAGGGTGATGCGGTTGCTCTCCTTGGTCGCACCGGCGGACGTCGCGAGCTTCTCGACCAGGTTCATGACGATGTTCTTCGGGCGGCTCACCGGCTCGAGATTTGGGCCTTGCGACTCGACGACCAACACGTCGCCATTCGGCAGAGTGAATACTGAACGGGGATGCTCCAGGCCGGTGGCCATGGCCGTGACCTTCATGCCGTCCGGCGCGGTCGGCGCCTCGCCGGTCTTCCAACCGACCACCTTCGCGACGTGCATCGGAGGAACCAAATATTGCTGCGGCGCGGGAAGCACCGGATTGGGGCCGATCTGTGACTTGACGTCGAAATCGTCGGGAGCGGCGCCGGTGAGCGTAAAGACAGCTGCGCCCATCAGCGCCAGCCGCCACGGCTTGGGATGTTGGATTGTCATGAGCGTACTCCGGAATGTGGCATAGCGGTGACGCGCCGTGCGCTGGTGCTGGAAGCGGCCCAAGCCGTCACCAGCATCGCGACGACGGTCAGCGCCGAAAGTGCAAGGCCCGTTGGCACGACCGACGTCCAGGCGTCCCGGCTGTGAACGAAGTTGTTGAACAGTGCGACCACCAGGGTCACGAGGCTACCGAGGGTCGTGACCCAGCCGCGACGAGAGGTTTGGCTCCGTCGGACGGCCAGCCAGCTCACCAGCCCGGCGATCGCAGCCAATACGCCTCCGGCCATGCCCACCGCCAGCAACCAGTCGGAGAAATCCGCCCACATCATGTTCGCCGACTGCGCATAGGCAATGTCCGTGAACAGCGCGCAGGTGAAGCAGGCAATCGGGAAAGACGCGAGTATCCGCAGGATCGGGTAGACGCCCCGCTCTGTCGTTACGAGGGATTTGTCGCTGTTCATCATTCTTCCAATCGAGGAGGCAGTCCCATCAACGATGCCTCGTCCGTTACATACGAAACTCTGGCATAAGGGTTGCGGCCAGCGCGCCGCTTACTCCCAGTTGGCTTTCTCGGTACTTGCCGTCAGCGCACGGCGCGAGGCCACGAGAAGCCGTGTCATCGCGCGGGCAGCTGCGTCAGGCCGGCCCCGGGCGATTGCTCGCGCGACGTTGCCGTGCAGCGCTAGTTCCTCCTCGCTCATCCGCTGGCGCTGCTGGCTCTGGCGGAAGGCCAGCTCGAGCGCGGTGCGGATCGCCTCGCCGAGCGTCACGAAGAAAGGGTTGCCGGTCGCTGCGAAGATGGCGAGGTGAAAGGCGACATCGGCTGCTACCTGCGTCGCGAGGTCGCCATCATGACTCGCGACGGCCTCGAACAACGCCAAGATAGCCTGTCGTTCGTCGGCTGCGGCTTTGCTGGCGGCCAGCCGGCAAGCTTCCGGCTCCATGCAACCGCGTACGGCATACAGCTGGTCAGCAAGCCCGGCATCCAGGCCGTTCTCGGCGCGCCAAAACAGCACGTCGCGGTCCAACTGGTTCCACTGCGCGGTTGGCAGGACCCGCATGCCCGTGCGCGGACCGCCACCGAGCAGCCCCTTGCCAAGCAGCCGCTTCATCGCCTCGCGCACCGTCGTGCGGCTCATGCCCAATTCGCTGCACAGCACGGCCTCGGTCGGCAGTTGCTCGCCGGGCTGTAGCTTGCCGGAAACGATGCGCCGGCCGATCGCCTCCGCCGCGACGTCACCCAGCCGTGCCGGTCTTGGGCTGCCGCAAACGTTCATCACCGCCCTTCTTGACATCGCCCGATCCAGGCCTCTAGCGTTAATTATAATACAAATCCCCCGTAGCAAAAAGGAGGGAAGCGTTGGGAGGCCTCAGTCTACGCCGCGTAGCAAAACGTTACGGCCCCGTCGAAGTCATGCATGACTTGTCGCTGCAGATCGAGGCCGGCGAGTTCGCGGTATTCCTCGGCCCGTCCGGCTGCGGCAAGTCCACGTTGTTGCGGATGGTAGCCGGGCTCGAGACGCTGTCGGGTGGCGAGATCCATCTCGGCGACCGTCGCATCGACGCTTTGCCGCCCGGCGATCGCGGCGTCGCCATGGTGTTCCAGAACTACGCGCTGTATCCGCACATGACGGTGCGAGACAACATGGCTTTTGGGTTGCGCAACGTCGGCATCGCGCCGGCAGCCGTAGCAGGTAAGATCGCCGAAGCGGCGCGCATGCTGGAGATCGAGCATCTGCTGGATCGCAAGCCGGCCGCCCTGTCCGGCGGACAGCGTCAGCGCGTGGCGATCGGCCGTGCGATCGTGAAGCAGCCCGAGCTGTTCCTATTCGACGAACCGCTCTCCAACCTCGATGCCGCGTTGCGCTCCCGCACCCGCGTCGAGCTCGCCCGACTGCACCAGTCGATGCGCGCGACCATCGTGTTCGTGACGCACGACCAGATGGAAGCGATGACGCTCGCGACCCGCATCGTGGTGCTGAACGCCGGCCGTATCGAGCAGATTGGCACGCCAGCCGAGATCTATGGCCGGCCGCGGACGCGCTTCGTTGCCGGCTTCATCGGCTCGCCAGCGATGAACTTCCTCCCCGTGCAGAGACTGGAGGAACAGGACGGCCAGGCCGTGGCGATGCTGGGCAATGGCAGCCGGGTCGCGACCGCCATCCCCGCCGCGAGCCTACCGCCGGGTCCGTTCACGCTCGGCATCCGCGCGGAGCACGTGCACGCCGGCGAGGGCACGCCCGCCACCGTGGACGTGGTCGAACGATTGGGCGACCGCACCCTGGTTTATGCGCGCGGCGCCGATGGCCAAGTGCTGGTGTACGACGAACCCGGCCACGCGCCGATCCGGGTGGCCGATGCCGTCAAGGTGCGAATCGATGGCGCCGCCGTGCATCTGTTCGATGCCGAAGGTCTCGCCTATCACTCGCCGGCGCGCGTGCTGCAATGAGCGCGGTGGCCGGCACGCTCGAGGAGTCGCAGCCGTTACCGACCGCGGCGATGACTGCCCCGGCCGGGATCGGCCGGTCCTCGCCGGCGAACTTGCTGTTTGTGCTGCCTTACATCCTGGTCTTGCTCGTGTTGCTTGCCCTGCCGGTTGGGCTCGGCTTGTGGCTGAGCTTCCAGGACTACGACATGCTGGGCGGCTTCAATGCCTATGTCGGGCTCGACAACTACAAGAACCTGCTGGCGGATTCGAGCTTCCAGCGCGTCGTGCTGAACACGATGATGTTCGTGGCCATGACCACGCCGGTGTTCGTGGTGCTCGGCCTGTTCCTGGCGCTGATGCTGAACAGTCGGCGTGCGTTGATCACGGCGGCTCGCTCGATCTTCTTCGGCACCTCCGTGCTCTCCGTCACGGTTGTGACGCTGATCTGGCGGCTGGTGTACATGCCGGGCCACGGCTTGCTGGCGGACGTGCTGGCCCCGCTCGGCCTGCAGTCGCCGGACATCGTGGCCAACCCCTGGTTGGCGCTGCCCGGCGTCGCCGTCGTGACGGTGTGGTGGATCATCGGTCTGCCGATGACGCTGTTCCTGGCGGCGCTGCAGCAAATCCCGCCCGAGATCTACGAGGCAGCGGCGCTGGACAGCGCAAGCCGGCTGCGCACTCTGTGGTCCGTCACCCTGCCGCAAATCCGGCGCACCATGCTGCTCGTCGCCCTGATCGAGATCATCCTGCAGTTCCAGATCTTCGGCCAGGTGCTGCTGATCACGGGCGGTGGGCCGGACAACCGCTCCCGTCCCGTCGTGCAATTCATCTACGAGACCGGCTTCCGAGATTGGCAGTTAGGCGTAGCCTCAGCGGCCTCGCAGGTGCTGTTCGCGCTGATGCTGCTCGCGGCCTGTGCCCAGATGTGGGCCAACAAACGTGGCGAGCGCGCCTGATGGCGTTCGCCGCTCACCGCCGCGGTGTCGCCGATTACGCGTTGTGGTCGCTGGTGACCGTTCTGCTGATCATCTGGATCGCGCCGGTGATCTGGGTGGTGTCGCTGTCGTTCAAGCCCAACGAGGTGCTGATGCGCACCACCGGGCAAATCCTCTCGCCACCCTTCACGCTCCACAACTACGTCGACATCGTGTCTTCGTCCTCGGTGTTCGGCTGGATGCTGAACTCGGCAATCGTCGCAGTCGGCCAGACGGTGCTGACCTTGCTGGTCGCATCGGCTGCCGGATACGGCTTCGCGCGCACCAATTTCCCTGGCCGCAGCATCCTGTTCGGCCTGACACTGGCGGCCTTCGCCGTGCCGGAACAGGCGATCATCGTGCCGTTGCACACGCTGTTCGCCTTCGTCGGCGCACACAACACCTATGGCGCGCTGATCGCCCCACGGCTGGCCTTCCCGTTCGGCGTGCTGCTGATGACGCAGTTCTTCCGCAACATCGCACCCGAGATCGAGGAGGCGGCGTTGCTCGACAATGCCTCCCGTTTCAAGGTGTTCTGGCGGATCATGCTGCCGTTATCGGTGCCGGCGCAGGCAACGCTCGGCATCTACACCTTCCTGCACGCGTGGAACGACTACTTCTGGCCCCTGGTCTCGGCGACCCGGCCCGAGATGTACACGCTCACCGTCGGCCTGGCCTCCATGCAGACCAACTTCGCGCAGACCGAGGGACTCGGCTTCCTGATGGCGCAGGCGGTCTTCGCCGGGCTGCCGGTGATCACGCTATACCTGATCTTCCAGCGCTACGTCGTGAACGCCGCAGCCGGCGGCAGCGAAGTGCGGTGAGGCAACAACAACAAAGCGGAGAGAACGACATGGCACGCAGGGGGATATTGCTAGGGCTGCTCACGCTTGCACTCGCCGGGCTGGCTGCGCCGGTACGGGCGCAGGACAAGACCGAGATCACCTTCGCCCGCTTCTTCGGCGCTTGCGAAAGCGATTACGGCAGCTCGCAGGACGTGGCGCATGCCCGCGGCGAGTGCGGCGTGATGACGACTCTGGTGAACCTGTTCAACGCCACCAACAAGGACAACATCGTCGTCAAGCCTCAGATCATCGAGTGGGGGCCGTATTATCAGCAGCTCACCGCGCGGCTCGCCGCGCACGACATCCCGACCATCGCGGTGATGCATTCCGCCCAGCTCGCCGACTTCGTGCGGGCCCGGGTGGTGACGCCGATTGGTGACGACCTGAAAGCAGCTGGCATCGACCCGGCGGATTTCACGCCGAACGCCCGCACGGCGGTGACGATCGACGACAAGATCTACGCCATGCCGTGGGACACGCATTCCTGGCTGTGGCACATCA
>CAXTWC010000088.1:0-20925 GCA_964247805.1 uncultured Acetobacteraceae bacterium | reverse complement strand
ACGAAATGGAAGTCGAGCAGCAGGGTGCCTCGATCACGGTGCGGCCTATCACGGCATCGCCGGCTGGCGACGAGTGGGCTTGGTTGGACAAGTTCGAAGCGCCAATCTCGGATGACCTAGCCGAGGCATTCGACGTGTTCGACTGCACGGTTCGTGAGATGGATCAGGCGGACCGCGGCATGATGGGTCAGCCTCCTTCGCTGGATTGAGCTATCTCCTGGACACGAACGCAGTGTCTCGCGTGCTGCGCGGCCATCGCACGATCTTGGCGCACGTGCGTCATCACCGGCAGGGCGGCCTGTGTCTGGAGGATTGGCAGCCATGAAGCTCTCCCGTCCCCTGCTGGCCGCCCTCATCTTCGGCTACGCCTTCCTGTTCATCCCCGTAGCCCTGCTGGTCCTCACCAGCTTCAACGACTCCCGCATGACCACCGTGATCTCCGGCCTGTCGTGGCGCTGGTACGGCACACTCTGGCACGACGACCAGCTGAAAGCCGCCGGGTTGCTGTCGCTGGAGGTCGCCGCCCTGTCCGCCACCGGCGCCACCATCCTCGGCACCGCGGCCGGTGTGATCCTGGAGCGATTCGGCCGGGTGCGCGGCCGCGGCGTGCTGGACATGCTGATTGCCACCCGGCTCGTGCTGCCCGACGTGCTGATCGGCCTGTCGCTGCTGCTGCTGTTCGTGGCTTCCGAGCAGTTCATCGGCTTCCCCGCCCAGCGCGGCGCCATCACCATCGCCGTCGCCCACGTCTCCTTTTCGTTGTCCTACGTCGCCGTCGTGGTGCGTGCCCGGCTGGAAGGCTCCGGCACCGAGCTGGAGGAAGCGGCCATGGACCTCGGCTGCACCCCGGCCGGCGCGTTCTTCCGCGTCACTCTGCCCCTGCTCGCCCCGGCGCTGCTGTCCGGCTGGTTGCTCGCCTTCACGCTCAGCCTGGACGACCTGGTGGTGGCCAGCTTCGTCTCCGGACCCGGCGCCTCAACGCTGCCGATGGTGGTGTTCTCGTCGCTGAAACTCGGAGCCACCCCGGAGTTGAACGCGTTGGCCACCGTGATCCTGCTGTTCGTTTCGACGGCGCTGATCGGCGCATGGCTGGTGCAACAACGCGCGTCGGCTGCCAGGCGGCCTGGATAGTTGCTGCAACGCGGCGGGGAGCATAGGGTGCTGGCGCCATTTTGCGACACCCGGAAGACCGAAATATGACCCTCCTCGCCGAACGCCTCGGCCGCGTCAGCCCCAGCCAGACCATCGCCATCGCCACCAAGGCGCGTGCGCTGAAGGCCGCCGGGCGCGACATCATCAGCCTGTCCGCAGGCGAGCCCGATTTCGACACGCCCGAGAACGTCAAGCAGGCCGCCATCCGCGCCATCGAGGGCGGCGACACCAAATACACCGACGTCGCCGGCACGCCCGCCCTGCGCAAAGCGGTGGCGGACAAGTTCAAGCGCGACTCCGGCCTGGACTACACGCCGGACGAGATCATCGTCGGCACCGGTGGTAAGCAGATCATCTACAACGCCATGGTCGCGACGCTCGACGTCGGCGACGAAGTGATCATCCCCAGCCCCTGCTGGGTTAGCTACCCCGACATCGTGGCGCTCGCCGACGGCACCCCCGTGATCGTGCCGTGCGGCCAGAACAGCGGCTTCAAGCTGCAGCCGGAGGATCTCGAGGCGGCGATCACGCCGAAGACCAAGTGGTTCATGCTGAACAGTCCCTGCAACCCCACCGGTGCCGCCTATACCGAGGCCGAGTTGCGCGCGCTGGCGGACGTGCTGCTGCGCCACCCCCACGTTTGGGTGTTCACCGACGACATCTACGAGAAGCTGACCTATGGCGACTTCAAGTTCGCCACCATGGTCCAGGTCGAGCCCAAGCTCCGAGATCGCACGATCACCATGAACGGCTGTTCCAAGGCTTACGCCATGACCGGCTGGCGCATCGGTTACGCCGGTGGCCCGAAAGAGATCATCAAGGCGATGGACAAGCTGCAGTCGCAGTCCACGTCCAACACCTCGAGCATCAGCCAGGCCGCTGCAGTAGAGGCGTTGAACGGCCCGCAGGACACCATCGACAAGATGGTCGAAGTGTATCAGCAGCGCCGCGACATGGTTGTCGACATGCTGAACCAGGCCGCGGGCCTCAACTGCCACCGTCCGGAGGGGGCGTTTTACGTGTTCCCCTCGATGAACGGTTGCATCGGTAAGACGTCTGCCAAGGGCGCCAAGATCACCGACGACGAGAGCTTCGTGATCGCCCTGCTGGACGAGGAGGGCGTGGCCGCGGTGCATGGGTCGGCGTTCATGTTCCCCGGCCATTTCCGCGTCAGCTACGCCACCAGCACCGAGGCGCTACGCGAAGCCTGCACCCGCATCCAACGCTTCTGCCAAGGGCTGAAGTAAACTCCCCCATCCCCTAACCCTTCTCCCTCTCCCCTTGGGAGAGGGCCGGGGTGAGGGAGCTTCACGCACCCGCCCTAGACCCGAAGACCCCTCACCCAACCCTCTCCCCAAGGGAGAGGGCTCCTTGAAGAGACCTCTCCCCATGCCAGCCCTTTCCGCCCGCCAAGCCCGCGTTCCCATCGCTGCCACCATGGCGATGTCGGCGAAGGCGCGCGCCATGCGGGCGGCCGGGGTGAACGTGATCTCGCTGACCATCGGCGAGCCCGACTTCGCCAGCCCACCCCACGCCATCGAGGCCGCTCACCAGGCTGCCCTCCGCGGCGAGACCAAATACACCCCGCAGGACGGCGTCCCCGCCCTGAAGCAGGCCATCCAACGCAAGTTCCAGCGCGATTCCGGCCTGGAGTTCGCCCTCGACGAGATCACCGTCTCCGCTGGCGGCAAGCAGGCGATTTTCAACGCCTTCATGGCCACCATCGACGACGGTGACGAGGTGGTCATCCCCGCCCCGTACTGGGGCGCCTACCCCCTGATGACCAGCCTAGTCGGCGGCGTGCCCGTACCGGTGAATTGCCCGCAGAACAACGGCTTCAAGCTCCGCCCCGAGGACCTGGACGCCGCTATCACGCCGCGCACTAAGTGGTTGCTGTTGAACTTTCCCAACAACCCGACCGGTGCCGCCTGCTCCGCCGACGAGATGGCTGCCCTCGGCGAGGTCATGCTGCGCCACCCGCATGTCTGGATCATGTCCGACGACATGTACGAACACCTGCTCTACACCGGCACTCGCCACGCCACGATGGCCGCCGTGGTGCCCGCCCTGCGGGATCGCACGCTGACGGTCTCCGGCGTGTCCAAGACCTACGCCATGACGGGGTGGCGCGTGGGCTTCGCCGCCGGGCCTCGCCCGCTGATCAAGGCAATGGTGGCGATGCAAGGTCACACCACCGCAGGTTCTTCCGGCATCACCCAGGCCGCCGCCGCCGCCGCACTCGACGGCCCGCAGGACAGCGTGCCCGTGCAAGCCGCCGCCTACCAGCGCCGCCGGGACCTGGTGGTGGACGCGCTGAACGCCGCACCCGGCATGCTGTGCCACCGGCCGGAAGGCGCCTTTTACGTGTATCCCAACATCGCCGGCTGCCTCGGCAAGACCACCCCGGCCGGCACCCGTCTCGAAACCGACGCCGACTTCGCGCTGGCCCTGCTGGAGGAGCAGCACGTCGCCCTCGTCCACGGCGCCGCGTTCGGCATGAGCCCGTACCTTCGCATCAGCTACGCCACCGACGACGCCTCGCTGACCGAGGCCTGCAGCCGCATCCAGGCGTTTTGCGCCGCCCTCACATGATCCGTCCGGGCCGGGACGACGACGCCGCCGGCTACATCTCACTGATCGGTGCCTGCTGGGGGGAATACCCCGGTGTGGTGTTCGACGTGGACGCCGAACTGCCCGAGATCCGCGCCCTCGCCACCTACATGGCCACCCACGGTGGCGCCTTGTGGACAGCGGAGCAGGGCGGCCAAGTCGTGGGCATGGTCGCCACCTACCCGGCGGAAGATGGCTGGCATCTCTCCCGCATGTACGTCGCCGCCGCCCAGCGCGGCACCGGGCTCGGCCGCGACCTGCTGCACTGCGCCGAGGACCACGCCCGCGCGGCCGGCGCCACCCGCATGGTGCTGTGGTCCGACGTGCTGTTCACCCGCGGCCATGCCTTCTACGAGAAGCACGGCTACCTACGCCGTGGCGGCTTGCGTGCCTTGCACGACCTGTCGAACACGATCGAAGCCGGGTATGCCAAGCCGCTTGCCGGGCGTGTGGTGGAGGAGTTGGACGTCGCTGCGGCCGAAAGCGCGGAACGGGTGCTGGCCACCTTGCTACAGGCCTGCGTCGATGGCGGCGCGTCCGTCTCGTTCCTGCCCCCGCTCGGCCGCGACAAGGCCCTTGCGTACTGGCGCGGCGTCACCCGTGCCGTCGCGCAGGGGCAGGTGCGGCTGTTCGCAGCCTGGCGCAACGGCACCCTGGCCGGCACCGTGCAACTCGGTCTGGATTTGCCGGAGAACCAGCGGCACCGCGCCGATATCCGCAAGCTGATGGTGGCGCCCGGGTCCCGCTGTCGTGGTTTGGCCCGCGCGCTGATGGCCGCTGCGGAAACCTCCGCCCGAGCGGCCGGGCTCCAACTCTTGGTGCTGGACACGCGCGTCGACGACCACGCCGAACCGCTGTATCGCGATCTCGGCTGGATCGAGGCGGGAACCATTCCCGGCTATGCGTTGGATGCCAGTGGCTTTGCGCATGCGACCCGGCTGTATTTCAAAGCGCTCTGACGCGGACACCGTGTAAAGCGACCGTTAACGAGTCTCGGCCATGATCTCCTAAATTCCAGAGGTCTCAATGGTCGGCAGCAAAAGCGGGCATGCGTTTCGACACCTGAATCGCGACTTGATCATCCTGCAAATGGTGACCCTGACGCTCGTGATGCCCGCGGCCGCCCACTTTGCCGGCCGATCCGTGACGCAGGCCGTCCTTCCGATGCTTGCGTCATTGGTCCTGATCCTCCTGGTCACGTTCACTCGCGAAATGCGCATCCAAATCATCTACAAGCCACTCGTGGCGGTGTCGCTCCTCTACGTCACGGTCGAACTCTACCGCTTGAACGACGGCATCCTGAACACCGCAGTCGAGCCGTTCCTGCTGGCGTTCGGCACTGCGACACTCGCAGCCCTGGATGGCACGCTGGCATCCCTCGTGATCGGGATCGTGTGCGGCTCAGGCTTCATGCTGGCCGGCAAATTCTGGTTCCCCACGTTCTTTTTCGGGCAGGGGCAGACGGGAGACTGGGCGCAGACGATCTCCATCACCCTTTGGTGGAACATTTCCGTCGTCACCGGCTACGTTCTGGGCCGGGGCGTGCACCACATCCTGGCAGAGATCGAGAGCAGTCAGGCCGAGTTGCAGGCCATCCAGGTGAACGAGCGATGCCTCCACGAGCAACGCGACGCGATCCAGGCAAGTCTTGCCATCCAGCGGGCGGCGACGTTGACCACGATCGGCGCCCGGTTCGATGCATCCATGCAGACCGCGGTCCGCGCGGTGATCGCCCGGTCCGCGTCCGTCAGTGCAGAAGCCGCCGAGACACGGGGCATCGCGGTGGCCGCGGAGCAGGAGAGCGACGCGGTCGCTCGATTGGCAAGGGAGGCGTCCGACAATGCCGAGATCGTCGCCGATGCCGCGGTCAGGCTTTCTGCCAGTATCGATCACGTGCGTCGGCAGATCGCGGCAGCTGCAACGGCAACGGTCGAGGCCGTCGAGCGCGTTCGCCAGAGCGATAGCGCAATTGCCGATCTAACGAAATCCAGCCAACGGATCAATTCCGTCTTGGGTTTGATCGACAACATCGCTGGGCAAACCAACCTGTTGGCTCTGAACGCTACGATCGAGGCGGCCCGTGCTGGCCCTGCCGGCCAGGGGTTCACCGTGGTTGCCGCCGAGGTGAAGCGCCTAGCCACCCTGACATCTAAGGCGACGTCCGAGGTAGCAGGGCTGGTATCCAGCATGCGCCAAGCATTGGATACCACGGTGCAGGCGAATCAGTCGGTCGAACGCTCGATCAGCGCCGCGAAGGGCTTTGCGCTGTCGGTTTCCAGCATGATGGAACAGCAAAACAAGGCGACCGCCGAGATTGCGAGCGTGGTGAACGCGGTCGCAGGAGGCACGCGAGAGACATCGAGCCGTACCGAGGAGGTAGCCTGCCACGCGGCCAGCACGGCCCGCACAGCGGAGGCGATGCTGGACGGCGTCGCCGCTCTGAACCGTGACGCAACGACGCTGCAGGACACAGCAGGCCGTTTCGTTGTCGAGCTCCGCGAAGGCATACATAGCGTGCGGGCGGCGTGAGGCTGGGAGCGGGTGGCCGATGGGCGTGCGCCGACGTCCCCGTTCGTCGGAAAGGATCCAGTAACCCCGCCGCGTTAGTATCGCCTCAGATCCAGGGAGGTATGATGCGCAACGATAGCGGGCGAGCCTTCCTGCGCTTGAACCGGAACCTTCTGCTACTGCATATGCTGGCAGCCACGTTGGCGCAGCCTTTCGCGGCCTACTATGCGGGGCGTTCGCCCGAGCAGGCGATCGTTCCCGTGCTGAGCTCTGCCTGCCTGCTCGCGATCGTCGTTCTCAGGCACCGCTTGGGCTTGCGGTTCCTCCACAAGCCGCTGATGACGCTGTCGCTCGTCTATATCTCGATCCAGCTTTACCGGCTCAACAGCGGCATCTTCGGCACGCTTGTGGAGCCGGCACTTCTGTCGTTCGCTACGGCAAGCCTCATCGCCCTGGACGGCACACTGCTATCTCTCGCGATCGGTATCATTTCCGGCTGGGCTTTCACTCTGTGGGGCAAGCTGCTGTTCCCGGGGTTTTATTTCGGCACTGGCCATAGCGATGACTGGTCGCGGACGGTTGCGGTCATGGCCTGGTGGACGCTGGCCGTAACGACTGGCTATGTGCTGGGCCGCGGAATCCGTCGCATCCTGGCCGAAATCGAGAGTAGTCGAACCGAACTGCAGGCCGCTCAAGCGAACGAACGCAGCTTGCGGGAGCACAACGAGGCGATCCAGGCGACGCTCGCCAGTGAGCGCGCGGCGACCCTCACGACGATCAGCTTGCGGTTTGACGCCTCCATGCAGACGGTGGTCAGCACAGTGATCACCAGCTCTGACTCGGTCACTGCCGCGGCGGTGCAGACCCGGCGCATCGCCGACATCGCCGAGCAGGAAAGCGAAGCGGTGGCCCGCTTGGCGAAGGAGGCATCCCGCAATGCGGAGATCGTGGCAGGAGCGGCGCTGCAGCTGTCGGACAGCATCGACCATGCCCGAAAGCAGATTGCCGCGGCAGCCGGTGCGACGGTCGAGGCGGTCCAGCGCGTGCGGCAGAGCGACGCTGCGATCGATGACCTCGCGCGATGCAGCCAGCGGATCGATGCGGTGGTCGGGCTGATCGACAACATTGCTGGGCAGACCAACTTGCTGGCGCTGAACGCGACCATCGAAGCTGCTCGCGCCGGAAAGGCCGGCCACGGTTTCGCCGTCGTCGCGGCAGAGGTGAAGCGCCTCGCCAGCCAGACATCTCAAGCCACGTCCGAGGTGGCCGGGCTGGTGTCCAGCATGCGCCAGGCGCTGACCGCCACCATCGAGGCCAACAAGTCCGTCGAGCGTTCGATCAGCGCCGCGAACGGCTTCGCGCTGTCGGTATCCAACGTCATGGAGGAGCAGAACGCCGCGACCGCGAGCATCGCCTCGACCGTGAATGCTGTCGCCAAGGGCACCCGTGAGACGTCCAGCCGTACTGAAGACGTCGCGTCTCATGCCGCCAGCACCGCCCGCAAGGCGGAGGCGATGCTGGAGGGCGTCGCAGCGCTCAACCGCGATGCGACCGTGCTGCAAGACACGGCGGGGCGATTCGTCGTGGAACTGCGGGCGGGCATGCACGGCGTCAAAGCAGCCTGACCGGCTTGCGAGTAAGATGGGTGATCTTTTCGGGGAAGGGGAAAGCAGCGCCTTCCACCAGCTTCGGTGCGGCACGAAACACGGCGGAAGACGCTGCGCTTTTCGCCCTACGCCGTTTGCTTCATCAGCGGTGCGTCAGGCCAGGGCACGCTCGATCACCCGAACGGAATGGACCGCCTTCCGGCCGGCCAGGTCGGCGATCTGATGCCGGCAGCTTGTTCCATCGGCCACGATGATATCGTCGGCCGCGGCGGCGCGTACCGCCGGCAGCAGCCCGGCCTCGGCCATGGCCCGCGACGCATCCTGCGTCTCCGCCCCGTAACCGAAGGCGCCCGCCATCCCGCAGCAGGACGACGTGATCGGCTGCACCGCCAGGTCCGGCACCCGGCGCAACACCGCCAGCCCGTCCGGAAAGGCACCAAATGCCTTCTGGTGGCAATGGCCGTGCACATGGGCCGTAGCGGCGAGCGGTTTGAGCGCAAGTCCCGGCGCGTGGCGCTGCAGGAACTCCCCCATCAGCAGGGCACGATCGGCCAACGCCTGGGTCTCCGCACCCGGCAACAACGAGCCGAACTCGTCGCGAAGCGTCAACAGACAGGATGGCTCTAGACCGACCACGGGCCGGTCTCCGGCGAGCGCTGTCAAAGTCCGGCGTGCCTCCTGCCGCGCGCGGTCCACCATGCCGGCGGACAGGTAAGTGCGGCCACAACACAGCGGTCGCGTCCCTGCGCCGGCGACCGTGGGCTGGAACCCGGCCGCCCGTAGCACCCGCACGGCAGACCGGAGGTTCTCCGGCTCGAAATAGCGGTTGAAGGTGTCGGCCAACAGCAGCACGTCGCCGTCTGCCGCGGCCTCGCTGTCGCGGAACCAATCGCGGCGCCAGGCGGGCAGGGGGCGGGACGCTGCTAGGCCAGCCACCCGCTCGCCCAACCGAGCCAGCATCGGCACGGCGTTGCGCAGATTGGCCAGCGGCGCCAACGCCGCCGCCATCCGGCCGTAGCGCGGCAATTCTGCCACCAGGCGCTCCCGCAGCCCAACCCCGTGGCGGGTGGCGCGGGCATGCAGCGCCTCGATCTTCATCTTGGCCATGTCCACGCCGGTCGGGCACTCGCGACGGCACGCCTTGCACGACACGCACAGCTTCATCGCCGCCGCGACGTCATCGCCGGCCATCGCATCCGGACCGAGCTGCCCGGTTAGGGCCAGCCTCAGCGTGTTGGCCCGTCCCCGCGTCAGATGCACCTCGTCGCGCGTCACGCGGTACGATGGGCACATCACCCCGACGTCGAACTTCCGGCAGGTTCCGTTGTTGTTGCACATCTCCACCGCGGCCAGCAGTCCGGCCCGTGCCCCACCCGCCACCGCTTGCGGTTGCTCCGACCAATCCAGTACGGGGGTGAAGCCCGGGTCCGCCGCGTAGCCCGGCGGATAACGGAACAGCGTGCGATCATCCATGCGCGGCGGGCGAACCACTCGGCCGGGGTTCAGCAACGCGTCCGGGTCGAAGGCATCCTTCACCGCCTCGAACGCACGTACCACGCGGGGACCGAACATGCTTTCGTGGAACTCGGAGCGGACGATACCGTCGCCATGCTCGCCGCTATGGCTGCCCTTGTATTCGCGGACCAGCGCGAAGCACTCCTCCGCCACCGTGCGCATGGTGCGGACATCGGCCGGGTCCTTCATGTTCAACACGGGGCGCACGTGCAGGCAGCCGACGCTGGCATGGGCATACCAGGTGCCTTTGGTGCCGTGCCGGGCGAACACGTCGTTCAGCCGCTCGGTGTAGTCGGCGAGGTCGTCCAGGTCGACGGCGCAATCTTCGATGAAGCTGACCGGTTTCCCGTCGCCTTTCATCGACATCATGATGTTCAGCCCGGCCTCACGCACCTCGGCGATATCGGCCTGGAACGCCGGGTCGGTGGCGCGCACGACAGCGCCGGGGTAGCCGAGATCGGCCATCGCCGCGTCCAACTCGGCCATTTTTGCAAGCAAGGGGTCGTCTTCGTAGCCGTGGAATTCCACCAGCAGCAGGCTGTCGGGCTCGCCGAGCAGCATCCGGTCGATCGTCTTGCGATAGATCGCGATGCCGCGGCCGAGGTCGATCATGGTGCGATCGACCAGTTCGACGCCGTCCGGATCCAGTGCCACCAGGTGTCGGCTCGCCTCCATGGCGGCGCGGAAGGTGGGGAACTGGCAGATGCCCACCATCTTGCGCGGCAACAGTGGCTGGAGCTGCAACTCCAGCGCTGCGGAGAAGGCGAGGGTGCCTTCGCTGCCCACCAGCAGCCGCGCCAGGTTCTCGCGGCCTTCGCGCCGGGCCCGGGGGGTCAGCACCTCGATATTGTAGCCCCCGACCCGGCGCAGTTGGTGCGGAAAGCGGGCCGCGATCTCGTCGGCCTCGGCCACCCCCAGGGCACGCAGGCGCTGCACCAAGGCGGCGACCGGCGCAGGCATTTCGCCCAGATTGTCGGGGACGAGCCCGAAGCGATGCTGCGTCCCGTCGGCCAGGATGGCGTCGATGGCGCGCACGTTGTCGGCCATCAGGCCGTAGCGGATGGACTTGGCCCCGCACGAATTATTCGCCGCCATGCCGCCGATCGTGCAGCGTGCTTGCGTGGACGGGTCCACCGGAAAGAACAGCTTGTGTTGTTTGAGCGCTGCGTTCAGATGCGCCAGCACGATACCCGGCTGTACCGTGGCCGTCTGTGCCGCCGGGTCGACGCTTAGGATGGACCGAAGATGTTTCGTGCAGTCCAACACGATCGCGCTATTGACCGTCTGCCCGCACTGGCTGGTGCCGCCGCCGCGGGGCAGCACGGGAACGCCGGCATCCCGTGCCAGCGCCAGTACCGCCTGAACGTCGGCGATGGTCTTGGGGATCACTACACCCAGTGGCTGCATCTGATAGATTGAGGCATCGGTCGCATACCGGCCCCGGTCGCCCGCGCCGAGCAGGACGTCGCCTTCGACCTCGCGTTGCAGCCGCCCGGCGAAGACTGCGTCAAGCACGTGCGTGCACTCCCTCGGTGACTACCCTGAACCGGTTGTCCGGGCGCATTGTGAAGGCGCAGGGCAGCCCGATCAGCATCAGCCCCATCGTACCAAGGAAGGGCAGCGTCCAATTGCCGGTCTGGTCGATGACGATGCCGAACACCAGCGGCGAGAGGATGGCGGCAAGCGCGGAGCCGGTGTTCATCAACCCGCTGGCAGTGCCGGCATGTGCGGGGGCGATGTCCATCGGGATGGCCCACATCGGCCCGATCGTGAGCTCCGCGAAAAAGAAGGTGCCGGACAGGCAGAGTGCGGCCACTGTGGCGTCTCCAGTCAACAGGATCGGGATGGAGCATAGCAGCGAACCCGCCATGCCGAACACCACCAGGTTGCGACGCGCTGTCATCAGGCTGCCGGTGCGGCGCAGCAGCCAGTCGCTCACGAAACCGCCGAGCGCGTCCCCGATGACGCCGCCGAAGAACACCAGCGAGGAGAACAGGGACGAGTTCTTCAGGTTGAGATGGTAATTGTGCAGCATGAATTGCGGCACCCAGGATAGGAACGTCCAAAGCGTCCATCCGTAGCAGAAATACACGAAGATCACCGGCGCCATGCGGCGGATCAGTGGGCCCCACGGCACCGGGTTGGCATGGCCGAGTGGCTTCGGCGGAGGTAGGCGGGTCCTATCTGCGTCGGTCATGTCCCAGTGGGTGCGCGGGTCGTCGCGGAAGTACCAGCACCACGCCACGACCCATACGAGCGACAATGCTCCCACTGCCACGAAGGAGCCGCGCCAGCCGACATAGACGACCAGCAGGAACACCAGCGGCGGCGTTATGGCGTTGCCTAGTCGTGCGCAAGCATGGGTGATCCCCTGTGCCCAACCGGATTTGCCGCCGGGTAGCCAGGTGGACATGGCTTTGGTGGCCAGCGGGAAGGTCGCGCCTTCACCGAAGCCGAGCAGCACTCGCATCACGATCAACGATCCGAACCCGCCTATCGCACCGGTCAGCATGGTGGCGAGCGCCCAAACCGCACCGCAGAGCGTCAACGTCCATCGCGCGCCGAACCGGTCGCCGAGCCAGCCGCCGGCGACCTG
Organism: uncultured Acetobacteraceae bacterium; assembly: GCA_964247805.1. GTDB lineage: Bacteria > Pseudomonadota > Alphaproteobacteria > Acetobacterales > Acetobacteraceae > LMUY01. Next base: position 8,937 of record CAXTWC010000088.1, on the reverse strand, counting down.
GAACAGCAGATAGGGATATCCAAACGCGGAGAACGCCAGGCCGAGTTGCGTATTGGACAGTCCTAACTCGGTCCGCAGTGGCTCAGCCGCGCTGCTCACGTTCACGCGGTCGATGTAGGTGATGAAATACATTGCGCACAACAGCAGCAGCACGTTGGTGCTGGCACTCCGCCGAAGGATGTTGTTCAAGGACGGCTCCCTTTGTTCTTCTCCCCTCCCGCTGGGAGAGGGCCGGGGTGAGAGCGCTTCCTGCACGTAGGTCGGCCGGTTTTACGTCCCTCACCCAACCCTCTCCCAGGGGGAGAGGGCTCTGTGATTAGGCGGCTTTCGAGTCTTCTTGTACCGCCTTGCGCCCGGCGAGCAGGTCCATGGCCGCTGCAACGCCGCCTTGCTGGTGCGGTACGCCGGCCTCGTGCAGGCCCATCTCGACGCCTGCGAGCGTGCCCATGAGCATCAGGTCGTTGAAGTCGCCGAGATGCCCGATGCGGAAGATCTTCCCCTTCAGCTTCGCCAACCCCGTGCCCAGCGACATGTCGAAACAGTCCAGCACCACCTGGCGGAAATGGTCCGCGTCATGGCCCTCCGGCATCATCACCGCGGTCAGCACCGGCGAATAATCCCGCGGGTCCTGACAGAGGATCTCCAACCCCCAGGCCCGCACCGCGGCCCGGGTCGCGGCAGCGTGGCGGGCGTGGCGGCCGAAGACGTGCTCCAGCCCTTCCTCTTCCAGCATGGCGAGCGCCTCGCGCAGGCCGTACAGCAAATTGGTTGAGGGCGTGTACGGGAAGAATCCGGCGGCGTTGGGCGCCAGCATCTCCTGCCAATCCCAATACGACCGCGGCATTCCGCCCGTCTTGCTGGCGGCCAGCGCCTTTTGGCTGATCGCGTTGAAGCCGAGGCCCGGCGGCAGCATCAGCCCCTTCTGCGAACACGCGATCGTCACGTCCACGCCCCACGCATCGTGCTTGTAGTCCACCGACGCCAGCGACGAGATCGTGTCCACCATCAGCAGCGCCGGGTGCCCGGTGCGATCCAGCGCCTCGCGCACCGGCGGGATGCGGCTGGTGACGCCGGTGGAGGTTTCGTTGTGCACCACCATCACGGCCTTGATCTTGTGGCCGGTATCGGCGCGCAGTTTCTCCTCGATCACGGCCGCATCCACGCCGTGCCGCCAGTCGCCTGGGATGATGTCGACATCCAGCTTCAACCGCTTGGCCATGGCGTGCCACAGGGCGGCGAACTGCCCGGTCTCAACCATGATCACCCGATCGCCGGCCGAGAGCGTGTTGACGATTGCCGCCTCCCACGCGCCGGTGCCGCTGCCGGGGAAGATCACGACCGGGCCCTCGGTCTGGAACACGCGCTGGCAGCCTTCCAGCACGGTGCGGCCGAGTTTGGCGAACTCGGGGCCGCGATGGTCCATGGTCGGCATGTCGATGGCCCGCAGCACCCGGTCGGGCACGTTGCTGGGGCCCGGGATCTGCAGGAAGTGCCGGCCACTCTTATGGGTAATGCTGTTCCGGACCATGACGCCCTCGCTCGATTGCATGCAAAATTCTTTTGCCACGATCAGGCTGCGGCGAGCAACGCGGAAACTGCATGCAAAGCACGTCTTCTCGACGTGCGGACAACGCGATATTGGTTTGCCAGCCAACCCGTCCGAAAGTCCCCGACCACCGATGGTGTCACCCGCCCCGAACGTGCTGCCGTTTCCCAGCCGCACCCTGCATGGCGACCTGCTGGCCGGGTTGCGGGACCTGATCAACCAGGGGGACCTCACCCCCGGCGCCCGCGTGCCGGAGCGGGCGCTGTGCGAGCGGTTCGGTGTGTCCCGGACGCCGCTGCGGGAGGCGCTGAAGGTGCTCGCGGCGGAGGGGCTGGTAGAGCTGCGCCCCAATCGCGGCGCGCGCATCGCCACGCTGGGCGACGAGCACCTGACGCATCTGTTCGAGGTGATCGCCTTGCTCGAGGCCGAAGGGGGCCGCCTCGCCTGCGCTCGCATCACCCCGGATGCGATCGCCGAGATCCAGGGGCTGCATTATCGCATGTACGCGCATTTTCTCCGCCGTGAACTGCCGGAGTATTTCGCACTCAACCAGGCAATCCACGGCGGCATCCTGGAGGCGGCCGCCAACCCTGTGCTGACGGCGACCTATAACAGCCTCGCCGGTCGCATCACCCGGGCGCGCTACATGTCCAATCGCATGCGGCCCGACCGCTGGCAGCAGGCGATGGACGAGCATGACGCGATCTTGGCGGCCCTGGTGCGGCGTGACGCGGGCACGCTCGGCCCCTTGCTCGCCCAGCACCTGCGCAACAAGCGCGACATCATCACCGAAGCCCTGGCCAGCCCCGCTTGATCCGCACCGCTCTGTTGTGCCTGCTCCTGGCGGGTGCGGCGCACGCCCAGGGAACGCTCCATCTGCTGGCCACGGACGGCGCGGGCAGCATCGACCCGCAGATCAACTACACCGGGCAATACTGGCAGCTTTTCACCATCGTGTACGACGGCCTGGTCGGCTTCCGTCGCGTGCCCGGGCGGGCGGGGCTGGAGTTGGTGCCGGATCTGGCGGATGCGGTGCCACAGCCGACAGAGGGCGGGCGACTGTATCGCTTCCACATCCGCCCCGGCCTGCGTTTTTCCGACGGAACGCCCGTGCGCCCGAGTGACGCCGCTGCCTCGTTCCGCCGTATCTTCCGCATTGTCGGACCGACCGCGGGCAGTTTCTACGCCGGGATCGAGGGGGCAACCGATTGCTTGCGCGACCCGGCGCATTGCCGACTACCCGGCGTGGTGGCCGACGACGGGGCGGCCAAGCTCACCATCCAGCTGACCCGGCCTGATCCGGACTTTCTGATGAAACTCGCGCTGCCGCATGCCAGCATCCTGCCCGCCAGCGCACCGGACCACGACGCCGGCACCGAGCCGCTCACCGGCACCGGTCCCTACCGCTTTGCGCAGTACGACCCGGCGAAAGGTCTGCGGCTGGAACGCAACAAGCTGTTCCGCCCGTGGAACCCGGACGCGCAACCGCCGGGTATCCCGGACGCGATCGAATACCGCTTCGGCTTGGAGGACGAGGCGGAAGTGACACAGGTGGAGAACGGCCAGGCGGATTGGATGTTCGAGAACCCGCCGCTCGACCGCCTGGGTGAATTAGGTGCGGACTACGCCGATCAGGTTCACATCAATCCCGCGCTGGCATTGTGGTTCCTGCCGATGAACCTGCACGAACCGCCGTTCGACGATGCGCGCGTGCGCCGTGCCGTGAACATGGCGATCGACCGGGACGCCGCGGTCAAGCTGTTTGGCGGCCCACGCCTGGCCCGCCCCTCCTGCCAGATCCTGCCTCCGAGCCTGCCGGGATATGCGCCGTATTGCCCGTTCGCGCACGATTTGGCGGCCGCACAGGCGCTGGTGCAGCAAAGCGGAACGGCGGGGATGCGGGTCACGCTGGTGATCGACACCTCGGCCGTCATGCGCGCGATCGGCACCTATGTGCTGAGCGTACTGCAGCAGCTTGGGTATGAAGCGAGGCTGCGCGTGCTCTCCGGCAACCTGCAGTTCACCTACATCCAAAACACCGCCAACCACGTGCAGATCAGCTTGACGCCGTGGTATTCCGACTATCCCGGCGCCACCGATTTCCTGCCGCTGCTGTTCGGCTGCGCGTCGTACCACCCCGGCAGCGACGGCTCGATCAATTTCAGCGGGCTGTGCGACCCGGCGCTGGACGCCCGTATGCAGGCGGTCGCCGATAGCGGAGACCCGTCCGGCTGGGCCGCGATCGACCGCGAGATCACCGATCGGGCCCCGTTCGCGGTGCTGTTCAATCCCAGCTACATCGACGTCACATCACGCCGGGTGGCAGGGTTTTTCTACCACGAGCAGTATCACTGGCTGTTGGCCCAGGCGCACGTGCGGTGACGTTCGGTGTAAGCCGCGATCCGCCCCTGCGCAGCGGGGGAGGGAGACCTTGCGCAGCATGGTGGAGGGGGCGGGGCACCGCACGTGCCCGCGCCCCCTCCGTCGGCTTCGCCGCCACCTCCCCCGCTGCGCAGGGGAGGATCTAAGGATGCTAGGTCGCGCCAGGCATTTGGCCGGGCCGGCGATCGGGCTGCTGCTGATCGCCTGTGCCTGCCTTTTAGCTCCTGCCTACGCCCAATTCGCATCCGGCGCCGACCCGTTCCGCTCCAACGTCGACGGCACCACCACGCGCGACCACCACACCGTCCCGGTACTCGCGCAAAACATCGCCGGCCTTGGCCTGGGGGCGACCCCGATCGGGCCCGCCTGGTCGATCCACGACCCACTGGGTGCAGACTCCCAAGGGCGGGACATCGCGGCGCGGATGCTGTACGGCGGTCGTACCTCGTTGCTCATCTCGGCATCCGCCACCGCCATCTGCCTCGTGCTCGCGGCACTCATCGGCGTCGCCGCCGGCTCGCTGGGGGGACCGGTGGACGCCGTCCTGCGCTGGCTGCTCGACCTGCTCTGGGCGTTCCCCGTGTTCTTGCTCGCCATCTCGCTCTCCGCCGTGCTCGCCACCTCGGGGCTGCGGCTCGGCCCCATCACCATCGAGGCCGACAACCCGGCGCTCACCGTGGCCATCCTGGGCATCGTCTTCGTCCCCTACGTCGCGCGTCCGGTGCGCGCCCAGGTGCTCTCCCTGTGCGAGGCGGAGTTTGTGCAGGCGGCGGTCTCGCTGGGCGGATCGTGGCCGCATGTCGTGTGGCGCCATATCGTGCCGCATGCCTTCGCAACGGTGCTGCTGTTCGCGCCGACCGTGATGGCGTTCGACCTGCTGACGGAGGCGTCGCTCTCGGTGCTCGGCGTAGGCGTGCAGCCACCGGGTGCGAGTTGGGGCACGCTGATCGCGGACGGGCAGGGCTTGATCTACTCCCGACCAGCGGTGGCGATCGCACCCGGGCTGGCCGTGGTGGTGACGGTGCTGCTGCTGAACCGATTGGCCGATGCGCTGCGCCCAACCCAGGGTGCCCGATGACACTGCTCAGCCGTGCGGGGCAGGCGCTCGCGGTGTTGTTCGGCATCAGCGTGCTCGTGTTCCTCATCTTCTTCGCAACCCCCGGCGCGGACCCGGCGGCCCGCCTGGCCGGACGTGGCGCCAGCCCGGATACGCTGGCGGCCGTGCGCGCCCAGTTCGGCCTCGACCGCCCGCTCCCGGTGCAATACCTGCGGCTGATGCAGGGGCTGTTCGTCACCCGCGACCTCACCAGCTTCGTCAACCGAGGCGAGGCGGTGGTGCCCGCCGTGCTCGACGCCGCCCCGGTGACGCTGCTGCTGGCCACGGGGGCAGCCGTGCTGTGGCTGGGCGGGGGGCTCGCCATCGGGCTGCTCGCCACGGCGTTCCGCGGCGGTGGGCGAGTGGCCATCGGCGCCGGGCTGGTGGGCGTGTCGATCCCGGCGTTCTGGTTGGGCGAAGTGGTGAACCTGCTGAGCCAGCGCACCTTCCACGGCACTTGGCTGCTCGGCTGGGTGCCACCGCTCGGCGTCGGCGTGAGCTTTGCCGGCATGGTGCTGCCCTGCACCACGCTCGCCCTGCTGTATGCCGGCATCTACGGCCGGGTGCTGTATGCCGGTTTGCAGGAGGCGCTGCTCTCGGACCCGATCCGCACCGCGCGCGCGAAGGGCGTCGGCGAACTGGCGGTGCTGCTGCGCCACGCGCTGCGGCTGTCTGCCGTGCCGCTGGTGGCGCTGTTCGGGCTGGATTTCGGTGCCCTGGTGGGCGGCGGGACGGTGCTGACCGAGATGGTGTTCGGGCTACACGGGGTTGGCAAGCTGACCTACGACGCGCTGCAGACGCTCGACTTGCCGATGCTGATGGCTGTCGTCATGTACGGCGCCGTGGCTGTGGTCGTGGTGAATGCGATGGCCGACGCTGTCGTTTGGGCGCTGGATCCGCGCCGGCACGACGCGTGAGGCGAAAACCTTCGCTTAAAATGTTGATCCAGAGTTTCATTGAAAATACAGCTTGATCTGCTGCGCGATTTCCCGAGAGGCTCATTGCTCAACACTGTTTTCCCCAGGTCCTGTCCTTCACCGGCTTCGAAATGAGCAACCTTCGAGTGCTTCCCATGGCCAATGCTCACGAGCTGCTGCTGCAGGGCGTGATGGATTACGCCATCTACATGCTCGACCTCGAAGGCCGTGTGGTGAGCTGGAACCCCGGCGCGGAGCTGATCAAGGGCTACACGCCGACGGAGATCATCGGCGAACACTTTTCCCGGTTCTATACCGACGAGGACCGGAGCGCCGGTGTCCCGGCCGAGGCGTTGCGGACCGCGGCCGAGGCGGGCCGGTTCGTCGCGGAAGGTTGGCGGCAGCGCAAGGACGGCACCCGCTTCTGGGCGGCGGTCGTCATCGACCCGATCCGTCAGGACGGCAAGCTGGTGGGTTACGCCAAGATCACCCGTGACGTAACCGCCCAGCGGGAAGCGCAGAACGCGGCACTGGAAAGCGAGCGCCGGTTCCGCCTCCTGGTGCAGAGCGTCACCGACTACGCGATCTTCATGCTCGATACGGACGGGTTGGTGACGAACTGGAACGTCGGCGCCGAGCGGATCAAGCTGTATGCCGCGAACGAAATCGTTGGCCGGCATTTTTCTGTGTTCTACACGCCCGAGGACAAAGCGGCAGGCGCCCCGGCCATCGCACTGGAAACCGCCAGTCGCGAGGGCCGCTTCGAGTCTGAGTCGTGGCGGTTGCGCAAGGACAACACCCGCTTCTGGGCCAGCGTGGTGATCGATGCGATCTACGACGGCGGCAAGCTGGTGGGCTACGCCAAGATCACCCGCGACCTGACCGAACGCCGGGAGACCCAACTCCAGCTGGAGCAGTCCCGCGAGCAGTTGTTCCAATCACAGAAGATGGAGGCAGTCGGGCAGCTGACCGGCGGGCTGGCGCACGATTTCAACAATCTGTTGATGGGCATCGGTGGCAGCCTGGATCTGTTGAAGGCCCGCGTGGCGCAGGGTCGATACGCCGATCTCGATCGCTACATCACCGCCGCCCAGGGATCGGCCAGCCGCGCCGCCGCACTGACCCACCGCTTGCTCGCCTTCGCCCGGCGCCAGACGCTCGACCCGAGGCCGACCGATCCGAACCGGCTGGTCGGCGACATGGGGGAGTTGGTGCAGCGAACCGTCGGGCCGCAGACCGTCGTCGACATCGTCCTCGCCACCGAGCCGTGGATGACCCTGTGCGATCCGAACCAGCTCGAGAACGCGGTGCTGAACCTGTGCATCAACGCGCGCGACGCGATGCCCGAGGGCGGCCGGATCACGGTCGAGGTCTCTAATATCTGGCTCGACGAGGCCGGCGGGCGGATCAGGGATCTGCCGGCCGGCGACTACGTCGGTCTCGGCATCACCGATAGCGGCACCGGCATGTCGCCCGAGGTGGTCGCGCGCGCGTTCGAGCCGTTCTTCACGACCAAGCCGCTCGGTGTGGGGACCGGGCTCGGGCTGTCCATGGTGTACGGGTTCGCCCGGCAATCCGGCGGCCAGATCCGCATCCACTCGGAAGTCGGCTGCGGCACCACGGTCCGCCTGTTGTTGCCGCGCTACGCCGGCGAGGCGAACCATCCGCCGGCAAGCAACACGCCGGTCCAAGCGGCGGGCGCCCGAAACGGCGAGACGGTGCTGGTGGTCGACGACGAGCCGACCGTGTGCATGCTGGTCACCGAGGTGCTCGAGGACCTCGGCTATGGTCATGTCGAAGCCTTCGACGGGCCGGGTGGGCTGGCCCTGCTGCAGACGGCGGCGCGGGTCGACCTGCTGGTGACCGATGTCGGGTTGCCCGGTGGCATGAACGGGCGCCAACTGGCCGAGGCGGCCCGGCAGATCCGGCCGGGGCTCAAAGTGCTGTTCATCACCGGGTATGCGGAGACGGCGGTGATCGGCAACGGCCAGTTGGAGGCGGGCACCTTCCTGCTGACCAAGCCGTTCGCGATGGACACGCTGGCAACCCGGATCCGCACGATCCTTACGGAGAGCTGACCCGATGCCGTCCGATCTGCTCCGCCGTCACGACGAGAATGGCGTCGCGACCCTCACGCTGAACCGCCCGGAGGCCCGCAATGCGCTCAGCATGGCGCTGATGGCTGCGTTGCAGGCGGAGCTGGACGCCATCCACGCAAGCGGGGCCATCCGGGTCGTAGTGATCGCCGGGGCGGGGCCCGCGTTCTGCGCCGGGCACGATCTACGCGAGATGCAGGCGATGAACGAGCACCAGGAGCTATTTGCCGCCTGTTCCCGGTTGATGCTGCGGATCACCTCGTTGCGCTGCCCGGTGATCGCCCAGGTGCACGGCATCGCCACCGCGGCGGGATGCCAGCTGGTGGCCAGCTGCGACCTCGCGGTGGCGGCGGAGACGGCGCGGTTCGCCACACCAGGCGTCAATATCGGCCTGTTCTGCTCCACCCCGATGGTGGCGCTGAGCCGCGCTGTCGGGCGCAAGGCAGCGTTGGGGATGTTGTTGACCGGCGACATGGTGGATGCGGCGGAGGCGCTGCGGCTGGGATTGGTGAACCGTGTGGTGCCCGATGCCGCGCTGGCCGGCGCGACGGCCGAACTCGCGGGCCAGATCGCCGCCAAAAGCCGGGTGACGGTGGCGATCGGCAAGCAGGCGTTCTACCGCCAGGCGGAGATGGGGCTGGAGGAGGCGTACGACTATGCGTCCGGCGTGATGGCCCGCAACATGGCGGCGGCGGATGCAGCGGAGGGTATCGACGCGTTCCTCACCAAGCGGCATCCCGTTTGGACGGACAGCTAAGCCTCCGCGGCGGAACGCACCGGTCGAATTACACGTTCGAATTGTCTCATCCACCTCGATTTGAGGGGGATTTGCCGAACTGATCCGGGGGATTGGTGGGCGCGACAGGGATTGAACCTGTGACCCTTCGCGTGTGAAGCGAA
>CAXTWC010000087.1:0-20926 GCA_964247805.1 uncultured Acetobacteraceae bacterium | reverse complement strand
TCTTGTCGATGCAGAACTCGGTGCGGTGGGTGTTGCCGGTCATGTCCACGAGGATGTTGCGGAACAGCCGATCGGTGATCCACGGCGCCGGCGGGGCATCGCGCTTGACCTGGGCGAAGGCGATCTCCAGCTCGCGCACTGCATCCTGCCGGGCTTCGTCGATGCGGGGGTGCTGGCTCATCGGGCCGATGAACAGGCCGCTGAACAAGTAGGACAGTCCCGGGTGGTTGTGCCAGAATCCGAGCAGCGAGCGCAGCAGGTCGGGGCGGCGCAGGAACGGGCTGTCCTCCGGGGTGGCCGCGCCCATCACCACGTGGTTGCCGCCACCCGTGCCGACGTGGCGGCCGTCCAACATGAACTTCTCCGCCCGCAACCCGCAGCTTCGGGCCTCCTCGTATAGCTGTTCGGTGTGCCGGACGATCTCGCCCCAGCTCGAGGCAGGCTGCACGTTGACCTCGATCACCCCTGGGTCGGGTGTCACCGAGAAACTGTCGACCCGGCGGTCGTAGGGCGGCTTGTAGCCCTCCAGCACACAGTTCTGGTTCAGCGAGGCGGCCGTCTGCTCGATCGCGGCGACCAGCGAGAGCCAATCCTCGGCAGCGGTCAAGGGCGGGACATAGATGTACAGTAGACCGTCGCGCGCTTGCACGGTCAGCGCGGTACGGATCCCGCGGCCGTTGGACGGTTCGCCCGGCCCCGGCAGCGACGCATGCGGCGGCAGCGGTCCGGCTGGCGCCAGCGGATCGGGTTCCGGCTCGTCACCCTCCAGCTCCTTCGGGTCCACGTAGGGCAGCGCGGCGAGCGGCAGGCGCACGCCCATCGAGCTGTCGCCCTGCACCAGGAAAATCTTCCCCTCGCGCATCTCCCAGTGTTCGCTCTGCCACCGGCGGCATTCCCCGGCTCCGAACCGGCGGAGCGGCAGCACATAGCCCACCACGGCGTCCAACCCTTGGCTGAACACTCGGCGCAACCGGGCGCGCTCCTGCGGGTCGGCGGCCTGGCTGGCTTCCGCTACCACATTCGCCGGCAGACGACCCTCGCGCATCAGGAAATACGGCTGGTCCTCGTAGGCGGGCATGGCGCCGGCCGGGGTCACGCCCAGCTTGGCCGCCAGTGTCTGCGCGAACGCAGCGGCGGTTTCGGCGGTGGCGGCACCCTTGGTCTCGTCGGGATCGGCCAGCAGCGCCGGGTTGGCCCAGACCGGCTCGCCGTCCCGCCGCCAAGTGGCGTTCAGCGCCCAACGCGGGGTCTGCTCGCCGGGATAGTGCTTGCCCGCGCCATATTGCAGCGCGGCGCCGCTCGACCACAGCCCCATCAACCGGCGGATCAGCTTGCCTGCCTCCCGCCGCTTGGTCGGGCCCAGCGCGTCGATCGTCCACTCCGCGCCATCTGGGTCGCGGTCGGAGACGAAGGTCGGCTCGCCCCCCATCGTCAGCCGCACGTCACCGGTCGCCAGCGCGGTATCCACCCGCTCGCCGGCGGCCTTGATCGCCTCCCACTGCGACGGCGCGTAGGGCTTGGTGACCCGCGGCGTCTCCTCGATACGCGTGACCCGCATCTCGAAGCCGAATTCGGTCTGCGCCGGCTCCACCAGGCCCGAGATCGGGGCGGCGGAACTCGGCTCGGGGGTGGCGGCGAGCGGGATGTGCCCCTCCCCCGTCAGCAAGCCGCTGGTCGCGTCCAACCCGACCCAGCCGGCGCCGGGCAGGTAGATTTCGGCCCAGGCGTGCAGGTCGGTGAAATCGGTCGACGCACCGGCCGGGCCGTCGATGGCGGCGATGTCGGGCTTGAGCTGGATCAGGTAGCCGGACACGAACCGCGCCGCGTAGCCGAGATGGCGGAACGCCTGCACCAGCACCCAGGCACTATCGCGGCACGAGCCCTGCGCCTCGCCCAGCGTCTGCTCGGGCGACCACACGCCCGGTTCCATGCGCACGATGTAGCCGATGCGGTCTCGCACGGCCTGGTTGACGCGCACGAGGTAGTCGACCGTCCGCTCCCCGGCTGGGGCCACGGTGGCGAGCAAGGCCTGCAACAGGGGGCCGGCTGGTTCGGTCAGCAGGAAGGGAGCCAGCTCCGTCTGCAGCACCGGCTCGTAGCTGAACGGAACGGTCTCGGCGTCCGGCTCGAGGAAGAAGTCGAACGGGTTGATGGTGGCCATATCGGCCAGCAAGTCGACCGTGACCTGAAAGTGGGTGACGCGCTCGGGGAACACGACGCGGGCCAGGAAATTGCCTTGCGGGTCCTGCTGCCAGTTCACGAAGTGCCCGGCTGGTTCGATCCCGAGGGTGTAGGACAGGATGGGCGTTCGGGCATGCGGCGCGGGCCGGAGGCGGATGGTCTGCGGGCCGAGCTGGACGGGGTGGTCGTAGTGGTAGCTGGTCCGGTGGGTGAGTGCCACATGCAACGCCATCGGCGCGGGGTCTCCTTCAGTGTGTCCGGCCGTCATCGTTCACGCGGCGTCGCAGCATCGGAGCGCCAACGTGTGGATGCAAGCGCGGGGATGCAACTGTTGATGGACCGCAACGCTATCTTTTGAGAAGGAGAGATCCATGCGTCATTTCATATTGCTCACTGGTGCCCTGCTCACCCTTCCTTTGGCCGCGATGGCGCAAGGTGCCACGCAGAGCCGGGATGGACTTGCCACGGCGACCCAAGGCAAGACCTCGAACAACGCGATGCCCGCGGGGTCGGTCAACGCTGAGACCGGCCCGCAGAGCCGTCCGGCCTATCCGAGCGGATCGACGACCCCCAATCCGGGTGCCGCCTTCGTCAAGACGATGCCCAAGCCGTCCACCGGCCCACTGGCCAAGCCGCCGGGCACGGTGACGAAAACGATCGGCAGTGCTGGCACCGTCGCCAGGCCGAATTCGCCCGGCGTGGGCCAGGCCAGCACCCCCGCCCAATAGGCTCAGGCGTTGCTGCCGGCGTAGACTTCCCGGTACAGCGCCACGATCTCCGCCTTGTCCGGCACGCGCGGGTTATTCGCCGGGCTGCCGGACGCGAGCGCCTGGTCGGCCATGGTGTCCATCGCGGCTTCCCAATCGGACCAGGCAATCCCGTAAGCCTGCGGCGAGGGCACACCGAGATCGCGGTTGAGGGCAAGCAGGCCGTCGCACAATGCCTCCGCCGCCCATACCTCGTCCGCCGCATGCGGCGCGAACCCGGCGGCGCGGGACGCTGCAGCATACCGGGCGGGGGACGATTCCAGCCCGAACTTGGTCACCGCCGGCAATAGCATTGCGTTGGATAGCCCATGCGGCACGTGGAAACGCGCACCGATCGGGCGCGACATGCCATGCACCAGCGCCACCGAGCTATTGCAGAACGCCATCCCCGCCTGGGTCGCTCCCATCATCATGCCCTCCCGCGCCTCGGCGTTGCGGGGCTCGCGGTAGGCGGTGCGGATGTGGTGGCCGATCAACGCGATCGCCCCGATGGCGAGCGAATCGGATACCGGGTTGGCCCGCTTGGACACGTAGGCCTCGAGCGCATGGGTGAGACTGTCGACGCCGGTGTCCGCCGTGGTGCGCGGGGGCACGGTATAGGTCAGCTCGTAATCCACGATCGCGGCCAGCGGCAGGGCGGCCAGCCCCGCGATCAGCATCTTCTCGCCGCGCTCGGTGTCGGTGATGACGGTGAAGCGGGTGCACTCGCTGCCCGTGCCCGCGGTGGTCGGGATGGCGATCACCGGCAGCACGGGGGAGTCGTTCTGCACCGGCACCTTGAACTCGCGCATCTTGGCACCCGGGCGCTGCGCCAGGATCGCCATCGCCTTCGCCGTGTCGATCGGCGAGCCACCCCCGAAGGCGAGCAAACAGTCATGGCTCCCCTCCCCCAGCCGCTTTACGCCGGCTTCGATCACCGTGTCCTCGGGCTCGGGGATGGTGTCGCTGAACACCGCATACGCCACGCCGGCCGCATCGAGCGGGTCGGTGCACCGCTTCAGCAGGCCGGTGGATACCATCACCGGGTCGGTGACGATCAGCGGGCGGGACAGGCCGAAGGTTTTCAGCACGGCGGCCACGGTGGCGACGCTGCCTCCGCCGACATGGATGGCACGCGGGGCGACGAGGGCGAATTGAGTCATAGACGTCCTTTCTTAGGCGGCGGCCAATCCGCGCCGCTCGGCATACAGCGCCATACGCTTGGCCGCATTGGGCGCGATCGGGCGGGCCTCGGCGGCTTCGAACGGCGGCAGCTCTTCGGCATAGTGGCAGGCTGACAGGTGTGTTGGCGCGATGGCGCGCAAGGCCGGCACTTCCGTGCGGCAGCGGTCGGTCGCAAACGGGCAGCGCGTGTGGAAATGGCAGCCCGGCGGCGGGTTGAGCGGGCTAGGCACGTCGCCGCCCGGTACCTGACGCGCCAGTTTCTGCGCCGGGTCGGGGCGCGGGATCGCGGACAGCAAGGCGCGGGTGTACGGGTGCAGCGGCCGGGCAAACAGGTCGTCTCGCGCCGCGGTCTCCACGATGCGGCCGAGATACATCACGGCCACGCGGGTGGCGACGTGCTTCACCACGGCCAGGTCGTGGGCAATGAACAGGTACGACAGGCCGAGCCGCTTTTGCAGGTCGCTCAGCAAGTTCACCACCTGCGCCTGCACCGACACGTCCAGCGCGGACACGGGTTCGTCGCACACGACCAGCGCCGGCTCCAGCGCCAGGGCGCGAGCGATGCCGACCCGCTGGCGCTGCCCGCCGGAAAACTCGTGCGGGAAGCGGCTGGCGTGCTCGGGGGGCAGGCCCACGAGGCCGAGTAGTTCGCTCACCCGTTCCCGTCGTTTCGCCGCGTTGCCGTAGCCGTGGATCAGCAAGGGTTCGTCCAGCGTGTCGCCCACGGTCATGCGGGGATTGAGCGAGGCGAACGGGTCCTGGAACACGATCTGCATCCGGCGGCGCAGGCGGCGCAGTTCGCCGGCAGGGATGGCGGTGATGTCGCGGCCCTCGAACTGAACGCTGCCGGCGGTGGGCTCGATCAGGCGCAGCACCAGGCGGGCAGTGGTGGACTTGCCGCAGCCGCTCTCGCCGACGAGGGCGAGGGTTTCGCCTTTCGCCAGGGAGAAGGAGACGCCGTCTACCGCGCGGACGAGGCCGGAGCGGGTGCGGAAGTGTTTTTTCAGGTCGGTGGCTTGGAGCAGTGCGCTAGCTGTCTCACCCAAGCCTGTCCCCGGGGGAGAGAGCTCTCGTACTATTCCCTCTCCCACTGGGAGATGGTTAGGGTGAGGGAGCTTGCTGCCGCTCATGCTGCCAAAGCCTCCACCGGCGCGCGGATACACGCCGCCTCATGCCCCTGCCCCATCGGCAGCAGCGGTGGTTGTGCCTTGGTGCAGGCCGGCGCGCCGAACACGCAGCGGGGATGGAACCGGCAGCCCGGCGGCAAGCGGCCAGCCGACGGAACCGTGCCCTCGATCGCCAGCAGCCGGTCGCGCGACTGCTCCAACCGGGGCACGCTGCCGAGCAAGCCCAGCGTGTAAGGATGCTGCGGGTCGTCGAACAACGCGGCGGCCGGGGCACGCTCCACCACGCGGCCGGCGTACATCACGGCCACCTCGTCCGCCATTTCCGCAACCACGCCCAGATCGTGGGTGATCAGCACGATCGCCATCCCCGTCTCCCGCTGCAGGTCGCGCAACAGGTCCAGGATCTGCGCTTGCACCGTCACGTCCAGCGCCGTGGTGGGTTCGTCGGCGATCACCAGGTCGGGCGAGCAGGACAGTGCCATCGCGATCATCACCCGCTGCCGCATGCCGCCCGACATCTGGTGCGGGTACTCGTCCAGCCGCCGGTCGGGCGCCGGGATGCGCACGCGGTCCAGGGCGTCGGCAGCGCGCTTGCGCAGGTTGCGGGCGTGCGGTTCGTGGGCACGCATCGCCTCCTCGATCTGGTTGCCTACGGTGTAGGCCGGATTGAGGCTGGTCATCGGCTCCTGGAAGATCATCGCAATCCGCTTGCCCCGCAGCGCCCGCATGGCCTTGGACGGCAGCCCCAGCACGTCCTGGCCGTCGAACACAATTCGTCCGGCTGCGACCCGACCCGGCGGGGGCACCAGGCGCATCACCGACAGCGACAGCATGGACTTGCCGCAGCCACTCTCGCCCACGATGCCGAGCGTGCGGCCACGGTCCACGTCCAGTGTCACCCCATCGACGGCGGCGAAGGGGATGGGAGCACCGGGGAACTCGGTCCGCAGACCCTCGATCTGGAGCAGGGTCATCGGCGGGCAAATCTCCGTTCGAGCCAAGGCCCGGCAGCCAGCCCGAAGGCGGCGGCATAGGCGGGCACCAGCATCAGGCTGTAGCGCGGGGTGGCGACCGTGGTGGCGGCGTGCAGCGCCATCACGAACAACGGGGGCAGTACAAACGCGAGCCGCAGCCGGTCCCGCCGGCGCACCGCCTGCCATACCATCACGGCGAAGAACGGCACGGCCACCAGGCTGAAGTATTTCCGCACGAACAATGACTTCCAGGCCATCACCAACGTGACTGCGGCGAAGCGGAACGGGTGCGGCCAGACATACGTGCGCAGCAGATAACCCACCTGGTCAGCCGGGTTGGGCGCGTTGGCCGCGAGTTCCTGCACCATGGTGGTGTTGCCGACCATGTAGAAGGTGTCCGGCCGCTCCATCCAGCCGAGCCGGACGACGGATTGCGGGAACACGATCCGCGCTGCGGCCGGACCGAAGCCAGGCAGCGCATACAGCCATTGCGCAGTCCACTCGGACGGCGTCATCGCGTCATAGGCCATGCGTTGGGCCAGGATGAACCCGGCATATCCCGAGGTGGGCGCGGCCGTGCCGAACAGGCGCTCGTTACGGACCGACCAAGGCGCCATGGTGACCCCGGCCAGCAGGCAGGCGGCCAGCATCGCCAGTCCCAACCGGCGTTGCCAGAGCGTGACCACGGCGCCCACTAGCCCGATCGCCGCGGCAAGGTAGAGATACTCCGGCCGCGCGAGGGTCAGCAGGCCAAGTGTGATGCCGAGTGCCACCGTCGTGACGATGCGCGGACGCCGCACCAGCAGCACCAGCAATAGCCCGCTCAGTGCGGCGAGCGGCAGGCTGAGCGCCTCCGTCATCGCGGTGCGGGCGTAGACGGCATATTCCGTGGTCCCCAGCCCGGCGGCCAGCAGAGCGCACCAGGCGGCGGATCGCGGGCCGCCGATCGCCAGGGTGGAGCGCCACACCAGCATCAGGGTCCCCGCCATGAGGGCGATCTGCAGCGGCACCAGCAGGCCGAGCGAACCGGGACAGGATGGGATGGCCTTCCACTCGGCCGTCCGGACGCACGCCGCCGCCGTTGCCAGGCGGGGGTCGAGCGCTGCCACCGCCGCGATCAAAGCCGGATAGAGCGGTGCGGTGTAGGCGCCGGGCTTGCCGGCCTCGCCCCAGCGGCCGTTGGTGTAGGTGCCGGTCTGCTGCAGATCGCTGGCGATGCCGAGATACAGCGGCTGGTCGTAGGCGGCCAGGTTCTCCGGCTTCAGCGTCGACAGGCCGAACAGCAGGCAGCCGAGCGCGATGGCAGCGGCCAACAGCCACTCCCACCGGCGCGGAGCGGCGTACTCGGCACAGGCAAACGAGACGCCGGCCGGGATCGTGCCCGGCCGGGCCCCCATCATTAGAAGACTCAGCTACGGTAGTCCGTCTTGCCGCCCTCGATCTGCCGCAGCGCCGACTCCCAGGCCCATTCGCAGTGCGCGAGCGTGCCTTCGTGCAGGAACTGGTCCGCCGTGTGCTGGCACACGTCCTCGGGCGGCAGGATCAGCTCGCCGTCACCGGCGGCCACCTGGGCCTGGCAGGCGCGCTCGAGGTAATACAGGTCGCTCCACGCCTCGGGAATGGTGCGCCCGCCGACCAGCAGGCCGTGGTTGCGCAGGATCATGGCGCGGTTCTGACCCAGGTCGTGCACCAGGCGGTCACGCTCGTCCAGGTCCAGCGCGATGCCTTCGTAGCCGTGGTAGGACATGCGGCCGTAGAACCGGAGGGCGTGCTGGCTCATCGGCAGCAGCCCGCGCTTCTGGGCGGAGATCGCGATGCCGGCGGCGGTGTGGGTATGCACCACGCACATGATGTCGGGGCGGGCCATGTGGATGGCGGAGTGGATGCAGAACCCGGCGGCGTTCACCTTGCGCGCCGACATGCCGGCGTGGTGCGGCTCTTCGATGATGTTGCCATCCAGGTCGATCTTCACCAGATCGGAGGCGCGCATTTCGTCGAACAGCACGCCATATTGGTTGATCAGGAAGTGATGTTCCGGCCCCGGGATGCGGGCCGACAAATGGGTGTAGACCCAGTCCGTCATGCGATGATGGGCGACGAGGCGATACAGTGCGGCGAGGTCGCAGCGGATTTGCCATTCCTCGGCGGACATGGCGCCGAGCGCATTGGGCGCAGTTTGGACGTTCATGATTGACACTCCTTCGCGAGGGTCTGGACTTTCCGCCCGGGACATGGTGCCGGTCAAGTGAGGTCCTCCCCCGTCCTCACGGGCGAGGTGGCGGCGCAGCCGACCGAGGGGGCACGGCCATCACCCCCGATCACTGAGTTGGAGACATTTTGGCCTACACGGTAAAAAGTATCTTCCTCACCCAGCAGGGCGAGGGCGCCAATCTGGGCCGCACCTGCGTCTTCCTGCGCTTCACCGGCTGCAATCTGTGGTCCGGGCGAGAGGAGGACCGTGCCACGGCCACCTGCCGGTTCTGCGACACCGACTTCGTCGGCGGCGACAAATACCGCTCGGCCGAGGACCTGGCCGATGCCGTCGCCGCGCAATGGCCTGCCGGACAGGGGTATCGCCGCACCGTTCTGACCGGGGGCGAGCCGCTGCTGCAGGCCGACCCGGCGCTGCTCGACGCCTTGCACGCCCGCGGCTTTTGGATCGCGGTGGAGACCAACGGCACCCAACCCCTGCCCGGCCGACTTGACTGGCTGTGCGTCAGCCCAAAAGCCGGCGCGCCGATCGTGCTGCAGGCAGCCGACGAGCTGAAACTGGTCTACCCGCAACCCGGCGCCGAGCCCGAGCGGTTCGAGGCCTTCACCGCCGGAGAGCGCTGGCTGTCGCCGATGGACGGCCCGGATGTCGCCGCCCACACCGCGGCCGCCGCCGCATATTGCGCAGCGCACCCGGCCTGGCGGCTGAATGTTCAGGCGCACAAGACATGGGACATCCCATGACCTTCACCCGCGCCGCCACCGTGCCGCTGGAGATCGCCCATCTGGGTCTCGACGGCGTGCTGCACGGCCATAGCCTGACGGCCGAGGTGTGGACCCGCGACGACGTGGACCTGGATGCCTGGCGCGCTCTGGTGGCCGAAGCGGCCGGCCGGGTGGAGGGCCGGCTGGAAGCGACCATCCAAGGTCGCACGTTCGAGGATGTGGCCGTGGCGATGCTCACGAGCTTGCCGACGGCGTGCCGAGTGGTGGTTAGACTGCCGACACGGGGGCATGCGGTGGAGTTGGTGCGGTGACCTCTCCCATGCTTTCCCTCTCCCGCTGGGAGAGGGCCGGGGTGAGGGAGCTTTCTGCTTGAGCGGCTGGGGGGTGGCTAGGCCCCTCACCCAACCCTCTCCCCGAGGGAGAGGCCTCTTTAGCAAGTTAAGGATTAGCCCGAGGCCAAATCGTTCAGGCTGAGCATCGCCATCAGCAGCGATGAAACGATGCCCGCGATGGCGGCGCCCATGATGATGGTGATCGCCGGAACCAGCAGCGATACCAGCCGGTTGACCCCAAGTCGCGTCGACTCCTCGTGGATCTCGGCCGCCCGCAGCGCCATCGGGCCAAGCTGCGCCGTCTCCTCGCCCAGGCGCAGCAGATAAATCGTTCGGAGCGGCATGATCTTTGCCTCAGCCAGCGGGGCCGACAGCCCGGCGCCACCCTTGGCCGAGCGGCTGGCCGCCTCCACCGCCGCGGCGCCGGCGCGGTTGCCGATTGTGTCGGCCACGATACCAAGTGCGGCGATCAGGGGCACGCCGTTGATCAGCAACGTGCCCAGCGTGCGGGTGAACCGTGCAGCCACCACCTCACGCGCCAACCCGCCAACGATGGGAATGCGCAGCAGCAACCGGTCCGCCGCCAGCCGCGGGCCGGGGCGTTGCAGCGACTGGCGGATGGCGAACCCGGCCACGATCAGCGCCAGCAGCACCCACAGTCCGTAAGCCGAGACACCCGCACCGAGATCGATCAGCAACTGGGTCGAACGCGGCAGGGCGGCGCCGTTCTGCTCGAACAGGGGCACGAATTGCGGCAGCACCTCGGTCAGCAGCAGCGTGATCGAGCCGATCGCCGCGACCAGCAGGATCGCCGGGTAGATCATCGCCGACGTGACGGTGGAGGCGAGCGAGCGCTGCCGCTCCATCAGCGTGGCCAGGCGTTCCAACGTCGCCGCCAGCGTGCCGCCCGCCTCGCCGGCGCGCACCAGGCCGATATACAGCCGGGGGAAGGAACGCGGCTGGTTGCCGATTGCGGTTGCGAGCGGCGCACCATCCCGCACCGCATCGCGCACCCGGCCCATCACGGCGGCCACCCGGCGGTTCGGCGCCGTCTCCCCCAGGAAGCGCAGCGCGCGGTCGACGTCCTGCCCGGCGCCCAACATGATCGAGAGTTCGCGGGTGAGATTGGTGAGCTCGGTGCGGCTCAGCGCCTCGCCCCGGCCTAGCTCCAGGGACAACAAACTGCCCAGCCCGCCTCCGGTCGCCACTTCGGCGCGGACAGGGATCGAGCCCTGGCGTTGCAACGCAGCGATCACAGCCTTCTCGTCGGCGGCGTCCATCTCGCCTTTGGCCATGGCGCCGGAAGGGTCGATCGCAGTGTACCGGTACAGCGTCATGGGCTGGTGCGCGCGCCCCCTCCGTCGGCGTTGCCGCAACCTCCCCCATGGCGGATGGGGGAGGATCTTGGGTCTGTGGGCACTTTACGCCTCGGCGCGGATGGAGCGGACGACTTCCTCGATCGTGGTGGTCCCGTCGAGCGCGGCGGCGATGCCGGTGTCGAACATCGTCACCATGCCGGCGGCGACCGCGGCGCGCTCGATGTCCGAGCTGTCGGCGCGCTGGAAGATCAACCGTTCGATCGTGGCATCCGGCTGCAGGAACTCGGCGATCGCCTGCCGGCCGCGGAAGCCGGTGCCGCGGCATTTCGGGCAGCCAACCGGGTGCCACAACACTGGATCGACGCACCGGCGGTCAAGTTCGAAGCGGCGCACCATCTCGGGTGCGGCCGGCGCCGGGCGGCGGCACTCGGCGCATAGGCGGCGCACCAGGCGCTGCGCCAGGATGCCGCGCAGCACCGCCGTCATCAGGTAGTCCTCCAGCCCCATGTCGCGCAGCCGGGCGATGGTGGTGGCGGCTGAGTTCGTGTGCACCGTGGACAGCACCAGGTGCCCGGTCAGCGCCGCCTGCACCGCGATCTGCGCCGTCTCGCCGTCGCGGATCTCGCCCACCATGATCACGTCGGGATCCTGCCGCAGGATGGAGCGCAGCAGCGTCGCGAAGGTCAGCCCGATCTGCGGCTTCACCTGGATCTGGTTGATGCCCGCCAGCTGGTATTCGATCGGGTCCTCCACCGTCACCACCTTGCGGGCGACCACGTTCAGCCCGGTCAACCCGGTGTACAGCGTCGTGGTCTTGCCGCTCCCGGTCGGCCCCGTAACCAGCACGATGCCGTTCGGCAGCTCAAACGTGCGGCGCAGCTTCGCCACCACGGCCGGGGCGATGCCCAGCGCGTCGTAGTCCAGCGTCACGGCACTCCGGTCCAGCACGCGCAGCACCACCGTCTCGCCGTGCAGCGAGGGGATGGTGGAGACGCGAAAATCTACCTCGCTGCCGCGCACCGCCAGCTTGATGCGGCCATCCTGCGGCAGACGGCGCTCGGCGATGTCCAGCCTGGACATGATCTTGATGCGCGAAATGATCGCAGCGGTCAGCCGCACCGGTGGACTGTCCGCCTCGTGCAGAACGCCGTCGTACCGGTACCTGACGCGCAGTCGGTCCTCGAACGGCTCGATATGGATGTCGGAGGCCTGGGTCTCCACCGCGCGGTTGATGATGCCGTTGACCAGGCGGATCACCGGCGCCTCGCTCGCGAGGTCTTTCAGCCGCTCGGCATCCTCCTCGTTCGCATCGCCGCCGCCGTGGTCGGGGACCGGCGCATCCTGGTCCGGATACAGCCGGCCCATCGCCGCCTCCAACTCGATCGGCACGGCCACGGCGACCCGCACCGTGCAACCGGTCCTAGCGGCGATGGCGGCCGGGGTGAAGCGGTCCAGCGGATCGGCCAGCGCCAGGAGCAGCGTGTCGCCGTCGTGAGTCATCGGCAGGGCGCGGGCGTGGCGCAGAAAACGGGGCGCCAGCCGTTCCGGATGCAGCGGTTCCGCCGGGTATTGCTCGGCCAGCGCGAGCGGCAGGCCCAGCAGCGAGGCATACGCGCCGGCCAGGTCGCGCTCGTTCACCAGCCCCAGTTGCAGCAGCACACGGTCCAGCCGCTGGCCATTCTCGGCCGCGACCCGGCGCCCCCGCTCGATCGTGCGTGGGTCGCACTGGCCGCCCGCCTCCAGAAACGCCACCACGGCACTGGCGGCCTCGTCCGGCGTCTCGAAACTCAGCGCGAGGGGTTGATCCATACAGCGGTAACTTGTGCTGCGGGGGCTTGGATGCCAATGGCCACGGGTGCCCGCATTTCTCGCCCCATTGATCGCGGCGCCGTTCATCGGCAGCTTCCTTGGCGTGCTGGTGCGGCGCCTGCCCACCGGTCGCACGGTGGTACTCGGCCGGTCAAGCTGCGAGGCCTGCTTCCACCCCCTGGGCGCCGCCGAACTGGTGCCGATCGCCAGCTTCCTGTGGCAGCGCGGACGGTGCCGCCACTGCGGTGCATCAATCGCTCGGGAGCATCTCTGGATTGAACTCGCCGCTATCCTGGTGCCTGCCTCCGCGGCCTATTTCGAGCCAGACGCTTTATGGCTCTGGGTGGATTGCGTGTTGGGGTGGGGGCTGCTGGCGCTTGGCTGGATCGACTGGGTGCACCTGCGGCTGCCCGACGTATTGACGCTTCCGCTCGTGCTCGCCGGGTTGGCGGCGACGGTCTGGCTCGACCCGGCGGACACCACCGACCACGCGATCGCCGCCGCCGCCGGCTACGGGTCGTTGCGCCTGATCTCGTTGGCCTATCGCGCCTGGCGCAAGCGGGACGGGCTCGGTGAGGGGGATGCCAAGCTGCTCGCCGCGTCCGGCGCCTGGGTCGGGCTTGCAGGGCTGGGCCCAACCCTGTTCATCGCCGCGCTGACCGGCGTGGTGGCGGCCATGCTGCGCGGTGGACACTTGCGAGCCCACACGGTCGTGCCGCTGGGCACCTGCCTCGCCCTCGGCACGTGGGTGGTGCGGATCTGGCTGGTGGGCTGAGATGGCCGCCAACCCCGACCTAGTGCCCAACTCGCATCCGCCGGGCTCTGGATAAGCGCGGTCCGTCGCTGAATGCGTGGCTACGTTTGTAGATGGCCGCCTTCTCGATCCGCCGGGCCATAGATCGTCCTCAGCATGGCCACCAAATGCTCGAGCTCCTCCAGATCGGCATAGAGGGCGTCGATCTGGACGCTGACGGCGTCCTTTCCTGCGGTCGATGACTGGGCCTCGCTGCTCATGGAACCGCTCCGGCCCAGGCTGGTCCGCACGCTCCAAATGCGAATAGGAGCCACTCAGGCTCACCGGAGCCAGCTTTTAACAAATGAAGGCTGTCATCAGGCATCTCGTTTCTCCAGCCTACAAGGCGGGAGGGCTTTGCCTCTCAGTCACCGACGCCCATGGTAAAGCCCGTGACGGTGATGACCCACCATAGGTGAATGTCCAGGCTGATGTGAGTCATTTCGGTCAATGTAATGCTGGATCAATTTGCGCGAATACGCCGTCATTCATGTAATTCAGCCTGGAAACCGCGACATACCAAAGTATTCACAGCCACTCAGCTCGAACAGTCCGGGCCATACCGCGCCTTCCGCCAACTCCGATGGCGCATGTGGCAGGGCGCGACGGAGCCCAAACGGTTTCGCCTTGCTGATCGTGCTCTGGTCGGTGGTGCTGCTGGCTTTGCTGGCGACCGGCATCACCGCGGCCGGACGCAGCGACGTGCAACTGGCGACCAACGTCCGACACGCCGCAGCCGCCGAGGCGGCAGCAGATGGCGGCATCGCGGCGGCGGTGTTCCACGTCAGCGACACGTCCGCGCAAGCCTGGCCGGCGGACGATCAACCCCGCCAGATCCTGTTCGCCGGCTACACGCTACGGCTCCGCATCGCCGACGAGAGCCGCAAGGTGAACCCTAACCTCGCCCCGCCTGCGCTGATGACTGCCCTGCTCGTGGCATCCGGCGCCGACGAGGGCCGCGCGGCGCGTATCGCGCAGGCGATCGGCCAGTGGCACGCGGCGGACACGCACGACGCCGTGGTGGCGCAGTATCGCGCTGCCGGCTCGACGGCCGCCCCGACCGGCTTCCCGTTCCGCAGCCTGGACGAACTCGGCCTGGTGCTGGGCATGACCCCCGACATCCTTGCCCGGCTTCGCCCGCATATATCGGTGTTCGCCGAGGGCTTGGTGAATTTCGCCGCCGCCGACCCGGTGGTGCGCCAGGCCGTGCTCAGCCTGGGCACCGGCGCCCCGCAGCCCTCCACGCTCCGCCCGACCATGGTGGACATCACCGCCGACGCCCAGGGCCATGACGGCAGCCGCTTCATTCGCCACGCCGTGGTCGCCCTCGGCGTAGACCAGACGGGACGGCCGTTCCGAACCCTCCTGTGGGAAGCACTCCCGGCGGACTAGCGCTCCGCAGGAGAGGATAGCCGCTGGGATCAGGCCACCACGGCGACCTCGACGTTCACGCTCATGCTGCCGAACGAGTCCGGCGGACCCAGGAAGCTGCCCGAGATCGGCACCGCCTGTTGCGGCGTGCGGGCGACGCTGACCCGGATCAGGTTGCGGCCTGCCACCCAGCCATTGGTCGGATCGAACTCCACCCAACCGGCGCCCGGCAGATACACTTCGACCCAGGCGTGCGTCGCGCCGCCACCCACCACCGGCGCCTCGCTCGCCACCAGCCGTTCGTCATACAGGTAGCCGCTGACGAAGCGTGCCGCGAGACCAAGCGACCGCACCGCCTCCATCATGAACAGGGCGTAGTCGCGGCAGGCGCCGGCCTTGGTCTGCAGCGTCACCAGTGGATCGTTGGTGCCCTCGGCCTGCCGCCCCTCGTAGCGGAACTCTGACTTAATGGCCTGGGTCATGGCGGTCAGCAGCGCCATCGTCCCAGTCGGCCCGTTGTTGGACAGGAACCGGTGCGCCCATTCGTCCAGGATGCGTTCCGGGTCGGCGTAGTGCCGCTCGATCGACCGCGCGAGGTCCGGCACCTCGGCCGACGTGTAGCTGAACGGAAACGCCTCGGCTCGCGGGTCCAGCGGCAGCTCGGTGCGGGCCGGATAATGACGCAAGTCGAGGGTGGAGACGATCCGCAGCCGCTCGGTATGCCGCTCCTCCGAGAAGGTCAGGAAGCACACCGAGTTGCCGAACACATCATGCGCCCAGCGGGTCGACTTCGCCGGGGGCGAGACCGCCAGGGATGTCTCCAGCAGGCGCAGATCGTGGCTGTCCCGCGGGCGAAGCATCAGCCGGTGCGCCAGCAGTTGCACCGGCTTCTCGTAGCGGTATTCCGTCTCGTGGGTGACCTTGACGCGCGGCATTCAGGTTGCCTGCGGGCGAAAGCGTTGCGCGAAGGCCTCGCCTCTGCGCCGCAGCTTGCCGATCTGCCCGACCCCGGCCAAACGGCGATCGAGGAAGGCCAAAGTCGCCTCGTCATCCTCGCTGTCGTCGCGCAGCCAGTACAGCAGCGTGGCGCCATACACCCCGGCGAGGATCGCGCGCTTGGTGTACCAGCTCCAGTCCGCGCTGCGATCGCCCGCCAGGTGCCAGATCGCGTCCACCGTCCGGGCGACGGTGCGGGCGCTCGCCGCCGGGTCGATGGCGAGCAGGGCCAATCCCCGCCGCACCGCATCCTTATAAGGGCGTTGCGACCGCAGCCGCAGGCCGATCACCGCCCGCACCCGGTCTGGCAGCCGTTTGGCAATCGAGGGTTCCATCCGGCGGTCGGTGAGGTCGACCCAACTCTCGACCATGTCGGTGGGTCCGCCGGGGAACAGCAGGTCGGCATCCGGCCCGGCGGCCGCGCACAGGGCGGCGATCGTCCAGCCCGGGAACGGCACGGTGGCCACCAGTGCATCCAGCGCCTGGTCCCGCTCGGGCGAGCGTTCCGGGGTGTTCACGCGCCGGCTTTCGCCAACTCCTCGTTGAAGCCGAACAGGGTGAAGTCGTTCATGCGCATCGGATATAGGATCCCGTCCAGGTGGTCGTATTCGTGCTGCACCACGCCGGCATGGAAGCCGCCCACTTCGCCACCGACCGGGTTGCCGTCGCAATCCACGCCGGTGTAGCGCACCCGCGCCCACCGCGGCACCGCGGCGCGCAGGCCGGGGATCGACAGGCAGCCTTCCCAGCGCATCACCCGCTCCTCCCCGACCGGCTCGACGGTCGGGTTGATCACCACGGTGTTGCCGATCGTCTCGTCATCCGGCGCGTTGCTGGCCCGGTGCGGTTGGACCCGGAACACGAACAGGCGAAGCGGCACGTGCACCTGCGGCGCGGCCAGCCCGGCGCCGGGTGCGTCCTCCATGGTCTCCATCATGTCGGCGACGAGGCGGCGGATTTCGGGCGCACCGGGGTCGGCGACGGGCTCGGCGCGTTGCAGTAGGACGGGGTGGCCCATGCGGGCGATCTTGAGAATGGCCATGATGCACCATGTTGGGATTGCGAAAGCCTTTGGCGAGGGCGGCGACTCGTGCTATAGCGCGGCTCTTCTCCGGCAGTGTGCCGGATGGAAACCCTTTACCACGCCTGTGAGCCAGGTCTCGCGGGTGTAACGACAGGAGAAGGCGTCGAGTGCAGGTTCTGGTTCGTGATAACAATGTCGATCAGGCGCTCAAAGCGCTGAAGAAGAAGATGCAACGTGAGGGCATTTTCCGCGAGATGAAACTGCGCCGTCATTTCGAGAAGCCGTCCGAGCGCCGCGCCCGCGAGGCTGCCGAGGCCGTCCGCCGCGCCCGCAAGATGGAGCGCAAGCGCCTCGAGCGCGAAGGCTTCTAGTCCACACGATAGCGTAGGCGGAAAAGCGTAGCGCCTTCCGCCACCTTACTTACTACATCCGGGCCACCTCAGGTGCTGACCGGGCCTGGACGTGGACCACTAGAGGCTGAAGGCGCTGCGCTTTTCCGCCCTACGACGTCGGTGCGGAACAGCCGTCTGCTGGAACACTCTGGCCAGGCTCGACCGACACATTGAAGCTTGTCGTCGCGAGCACCCTCGGGCCCTGGCTGATCGTGAACGTCCAGGTGCCCGGAACCATCGACCAAGCCTCCTCCAACGTGTAGCCGACATAGGTCCAGCGGTCCGCCGTGACGGTGCTGATGTTCGTCTCCATCGTCCCACTCTGCCCGTCCGGACGCGTCCACAGTGGATGGCTCAGCTGCACCATCACCGGCACCGACACACCAGGCGGCAAGTTCACCGCGCGGAACTCCAGCCCGAACTGCCGGCACGGCGTGCCGTCGATGTCGGTGCCGAGTTGCAAGAACTTCGGATCCAGCACCGGCGTCGTGCCCGCCACATTGCCGGGTCGCGGTGGCTCGGACGGGCCTGCCTCAGGTGCGGCAACTTCTCCGACCCGGCCAATTCGCACGATCAATTGGTCTGCAAAGGCACAGGCAGGGGCGCTGGCGAGCGAAAGTGCGATGAGAGCCGTGCGAAGCATTGCTGAGTCCCCTACCGGCCAGGTTTAGCCCCGGCCCGTATGCGCCCGAGTGCCTATTGCAGGAAACCCCAACGCTCCACAGCCGGTTCCGCACTGGCCCATTTCCACCGAGTTTGTTGCTGGCACACATCGGCGGAATACCAAGTGGGCGGCTGTTTCCCCTCCTCCACCGAGAACAGCACCTGCTTGCACGGCGCAAGCGGGTTGGGGATCGCCCGTACTACCTCGAGCTGCCCGTGTTCGTTGCCGAACGGCAAGCTGTGCGCCACGCGCCACGGCCCTACGCCACCCACGTCCAGCCCCGCCGCCGCATCGGCGATCGCATCCTGCTCGCCCTGGTGCCACGACTTGGTCACGTGCTTGATCGCGTAGTCCGACACCGCGGCGGTCGCGACACCGACTCCGAAGCCGACCGCCGGGTTGGCCGATGCGCCCCCGGCCGCCGCACCCGCCACCACGCCGATGATGTTGCCTGCCGAGGAACAGCCGCCCAGGCCCAGCAGAACCGCCGCCGCCAGCAGCCTCACTGCAGCGATCCCCACCGCTCCGTGGCCGGTTCGGCCGACGCCCACTTCCACCGTGCGCCATCCTGGCACACCGTCGCCGTGTAGAAGGCGCGGCGCGGCTGGTGATCCTCGGTCGTATCGACGGAAAACACGATCTCCTTGCACTCGATGGCCGGGCTCCCGACGGTGCGGACCACCGCGACCTGACCGTGTTCGTCAGCCTCGATCGGCACATCATGCGTGACGCTCCACGGCCCTACCGCCCCCGGAGCAAGCGAGCCGGCTGCGTCGGCGATCCGGTCCTGCTCGAAGTGATGGACCACACGCTCCTCGTATTGCAGCCCGGCACTGGCCCCCGCCGCCACGCCCAAGCCAATCGCCGTGGCAGCCGTGGCGCTCTTGGTGATCGTGCTGGCGACGCCCGCCCCGGCAATGCCAGCCACCTCCTGGGTCGTGCCGGTCAGCACGGAGGCACAACTCGGTAGTAGAAAAAGCATGCTGAACCCGAGAAAGGGGCCGACTCGGAGGCGGCGTGTCGTGGTCGTGATCATGCCCCCTGCCTAGGCAAGAACCCCAAACCGGTCCAGCGCCCGCCTTGCGCCGATGAAGCAGCGGCGAGCGGGCGCTGCAGCTTTCGTCCGGGGTGTTGCAGACTTACTGCAGCGGCAAACGCGACCGCCGGTTCGGCCTCACACGGTCCGGGACTATGCGTCCGCCACGAGCGCCCTTGCCTGTGCGAGCATGAGCGGCTCCCGCATGGCGTGCGACAAGATCGCGGCGGCACGGTCCCGCGCGCAAAGCAGCGCCGCCTGCACCCGGCCCGCTTTCAGGTACCAGGCGATGAACTCGAACGCCTCCACATCGCCATCGTACGCGACTTCCTCCCAGCCCGAGGCATGGCCCACCATCTGCAACCGCTTGCCGCCTTGCGCACTCCAGAAAAACGGCACGCCTTCGTAGCGCGCCGCCTG
The DNA here is from genome assembly GCA_964247805.1 of uncultured Acetobacteraceae bacterium. GTDB lineage: Bacteria > Pseudomonadota > Alphaproteobacteria > Acetobacterales > Acetobacteraceae > LMUY01. The sequence continues at coordinate 1,620 of CAXTWC010000087.1, read as the reverse complement.
GCCCAGCATGCCCAGCGCTGCGATCCGACCGTGCTGCTGCGCCACCCGCCAATGCTCGATCCGCGGCCACCCCGCGGGTGAGACGATATCGCCCGCAGCCCATAATCCGTCCGCGACGCGAAGCGAGGCATCGGTGGTAAGCCCACCATCCTTCGCCCGCGCCAAATCGCCGGCGTATGTCAGCATGGGTGCGACCCCCAACCCGGCGAGCACCAAATCGGCCGGCAGGCTTTCACCCGAAGCGAGCACGACCGCCCGCTCCTCCACCCTCTCCACCTTGGCGCCGAGCCGGAACGTCACACCCTTGTCTTCGTGCAGGGTGCGGATTGCGGCGCCGACCCGGTCACCGAGCAGCGTGGCGAACGGGACCGAGTCGCGGCCGATCACGGTCACGTCCATCTCCCGTTCGGCCAGAGCGGAGGCCGCCTCCATCGCGATGAAACTGGTGCCGATCACCACGGCGGACGCGCCCGGGCGAACCGTGGCCAGGATCGCGTCCACGTCGCCAAGATTGCGGAGCGTCAGCACGCGGGCATTGCCGTTCCCCGGGAACTCCGCCGGTTTGGCGACGGCTCCCGTCGCCAGCAAAGCTGCGTCGTAGTGCACCGTGGCGCCGGTGGAGAGCGCCAAGGTGCGGGACGCCGGATCGATGGCCGTGACGGCGGCATCGAGCCGCTCGATCGCGAGCCGCTTGGTTTCTTCCATGTCCAGCAATGGCAGCGTCGTGCGATCGAACTCGGCGGAGGCGATGGCCATCTTGCTGAGCTGCGTCCGATCCAGCGGCTCCGCCGGGTCGGGACCGATCATCGTAAGCCGGCCGATGAAGCCATTGTCGCGCAGGGTGACCGCCGCCATGGCAGCGGCAGCGCCCGCGCCCGCGATCACGAAATGGCGGTCATCGGGAGGTGGCACTCGGCCTGCGTCGGATACCGGGGTGGTGTCCACGAGCACCGCATCACCCTCGATCGTGACGGGATAGCGCCGCAGCCCTCGCATGGCGACCGGCTCCAGCAGGGCGCCGGTACGGGCGTCGAAGCTGCCCATGTGCCACGGGCAGATGATCCGGCCATCGCAGAGCGCGCCCTTTTCCAGCGGGGCCTTGGCGTGCGGACAAGTGCCCTCGAACGCCCGGACCTCGTCCCGGTCGCGGACCAGGATGATTGGAAGATCGTCAACCTCAATAGGGGTCATGCCTTGCGGGAGGGTGGCGAACTTTGCTGCTGCTATACTGGACATTCAGTGCCTTGCGGGGCGCTGCCCCACCCCCTCTGCACGCCTGGTCAATGGATCGTTTCGCAGCCGGATTCGGCTAGCCGCCCGGAGCGGGAACTTGGCGCTCGAATTTCCGGTGCGTCCAAGCTTGTCCATATACATGAACCGCCAACGCCCCACGCGCCCGATCGTCGCGCACCCAACCAAGAGAGAGCCCTCTCCCCCTGGGAGAGGGTTGGGTGAGGGACCTAGCCACACCTCCGACGCCGCGATGCTAAAGCTCCCTCACCCCGACCCTCTCCCAGTGGGAGAGGGAGAAGGGCCACCTCTGCCCAACCCGGCGATTGCCGCCGCAACCTGCTCCGCTGCCAGGGCGACCCCTGCCATACCCGCCGCATGGAACAGACC
>CAXTWC010000086.1:0-21369 GCA_964247805.1 uncultured Acetobacteraceae bacterium | reverse complement strand
CGGTCAGCACGGTCACGGGGATGGTGGTGGTTTCGGACATCAGGTGCCCCTTTCATTTCGCGCCATCATATAGGCGCGGGTTTCCGCCAGCCCCAGCCCCAGCAGCAGGAAGAACCAGCCGGACAGCGGCATCGACAGGAAGTCGCTGGTCGAGGCAATCGGCCACTCCTGCAGCAGCGCCGCCACGAACAGCCCGGTGCGCAGCGGCGCCGGGTCCCGCCACAGGCCGCGCGCCAGGGGGCGGAGCCAGGCCAATACCATCACGCTGAACAGCACCAGGCCCGGGAAACCGGACTCCACGGCGGCTTGGAGGTAGTGGTTGTGCGGATGCTGCACGCAGACATTGGCGCCGCCGCCGTCGCCGCCACGCAGGCCAACGAAATACGCCGGCTCGGCGCAGTGGTGGCGGAAACCGTCGAAGCCGAGGCCGGTGAGCGGGTGCTGCTCGATCATGGCCACGGCGCGGCCGGTGATCAGGCCGTACGGGCTGGCCGGGAAATTCTCCATCTGGCTGGAGAACTTGTCGATCAGCCGGTGGAAGGTGGGCGGCACCACCACGGCCGAGACGGAGAGCAGCAGCGCCGCCCCGGCACACGCCGCCAGCACCCCGACGCGCAGGCGGGGCAGCAGCAGCGCGGTCACGAACAGCCCCAGGAACGTCAACAGCACCGGCATGCGCTGACCGATCAGCACCACGACCAATACGGACGCCACCAACAGCAGCAACCCGGCCCACCGTCCCAGCCACGCCATGGCCGGCAGCACGGCGGGGAACAGCAGGCGGGACAGCGGTGCCCCGGCGCGTGGGTGTTCGAACGGCCCGGTCAGCTCGCCGTCACCCCATCGACCATAACCCTGGAGGTTGCGCCCGATCGCGAGCTGCAACACGGTTTGCAGGGCAATGTAGAGCGCTGCGATCGCCGTCAGCCGCGCCAGCCAGACCCGGCGCCAGTCCAGCCGCAGCACCCAATGCTCCAGCGCCGCGACGAACACCAGGAAGCGCACGGCGGCCAGGGCCTCGGCAAACCCGCCCCGCAGCGAGCAGGCCAGCAACCATAGCCACCAGGCCGCGGCCGCCAGCACCCAGCCGGTACGCAGCCAGGTCCAGTCGCGGGCCCAGGCCGAGCGGGCCAGGAAGCAGAGGCTGGTGATCACCATCAGCACGTCTGCGATCAACCGGCCATGCAGCAGGAACACCGGGCAAAGCAGCACGCAGACCACCGCGATGCGGTCCAGCACGTTCAACCCGCCAACTCCATCCGCAAGGCCTGGAGGCGTTTGGCCGCGATTGTCGTGTCGAACAGCTTTGCCCGGGTTTGGCCGGCCAAGGCCAGGGCCGCGCGGCGGTCAGCGTCCTGCGCCAAGTCGAGCAGGGCCGCCGCCACGGCACCCGGCGCATCGGGGCTGGCGTAGACCGCGCAATCGCCGGCCACCTCCGGCAGGGCGCCGCGGCGGGAACACACCAGGGCCGCGCCATACGCCATCGCCTCCAGGGCCGAGAGGCCGAACGGTTCGGGCCAGCGGCTGGGGACGACGGCAATGGCGGCCCGGCTCATGCGCTCCATCGTGGCATCGTGGGGCTGGTAGCCGCACAACGTCACCCCGGCGGCTACGGCCTGTTCGTGGATCTGCTCGGTGAACGGGGTGGGGCGGCTGTGGGAGACGAAGCGGTCCGCGCCCACCATCTCCGCCCGCCAGCCCGGCAGGCGCGGGAGCACGGCGGCACAGGCGTCGACGAAGGCGTCCGCACCCTTGTCCGCCACTACCCTGCCGACGAACAGGATCAGGCGGTCGCGCACTTTTCGCACACGGTCAGGCACGTCGATGCTGTTGGGTAGAACGGTCACGTCTCCCTCGATGCCTTGCAGGAACCGGCTGCGAAGATGGTCGGATACGGCGACCACGCGGGCCATGCGTTGCAGCAGGCGGGTGCGCTCGACCCCCGTCTTGGCCCCGCGCATGCCGTGCGGGTCGTTGTGCAGGAACAGGACGACGCGGGGAAACCGCCGGGCAAGGTGCAGTGCGATCTCCGGCCGGTTGTGCACCTCCACCAGGTCGGGGCGGAGGCGGCGCAGCACCGCGGCCACCCCCCGTGCGTAGCGCTTGTTGGCGGTAAGCCCCAATCCGGGACGCACGGGGTGGAACGGGATGCCGGGGAATGGGTCGGCGACCGGGCGGCCCACCACCTCGCCGCCGGCGGCACGGGCAAGCCGGTGCACCAGCAGCCCGATTGCTCCTACGGCCGTCGTGGAAAACCCTTCTTTCGGAGGCAGAACCGTCGCAACGATCAGGTGAGCAGCAACGCCGCCCCGCCGGCGTCCTCTGGCGCGACGAGCACGCCGCCGCCGGTCTCGGTATGCCGCACCCCCGTGAGCAATGGCCGCAATGCGGCGCATCGGTCGGAGGTGGCGACGGTCATGCCGGCGATGCAGGGCAAGGCGGGCGGGGTGATGCCGGGATACACGGTGGCCAGCGACTCGAGCGGTAGCATTCGGACCCGGCCGCGTTCCATCGCCAGTGTGAACCCGCCAGCCGGGTCGGGTAGTACGGGCAAGCCTGCGAGGCGCGAGAAGCGGGCCGCGGTTTGCGCCGGGTCGGGGACGGCGAGCACGACTTCCTCCAACGAGACCGCGTTGTTGGCGTGGCTGGTGAAGCGAGGCTGCCAGATGGCCTCGCGGGTCAGGTGCTTGATCAACTGGATGGTGCCTTCGGGCGCGTCCGGCAGCGGGATGCGTTCGAAGCGGGCTTGGGGGCCGTCCGGGTCCGCGTCGTCCACCGGGCGTTCCAGAGGGGTGATACCGGCGATGTCCAGCCCGGCCGCGCGCAGGCGGGTGAGGGTGGCTTCGGAGTCGTGGATGCCGAGCGCGATGATGTGCAGGCCGGTGTAGCGATCGAGTTGGGCGTGCAGGCGGTCGGGGATGGAGGGGTCGATGAGCGCGATCAGCTCGAGGTAGCCGTGCTGCAGCATGATGCAGCGATTGCCGGTGGCCTTGCCGCGGTGACGGGCGGTCGGGGTGAGGGTGAAGCCGAGCCGTTGGTAGGCGGCGGCCAACGGGGTGAGGTTCCGGGCGCCGACACCGACGTGGTCTAGTTCGAAGGCGGTGCTCATGGCTGCGCGCTCGGTGTCTGGAGCTTACCCCTCCCCCCGGCCCCCTCCCGCAAGGGGAGGGGGAGTAGAACGCTAAGCCCCCTCCCCTTGCGGGAGGGGGTTGGGGGAGGATTGGCCACAGGCACGATCAAGGAACGTCCTCGTAATGTGCCTGCCGCCACTCGATCGGCTCTTTGGCCGCGTCGTCGTACCACTGCGCCACCAACGGGTGCTCGCGCACCATTTTGCAATACGCGCGGGACTCGGCGGATAAGTCGGACCCGTACGACAGGAATCGGGCCACCACGGGCGCATACATCGCATCCGCCACGCCGAACGTCGCATTGTACAGGTACGGTGTACCCTGTAGACCCTCGCGCCAAATCGCCTCGATCCGCGCGATATCGGCGGCCACGTCCGCCGCGACGGCGAGCCCACGATCCCGGCCCAAATTCATCGGCATCGCCTGGCGCAGCGCCCGGAACCCGGCGTGCATTTCCGCCGCCGCCGACCGCGCCGCCGCACGGGCCGCACGTCCGACCGGCCACAACGCTGGGTTCACCTCGGCGCAGTATTCACAAATGGCCAGGCTCTCCCACACCCGGGCACCCTCGTGCTCAAGATACGGCACCATGCCGGCCGGAGTCGCCTCGCGGATTGCCGGCGTACCACCCAGATGGGCGCCGCGCAGGGGGATGACCCGCTCCTCCACCTCCAGCCCGGCCAGCCGCACCGCCAGCCAGCCGCGCATCGACCAGGACGAGTAACGCCTTGTCCCGATCACCAAAATGCCGTCGGCCATGGGAACTCCGAGGTTGAGCCAGAGGGCGGACAATGCCACGCTCCCGCCCCATCGCAAACCGGGGCACCCACGCATGAACGAGATCAGCCGTCCGAACAACCTCGACGCGTTCTGGATGCCCTATAGCGCCAACCGCTCGTTCAAATCCAACCCGCGGCTGCTGGCCCGGGCGGAGGGCGTGTATTACTACACCAACGACAACCGCGAGATCCTGGATGGCACCGCCGGGCTGTGGTGCTGCAACGCCGGGCACGGGCGGCGGGAGATCGTCGAGGCGATCCAGAAACAGGCCGCGGTGATGGATTTCGCCCCGACCTTCCAGATGGGCCACCCGATCGCCTTCCAGGCCGCCGCCCGCCTGGCCGAGATCACCCCCGAGGGGATGGACAAGGTCTTCTTCACCAACTCCGGCTCCGAAAGTGCGGATACGGCGCTGAAAATCGCCCTCGCCTACCACAAGGCGCGTGGTGATGGCAGCCGGGTGCGGCTGATCGGGCGGGAGCGCGGCTACCACGGCGTGGGCTTCGGCGGCATGTCGGTCGGCGGCATTGGCGGCAACCGGAAGCAGTTCGGCGCCATGCTGCCCTATGTCGACCACCTGCCCCACACCCACGACCCGGCGCGCAACGCCTTCAGCCACGGCCTGCCCGCCCACGGCATCGAGAAGGCGGACGCGCTCGAGGCATTGGTCACGCTGCACGGCCCGGACACGATCGCGGCCGTGATGGTGGAACCGATGGCGGGCTCGACCGGCGTGCTGCCGCCGCCCGAGGGCTACCTGCAGCGGCTGCGCGACATCTGCACCAAGCACGGCATCCTGCTGATTTTCGACGAGGTCATCACCGGGTTCGGCCGCCTGGGGCAGAACTTCGGCTCCGAGCGACTGGGCGTGTTCCCGGACATCTTTACCATGGCCAAGGGGCTGACCAACGCGGCGGTGCCGATGGGCGCGGTGGCGGTGACCAACGGTATCTACGACACGATCGTGCACGGCGCGCCGGAGGGGATCGAGCTGTTCCACGGCTACACCTATTCCGGCCACCCGTTGGCCGCCGCGGCCGCGATCGCAGCGATGGACCTGCAGCGCTCGGATGATTTGCCGGGCCGGGTGCGGCAGCTGGAACCGTATTGGGAGCGCGCGGTGCACTCGCTGCGTGGCCTGCCGAACGTGGTCGACATCCGCAACATCGGGCTGGTCGCCGGGATCGAGTTGCAGCCCCGCGATGGCAAGCCGACCGATCGCGCGGTGAAGGTGTTCGGCCGGTGCTTCGACACCGGGCTGCTGGTGCGGACCACCGGCGACATCGTGGCGCTGTCCCCGCCGCTGGTGGTGGAGGAGGCGCATATCGACCGGATCGTGGAAACGCTATCCGACGCGATCCGGGCCGAGGCGGCTTAGGCGCTACAACTTTCTCCCTCTCCCCTCGAGGGAGAGGGTCGGGGAGCGGGGGAGGGTCACGAAGGACAGCGTGGGTTAGCGTGCTGCCAGTAAGCGTCGGTGCGTTGGCTACCCCTCACCCCGGCCCTTTCCCGCATGGGGAGAGGGAGAAGTGGCTGAGGTTACTTCGCGGCCGCGCCCGGCCTGCGTCATCAGTTCCCCGATATGCGCGCGGCGGTCCAATTGCAGACGGTGCAACGCGTGGGTGGCCCGCACCAGCTCGCCTTCGCGGCCCAGCATGGCGTCACCCATCTCCATGATCCTTAAATTAGGCCAGGCCTTCTCGCGAATGCCGTGCACCATGCCGAGCACCGCATCGGCCGGCGCGTCCGGCATCGCCTGCGCCAGGATCAGCGCCATCGCGGCAGTCGAGCGGGAAATGCCGGCGTGGCAATGGACCAACAACACGGCACCCGACTCCGCCATCAGCCCGCGGCCGAATGCCAAGATCTGCTCGACATGCTCCGGCTGCGGCAAGATCGAGCCGGGCGTCTCGTCGATGATGTCGTGGAAGCGCAATTCCAGCCGCTCGTGCTCGCCGTACTGGCCGAACGCCTCGGGCACCGGGTAGTCCGGGTCGAGGATGGACAACACATGGGTGGCTCCGGTCTCGCAATGCCCGGCCAGTTCCTCGATGCCGCACACGGTGATGCGGAATGGCGGGGCAGTGTCGGCCATGTCGGTCCCAGTCCAAGATTGCGCGGCCACTCTACTCTTCCGCGCGCCACGGAACAGCCTCAGGACGCCGCCGTCAGGTACATCGTTGCGTCGCTAAACCCGCGCGTTTCGATCGTGATGCGGACCGGCACCAGCGGCCCGCCAGGGGCCAGGCGAGCGAACCATACGGACGCATGATGCGGCTTGTGCAGGGCTGTCTCGTCGGCGTCGCGCCAGAACCCGGCCAGTTGCCTCCCCTCGATGTCGCAACGTAACGCAACACCGTGGAAGATCGACCGGCTGGTCTGGTCCAAACTCTCCTCCCCGACCGTTTTCGCAGCGACGTCGGACAGCCACCTGCCATCGAACGTGCGGGCATCCCCTTCGCACCGTCCGGAGGTCCACACCCGGTGGAGCAGCACGGCCATCGCGCTAAGGGAGTCGATCGTGTGCGCCTGGTCGGCCACCGGCACGGGCTCGCGCTCGGGCTCCAGCGGCGGAAGCAATTGCACGATCCTGGGGTGGCCGTCCTGCCAGTCGATCTGCGTCACCCGAGTGCGGCCGCGCATTTGCCCGCTGCTGAACAACTCCCGCGGCTCAGCCGCATCGCCCTGGAAGTGGCCATCCACCGTGCTGCTGCCGTGGCCGCTGAACAATGCTCCGATCGCACCGGTGATCTGGTAGGACAAATGCACCTGGTAGGTCTGCGGCGACAGCGTGAACCCGGCCTGCATGTCGGCGACGTCGAAGCCGCTGAAATACACCGAGTAGGTCAGCCCGACCGGGGCTTGCTGCGCGGTCGCCGGCAGCGCGGCCAAAGTCGCAGCACAAAGCACGGTCTGGAATAGCTTCATCGGCATCGTCCCCAGCCAGTTCGCGCTACTCGGAATTCGCGCTACGCTGGCACCTAAGCACGCCCAACGCGTCGCCAAGACGGAGAAACGCCCATGCCCACCCTGCTGTTGCTCGCCACCGTGCGTCCGGAAATCCAGGCCGAGCTCGACGCCCGCTACACCGTCCATCACCACGGCAAGCTGCCCCAGGGCTGGCTCGCCGAGCACGGTGGCGAAATCGATGCGGTGCTTACCGGCGGCCATAACGGCATTCCAACCGAGCTGCTGACGGGGCTGCCGAACCTCAAGATCGTGGCCATCAACGGGGTTGGCTACGACAAGGTGGACTTGGAGGCAGCGAAAAGCCGCGGCATCCGGGTGACCAACACGCCGGACGTGCTGACCGACGACGTGGCCGACCTGGCGGTAGGGCTGACCATCATGCTGCTGCGCCGGCTGCATCACGCGCACCGCCACGTCACCGCCGGGCAGTGGCCGAAGCAGGACATGCCGCTCGCCCGCAAGGTCAGCGGAAAACGGTTCGGCATCCTCGGCATGGGGCGGATCGGCCAGGCAGTCGGGCGCCGGCTCGCAGCGTTCGACGGCAAGATCAGCTATACCGACATGGCGGAGAAGCCAGTGCCCTACAGCTTCGTGCCGGACTTGCTGACGCTGGCAAAAGGCTCCGACGTGCTGGTGGTGTGCGCCGCCGCATCCGGCTCGACCAAAGGGCTGGTGGACCGGGCCGTGTTGGAGGCACTTGGCCCGGATGGTGCTCTGGTGAACATCGCCCGCGGCTCGATCGTGGACGAGCCGGCGTTGGTTCAAGTGCTCAAGGAGGGCAAACTCGGCGGGGCCGCGCTCGATGTATTCGTGAACGAGCCGCATGTTCCGGCGGAGCTGTTCACGATGGACAACGTGGTGGTCACCCCACACATCGCCAGCGGGACGCACGAGACCCGGCGTGCCATGGGCTCCCTGATGCTGGCCAATCTCGACGCGTTCTTTGCTGGGAAAGACCTGCTGACGCCCGTCGTGTGACCGAGTGCGGGTGGGAGCCGAGTGCGGGAGGGCTTACCGGCACGAGCCAAGGTCGGCTTTCACGCTCCTCCCGCCCCGATTCACGACGGACGGGGTCATGCTATCGCGTGGTGGTGAACAGGGCGTTAATTTCAGGCCGTTCACCTCACTTAGAAGACGGTAATTGTCATATCATTGTATGACGCCTGGCCGTAGGTTGACTCCGACAGCTCTCGTTCGGAGTGCAGCGATGGCCTACACCACCCTCCCGGCCGATCACTTGAAGGTCGCTTGTGAACGAGCGGCGTCGCTACGCAACAAGGTCGAGGACAAGGCGAATTTGAGGTTGCTCCTGGGAATCCTGCACCTGGCATCCGCCGCGTTGAGCGTGAATGCGAACGCTACCCTCACCGTGACCAGCGAGGAATTCCTGCTGCTTGCGGAAAGCTGGTGACCTAAGCCGGCACCGGACTGGGGTCGCGCTGACGCTGGGGCTGGCGGACCTCCTCGTCAGTCAGACGGGCGTCGTAGATGGAGCGCGGTTCGATGGTCCGTGCGACCAGGGTGGCGGTCGCGACTGCGAGAAGCATCGGCACAAGCGCGGCCCGAGCTTGCCCCGCCAGTTCCATCATCAACACGATGCTCGAGATCAGCGCCTGCGTGGTTGTCGCCAGGATGGCCCCGGCCCCGAGCACCGCAAACTGTCCAGGCGGCACGCCGAGCCGGAATGGGCGCGATCATCGCCGGGTCAAGTGACCGTCACGTGGATCCGGTGCCAGGACGCACACAGGTAGCCCTTGAAATTCCACACGTCATCCGGGCGGGCTGGCTGGGTTTGCCCGGCGGAGTCCCAGGCTCGGACGGCCAGTTCGTGCTCGCCGGGCGGCAGATCCAACGCGGCGTTCCAGAACGTCCAGGACCAAGCTGCACCCGGCGGCTCCAACTCCGCCTGCACCCACGTGCGGCCGCCATCCCGGGACACATCGACCCGCATCACATCCCGACAGCTGGCAATGGCGTAACCGCGCACCACCACGCGGCCAGCGGGTAACTCCGCCCCGGACGCCGGTTGGCAGATCGCGCTGTTCAGCGGCATGTCGTTGATCGTGATGCCGGAATCCCAATCGGCGGTGTCCTTGGTGACCTCCGCTGGGAACAGCTTGTAGTCGCGCCGCTGCATGTGGTTGCCGGAAGGCTGGTCCTGCACCGTGATGGTGGCCAGCCATTTCGGGCTGCGGACGCCGGCGTAACCGGGGACCACGACGCGGAGCGGATAGCCGTGCTCTGGTGCCAATGGTTCGCCATTCATCGCCCAGGCCAGCAAAACCTCTGGCGACAGAGCCTTGGCGATTGGGATGGACGCGCCGTAGCGGAAGCGGCCCTCGCCGGGTATCTCCACGGTGTCAAGCGCATCGAAGGCGACATGCAGGTTGGTGTCGGTCTTGGCTCCCGCCGCACGCAGGACGTGGGCGAGGCTCACGCCAGTCCAATGAGCGTTTCCGATCGCGCCCGGGGCCCATGGATCACCGCCTGTCGGGCCGACTTGCTGGAGGTCACCGCGCCGATTGCCAGCGCATTGCATGACGCAGGTCGTGGTCTGCTGGGGGAAGCGCGCCTGTAGTTCTGCGATCGACAGACGGAGCGGCTGAGCGACGAGACCCTCCACTGTCAGGCGGTGGGAGGCTGCGTCGAGCTGCGGGATGTCGCCGTGGCTCCGGACGTAAAAGTCCCGCTGGTGCGTGATGGCCGATGCCCTAAGGCGACCCAGCGACGGCTCGGCGTTATAGGGGAAGGTGGAGCGGACGATCACCCGTTAACTCCACGAAGATGTTTCTGAACTACGGTCGCTCCGCCAGGGATGCTTCGAGCGGGTCCGATCTTTCGTCCAGGCCCCTCCGTCGGCTTTGCCGCCACCTCCCCCGCTCAGCGCGGGGGAGGATCTGAGTGTGTAGCGTGAGGCTTAGATTCCGGCTTGGGTGACGAACTTGGTGGAGAGATACGCCTCCAAGCCCTCGACGCCGCCTTCGGAGCCGTAGCCGCTGTCCTTCACGCCGCCGAACGGCGTCTCCGGCAGGGCCAGACCGTGATGGTTGATCGACATCATCCCCGACTCAACGCCGGCCGCAACCTTCGTCGCCGTTGCAGCCGAGCTCGTATAAGCATACGCGGCCAAGCCGTAGGAGAGCCGGTTGGCCTCCGTGATCGCCTCCTCCATGTCGTGGAATGGAGTCATCAGGGCGAGCGGGCCAAACGGCTCCTCGTTCATGACGCGAGCTTCAGTGGGCACGCCGGTCATCACCGTCGGCTGGAAGAAGTTACCCTTGTTGCCGATGCGCGCACCGCCGGTGCGAACCTCGCCACCATGCTGCACGGCGTCGGCGATGAAGCCTTCCATCGCCTGCACCCGGCGGTCATTGGCCAGTGGGCCCATCGTGGTGCCCTTCTCGAGACCGTCGCCAACCTTGATGGCCTGGGCCGCCGAGGTGAAGCGGGAGACGAAATCGTCGTACACCTTCTCCTGGATCAGAAAACGGGTCGGGGCGATGCAAACCTGCCCGGCGTTACGGAATTTGTTGGCGGACAGGACCTTGGTGGCGACCTCGAGGTCCGCGTCGTTGAAGATGATCGCCGGCGCATGCCCGCCCAGCTCCATCGTGGCGCGCTTCATGTGCTCGCCGGCCATCGCGGCCAGGTGCTTGCCGACCGCAGTCGACCCGGTGAAGCTGATCTTGCGGACGGTCGGATGCGGGATGAGGTAGGAGCTGATCTCCGACGGCACGCCATACACCAGGTTTACCACGCCGGCCGGCGCCCCGGCATCGACGAAGGCACGCAGCATCTCGGCCACGCTGGCCGGAGTCTCCTCGGGGCCCTTGACGATGATGGAACAGCCAGCGGCCAGGGCAGCAGCGACCTTCTTGACGGCCTGGTTGATCGGGAAGTTCCAGGGCGTGAACGCCGCGACGACGCCCACCGGCTCGCGCAGCGACATCTGATACACGCCGGGCTGGCGCGACGGGATCACACGGCCATAGGCGCGCCGGCCCTCTTCGGCCATCCACTCGATGTTCTCGGGGGCAAGCGACGTCTCGCCCTTGGCCTCGATGAACGGCTTACCTTGTTCCAGCACCATCAAGGTGGCGATGTGATCGACCCGCTCGCGGATGATGTCGGCGGCCTTGCGCATGATCTTGGAGCGCTCGACCGCGGAGGTGCGGCGCCAGACCTCAAACCCCTTGGCCGCCGACTCGAGCGCACGGTCGAGATCGGCGCGTTCGGCGTGGGCGACGGTGCCGATCTGCTCGTTGGTCGCTGGGTTCAGCACCGGAAGGGTCTTGCCCGCCTGGGACGGTCCCCAGGCGCCATCGATCAATAGCTGAGTGTTGGAATACTCGGGCATTCGGTAGGTCCTCGTTCTGGCGTTTTGGCAAGGTTACGCCAATGAGATGGGTGCGCAACCACAAGCCTCGCCCCTCCAACCCGGCGAAGAAGACCGGGGAAGGGACAAGCACTCGCGTTAAACTCGTGTCAGACGAGCAGGTCTTCAAGGCGGATCGGCAGGTCGCGCACCCGCACCCCCGTCGCGTGATACACCGCGTTGGCGATCGCTGCCGCCATACCCACCATGGGCAACTCGCCAATTCCCTTGAGCCCGACCGGATTGGCGTTCTGATCGTCACCGCCGTCCAGCAGAGTCGCCGTGATCGCAGGGATGTCGGCGTTCACCGGCACCACGTATTCCGAGATGTTGGCGTTGACGATGCGGCCGGTATTCTCATCGACCAACGTTTCCTCCAGCAACGCCATGCCGACGCCGAAGGTCATGCCGCCGATCAGCTGGCTATGGGCCGTCTTGGCATTGAGCACCCGGCCGCCGTCGAATACGCCGACCAGGCGGGAGATCCGGATCTCGCCCAATAGCGGATCGACCCTCACTTCGGCGAATTGTGCGCCGAACGAGTGCAAGGAGTGCGTCTTCTTGCCCTTTTCCTTGGGCGGACCCTTGGCGTCGCCCACGACGTCGATGCTGTCCACGTTACGCCGGGCCAGCATCTCGCCGATGGTCATGCGACCTTGCGGACCCACGACCGCGCCATCCTGCAGCCGGTAGTCGGCAGCGTTGGCGCCCTTCCACTGGTCGCCGGCATCCGACATAGCCATCGCGACCGCGTGGTCGCGAGCCAGCTGGCAGGCCACCAGCACCGCCGAGCCGACGCTGGCCGCCGTCATGGAGCCGCCGGACACGGGCGCCGGCGGGAAGCGGGAGTCGCCAAGTTCGAAGCGGACACGCTCGATCGGCAAGCCCAAGGCGTCGGCGGCGAGCTGCGCCATTACGGTGTAGGTGCCGGTGCCGATATCCTGTGTGCCGGATTGCAGGACCGCGTCGCCGTTGGCGAGCAAGCGCACCCGAACACTCGCCGGACTCTGGTTGATCGGATAGGTCGCCGTTGCCATGCCAAGGCCCACGAGATAACGCCCGTCCCGCATCGAGCGCGGCTCGGGGGTGCGCCGGTCCCATCCAAAGGTGGCGGCCCCCTGGGCGTAGCACTCGCGCAGCCGCTTGGAGGAGAACGGCAGGTCCTCGCCCTCATCTCGCTCAGCGTAATTTTTCAGCCGCAGGGCGATCGGATCGATCTTCAGTTCGGCCGCGATCTCGTCCAACGCGGATTCCAGCGCGAACACGCCGGAGGATTCGCCCGGGGCCCGCATGTAGGTGGGCAGGCTCTGGTTGGTAGCGACCAGGCGGTGGGTGATGGCAAGGTTCGGGCAGGCGTAGAGCATCTCGGTGGCAAGGGCGACCGGCTCGACGAACTCTCCGAGCACCGGCTGCGACATCTGGCTGATCCCGTCGTGGCGGATCGACTGGAATGCGCCATCCTGGGCCACGCCGAACGCCAGTTTCTGCACGGTCGCCGGCCGGTAGCCGTTGGAGGTGAACATCTGTTGGCGGGACAGCACCAGCTTCACCGGACGGTTGACGATCTTGGCCGCCATCGCCGCCAGCGTAGCCGGCGGCCAGGTGTTGCCCTTGCAGCCAAACCCGCCGCCCACGAAGGGGGAGATCACCCGCACGTTGTCCTTATCGATGCCGAACAGCCCGGCCAAGGTGCGCTGGGCGCCGCCAATGCCCTGCGACGACGTCCAAACGGTCAGCCGATCGCCATCCCAGGCAGCGATCGTGGCATGCGGCTCCATCGGGTTATGGTGCTCGACCGGAGTGGTGTAGGTGGCCTCGAACCGGACTGGCGCGCCATCGAAGGCACCCTTGGTGTCGCCGCGGGAACTGTCCGGTGGGCGCTCGCCGTTACGGAAGTTGTGCGGGACGTACGCCTGGTCGAGCGCCCCCTCCATAGTGGTCTGCGCCTCACCTTCCTTGTAGCGCAGCTTGACCGCAGCGGCGGCTGCCTGGGCGCGCTCCAGCGTTTCGGCGACGACGATGGCCACGTGTTGGCCGTTATAGACGATGTCCGAATTCTGCAGCGTGGGGGAGGCAATCGTCTGCGGCGCCCCGCCCTGCTTCTTCAGCGGCAAGGCATTGTCCGGCGTGATGATGGCGAGCACGCCGGGCATGCCCTGCGCGGTGGCCAACTCGAACCCGGTGATCTGCCCGGCGGCGATCGTGCTCTGTACCAGCACGGCGTGCACGACTGACGGCACGGCGAACTCTGCCGCATATTGCGCGGCGCCGGTGACCTTCTGCCGGCCGTCCTTACGGTCGATGGGCTGTCCTGTGATCATGGCCCCGGCTCCCTACGCTGCTGCCAACTGGAGCCCACGGAGCACCGTGCGCTGCATCAGCTTGACCTTGAAAGCGTTGTCTTTCGTCGGCGTGGCGCCCTGCCCGGCCAACTCTGCGGCGGCCTGGTAGGCTTCGTCGGTCGCGGGCTTGCCGTGCAACGCCGCCTCCACCTGCGGCAGCCGCCAGGGCCGCGACGCAACGCCGCCGAGCGCGATGCGGACCTCGCGCACCGTCCCGTTGTCGATATCTAGCGCCACCGCGGCGGAGACCACCGCAAACTCGAACGAGGCACGGTCCCGCACCTTCACATAGCGCGATTTCTTTGCCGAGCCGCTCGCGGGGACGATGATCGCGGTGATCAGTTCGCCCGGGATCAGGTTCGTCTCGATGTGCGGTGTGTCGCCGGGCAGGCGGTAGAACTCGGCCAAAGGCACGATCCGCGTCCCGCCGCTCGGGGCCTGCAACTGGACGGCGGCATCCATCGCCAGTAGCGCCACAGGCATGTCCGACGGGTGGGTGGCGATGCAGTGGTCGCTTACGCCGACGACGCCCAAGCCCCGGCTCTCGCCTGGGATCGCTGGGCAGCCGGAGCCGGGAATGCGCTTGTTGCAGGCGAACCCGGTGTCGCGGAAATAGCCGCACCGGGTGCGTTGCAGCAGGTTGCCACCCATCGTGCCCATATTGCGCACCTGGGGCGAAGCGGACAGCAACAGCGCCTCGCTGATGGCCGGCCAGCCGGACCGCACGTCCGGATGGTTCGCCACATCCACCATGCGGGCCAGCGCCCCGAGATGCAGCTCACCACTGGACGCAACCGTGATCGTGTTCGGGACCAGGCCGTCCAGGTCGATCAAGTGGCTGGGAGCTTCGACGTTGTCCTTGGCCAATTGCATCAAGTCGGTGCCACCGGCGATGTATTTGGCCCCGTCATTCGGGCCGCCGGCGAGGGCCGCATCCAGACTGCTGGGATGGTCGAGTGTGAAGGCCTGCATGGCTCAGGCCCTCCCGGAGGCGTCGCGAATCGCGTCGACGATGTTGGCGTAGGCTCCGCAACGACAGATGTTGCCGCTCATGTATTCGCGGATTTCGGCGTCCGTCCCGGCATGTCCCTCCTGCACCAGAGCGACGGCTGACATGATCTGGCCCGGCGTGCAGTAGCCACACTGGTAAGCGTCGTGGTGCAAAAAGGCCGCCTGCATCGGGTGCAGTTCGTCACCGCTGGCCAGGCCCTCGATCGTGGTGACCGCCTTGCCCTGGGTGCGCGCCGCCAGCGTTAGGCAGGACACGACCCGGTGGCCGTCCACGTGCACCGTACAAGCACCACAGGAGCCGCGGTCGCAGCCTTTTTTCGTGCCGGTCAGGCCGGCGTATTCGCGCAGAGCGTCGAGTAGCGACGTGCGTGGTTCGATGGAAAGGGGGACGCGCTTGCCGTTGACCTGCAGCACCACATCGATCTGGCCGACGGGAGGGGTTGCGGCCGGTGTTGTCGGTGCGGCGCCGGGTTGGGTTTGCGCCAGGGCGGGCATGGCGATCGGGAGTGCCATTCCCGCCGCGGTGCCGCCGAGCACACCACGCCGGGTGACTGTCGTGTTGTCCATCGATTCCTCCATCCGCTGCAACCGAGGTGGTTGCGGCGCTGATCCGTGCACATCACAACGCAGGTAGTTGCAAACGGATTGTCGATACTTTCGTCTCCCACCTCAGCAGCGAGCAGCTCCTCCCCCGTCCTTGACGGGGAAGTCGCGGCGAAGCCGAAAGAGGGGGCGCTCGGTCGACAACCGGCACCCCCTCCACCATGCAAGCGCATGGTCCGCCTCCCCCGATGAGAGCGGGGGAGAAACGCTGGATTACACGTAGTGCTCGGCCAGCGGGGCGAAGCCGTTGAAGCGCTGGCTGGCGTAGGTCGTCACATAGGCGCCGGTGGACATCACGTTCACCGTATCCCCGTGCTCCAGTGACAGCGGCAGCCGGTAGTTGCTGCGCTCGTACATGATGTCCGCCCCGTCACACGTCGGCCCGGCGATGCAAACCGGACCGGTCGGGTCGCCATCATGCGCAGTCTCGATCCGGTACTTGATCGACTCGCCCTCGGTCTCCGCCAGCCCACCGAAACGGCCGATGTCCAGATACACCCAGCGCGTCGGGTCATCCGGGATTCGTTGGCTCACCAGCACCACTTCGGCATGCACGACGCCGGCGTCGCCGACCATGGAGCGGCCGGGCTCGATCAGGATCTCGGGCAAGTCATTGCCGAAATGTTCCGTCATCGCGTGCATGATGGCGGTGGCGAAGCGGTCCACGGTCGGAACCTCCTCGCGGTAGCGGACGGGGAAGCCGCCACCGAGGTTCACCATGCGCAGGTTCACCCCAGCATCGCGCAAATCGGTAAACAACATGCCAACACGGGCAATCGCGACCTCGTATGCGGACGTGCACATCTGCTGGCTGCCGACGTGGAACGACAAGCCGTATGGATCGAGCCCCATCTCGCCAGCGCGAACCATCAGGTCGCGCGCGCTTTCCACCGTGGTGCCGAACTTGCGCGACAACGGCCAGTCCGCGCCCTTGTTCTCCACCAGCAGGCGGCAATACACGCGGCTGCCCGGAGCGTGGCGGGCCAGCTTCTCCAACTCCTCGATGGAGTCGAAGGCGAACATGTCGATGCCCGCGGCATAGGCGCGCTGGATGGCCGACACCTTCTTGATGGTGTTGCCGAAGGAGATGGCACCCGGCGCCGCACCAGCCTCGAGGCACATGCTGACCTCCTCGAAGGAGGCGGCATCGAACGCGCTGCCCAAACCTACCAGGCGCTCCAGAATCGGAGCGGCTGGGTTGGCCTTCACGGCATAGTAGATGCGCGCCAACGGCAAGGCGCGTAGGATTGAGCGATAGTTATCCTCGACGCGATCCACGTCGAGGACGAGGCACGGGGTGGCCGGACGCGAGTCGGCCAGGTACTGCGCGATCTTGGGGGTCATCGCACGAGAGCCTTCTGGATAGACGCCCACCTTTCCAGGCGATGGGCGAGAGTTGACGAAACGGTCGAACGAACCAGCGAAAAAGAACGATTGCCAGAACGCTTGACGTCGTTGCGTAACCCGGAGGCCAGAGGCACGTGCGTTGCTGCGTGGATCGCGCAAATAGGACCCTGTGGGGTGAGGTGCAAGCGGTAAATTCGACTTGCATCAAGAAAATCGCATGCTGCCTTAACACGTTGTTAGAACTAGTCCTTAGTGACCCCCCGAGTAGATCGGATCGCAATGCCCGAACACGCCGAGACGGCCGATCTTCCCATACCGCCGCTTCCCGGACGCGCCGATGTCATCGATGCGGAACGGGCGACCACCGCACCCGATTCGCAAGCGCTCGGCCGTCTCGCAAAGAGCCCGGTGGACATCCCGTGGAAGGGATGGAAGCGCGTGCTGCTCCGCACCTGGCGCGAGATCATCTCCGACCGCGTGGCTCTGGTGGCTGCCGGGTGCGCCTTCTACGGCACGCTCGCGCTGTTCCCCGCCATCTCCATGTTGATTTCGTTCTACGGGCTGGTGTTCGACCCGGCGACCGTCGAGCCGCAGCTCGCCACCTTGCAGGACCTGCTGCCGCCCTCCGCATTCCAACTGATCTCGGAACGCGTCCACATGCTGGTGACCAAGCCGCATGGCACGCTGACGATGGGGCTGCTGATCAGCACCGGGGTGGCGCTCTGGTCCTCGGCCACCGGCACCAAATCGATCATCTCGGCGCTCAACCTTGCCTATGAGGAGCGGGAGCGGCGGTCGTTCCTGCGCTTCCAGCTGATCGCCTTCGCCATGACGTTGATGGCCCTGATGGGAGCGGTGCTTGGCTTGGGGTTCATCGTGGCGCTGCCGCCGACGCTCGCGATGCTGGGCTACGAGGGCAACACGCTGGTTTTGGTGCGCATCGCCAGCCTGCTCCTGCTGGTCGGGTTCGTGCTGGGCTCGCTCTCGCTGCTGTACCGGTTCGGCCCGTGCCGCCGGGCAGCGCGGTGGGTGTGGATCACGCCGGGCTCAATCCTGGCGACTGCGCTGTGGCTGCTGGCATCAGCCCTGTTCAGCTTCTATGTCGGCCACCTCGCCAGCTACGACGTGACCTATGGCCCGCTTGGAGCCGTGGTGGGCGTGATGATGTGGTTTTTCGTTACAGTCTACGTTGTACTACTCGGTGCTGAACTGAATGCCGAGCTAGAATTACAGACGGCCCACGACAGCACGGATGGGCCGCCACAACCGATCGGGAGCCGCGGCGCCTATGTCGCCGACCACGTGGCGCGTCAGTAGGCACATCCGCCGTCTCGTCCTCGGTAGCTTCGGCGACCTCCAGCGGCTCGTCCTCGGCCGATGCAATCGAGACCATGCCCCGGCCGCGGCCGAGCAGACCGATCTCGCGGGCGGCGCCCTTGGACAGGTCGATGATCGCGCTGCGCCCGCCCATCCGGTCGTTCACGGTCACGACGACGGATTGCCCCGTTTCGCTCATCGTCACCCGCACGCGCGAGCCGAGCGGTATGCTGCGGCTGGCGGCCGTCATGCCCTCCTGGTCGAAGACTTCTCCGCTGCTGGTGCGCAGGCCGTCATGCCGATTGCCGTACCAGGAAGCTACACCGACCGTCTGCGCGAAGGCTGCACAAGGAAGCAGTGCTGCGATCGCGACGGCCGGAAGGAGCTGGGTGGTTCGTGACATACGTTCATCCGCTTCAGTGCAGCCGGGATAGGCCTGCGGGAAGCATAGTCCCTCGCCAGTGTCGGCCTGATCAAGCGGTAACTAACCCGCGATCCATCGGAACGATCCGGCTTTGACCTAAGGTGTGTGCCATATAGACCACACTACAGACATTCCTCTCACCATTTATAATTCCTTTATGTCAGATTGTTTCGGATCAATGCTTGGTCGATACTGATACTGGCAAGTCTTGTCTCCGAACTCACGGCGGCGCGACCGATGCTACCAACTACCGGGACAGTCGAGGCCGCCCTGACCCGAAGCGTCGCACCGATGCAACACTGCCTGTGGCGCATCCGCCATCATCACGAAAAACGTGATCACGGCGTCGTGCGGCAACCTTTACCGTGCTCGTTGCGCGCGTGGCTCATTGGACGTGCATCCAACCGCATGCTACGGCGCCCCGCTTCGCCTAAAGCATAACGTCTGAGCATCATGTCTGAGCATCATGTCTGAACATCGGCCGCCCGGCCCATTGCCGCTGATCGCCGTGCTGAACGGCCCAAACATGAACATGCTCGGCCTGCGTCAACCGGCGCTCTACGGTGCAGCCACACTCGACGATGTGGAAACACTCTGCGCCGAAACCGCCGAAGAGCTCGATCTAGCCATCGATTTCCGCCAGTCCAACCACGAGGGCGAGTTGGTCACCTGGGTGCAGGAATTCCGCACCACGGCCTCCGGCATCGTGATCAACCCGGCGGGCTACACCACCACCTCGGTGGCACTGATGGACGCGCTGCTGGCCAGCGAGCTTCCCGTCATCGAGGTGCACGTGACCAATATCCACCGGCGGGAGGAGTTCCGGCAGCACTCCTTCGTCTCACGCGTGGCGGAGGGCGTGATCTGCGGCCTTGGCATCCGCGGTTACGCCCTGGCGCTGAGCGCGATGGCCGCCCTGCTGCTCGACCGCTCGGAGCAACCATGAGCCGCTTGCCGATCGATACCGCGGAAATCCGCGCCCTCGCCGAGATCCTGGCCGACACCGGCCTCACTGAGATCGAGGTCTCGGACGGAGAAAGCCGCGTTCGGGTCGCCCGCACCCCGGCGCCCGCGGCTGTCGCCGCAATGGCGCCGCAAGCCGCGCCCCCACCCAGCCCGGCCATGCCGGCGTCGCGGGAGCAGGTCGCCCCGGCGGACCACCCGGGCACGGTGACCAGTCCGATGGTGGGAATTGCGTATCTGTCGGCCGAGCCCGGCACGCCGCCGTTCGTGACGCCGGGTCAGTCGGTCGCCGCCGGACAGACACTGTTGCTGATCGAGGCGATGAAGACCTTCAACCAGATCAAGGCGGCGCGCGCGGGTGTGGTAACGCGCATCCTGGTCACGTCGGGACAGCCCGTGGAGTACGGCGAGGCGTTGCTGGTGGTCGAATAGTGTTCGGCAAGCTGCTCATCGCCAATCGCGGCGAAATCGCCTTGCGGATCCAACGCGCCTGCCGGGAGCTGGATATCCCGACGGTCGCCGTGCACTCCACTGTCGATGCCGAGGCGATGCATGTGCGCCTGGCCGACGAGAGCGTTTGTATCGGCCCTGCCTCCGCGCGCGACAGCTACCTGAACATCCCGGCCATCCTGACCGCAGCCGCCATCACCGGGGCGGACGCGATCCATCCGGGCTATGGCTTCCTGTCGGAGAACGCCGGGTTCGCGGAGATGGTGGAGGATCACGGGCTGACCTTCATCGGCCCCTCGGCGGCGCATATCCGCATGATGGGCGACAAGATCACCGCGAAGGCCGCAATGGCCTCGCTCGGCGTGCCGCTGGTGCCCGGCAGCGCCGGGGCGGTGGCAGACCTGACGGAAGCGGCAGCCGTGGCCGACCGCATCGGCTACCCGGTGTTGATCAAGGCCGCGGCCGGCGGCGGCGGGCGCGGCATGAAGGTGGCGCACGAGGCGAGCGAGTTGCACGAGGCCTGGCGCGTGGCCCGGGCCGAGGCACGCGCGGCGTTCGGCAACGATGCAGTCTATATAGAGAAGTACCTGGACCGCCCCCGCCACATCGAGCTGCAGGTGCTGGCCGACAGCCAGGGCAACGTCGTGCATCTCGGCGAGCGGGATTGCTCCCTGCAGCGGCGCCACCAGAAGTTGCTGGAGGAGGCTGGCTCACCTGCTCTGTCGGCTGTGGAACGGGATGCGCTGGGGGCGACCGTTACCGCCGGCTTGGCCAAGCTCGGCTATCGCAACGCCGGGACGCTGGAGTTCCTGTACCAGGACGGCCAGTTCGCTTTCATCGAGATGAACACCCGCTTGCAGGTCGAGCACCCGGTCACGGAGATGATCACTGGCATCGACATCGTGCGCGAGCAGATCCGCATCGCCGCCGGGCAGGAGCTTGGCTACAGCCAGTCGGACATCCGCTTCACCGGGCACGCCATCGAGGTGCGGGTGACGGCGGAGGATCCGGAGACGTTCATGGCCTCACCCGGCCGGGTGGACGTATTCCACGCGCCGGGCGGGTTGGGGGTCCGCGTCGATTCGGCGCTGTATGCCGGGTATGTCGTGCCGCCGCATTACGACAGCATGATCGCCAAGCTGATCGTGCACGGGCCTGACCGTCCGACGGCGCTGGCGCGGTTGCGGCGGGCGCTGGAGGAGTTTGCGGTGGCCGGGGTTAAAACCACGATACCGCTGCACCAGCGTATTGCCGCGGATCCGGAGTTCAACGCGGGGAATTACGACATCCACTGGCTGGAGCGGTTCGTGGCTGGTGGCTAGCCCGCCACTATCCCCTCACCTTCTCCCTCTCCCCCTGGGAGAGGGCCGGGGTGAGGGAGCTTCTTCTGCAACGCAGGCACGTTGGCTAGATCCCTCACCCAACCCTCTCCCAGGGGGAGAGGGCTTTCGTCCGAAGTTAGCCGACCGGTGGGACGCCTTGCGGGTCGAGGCGGTAGCCGCCGCCCTCTGTCACCAGCAGCCGCGCATTGCCCGGATCGGGCTCGATCTTTTGCCGCAGACGGTAGATGTGGGTTTCCAGCGTATGCGTCGTGACGGCAGCGTTGTAGCCCCAGACCTCGTTCAGCAGCACCTGGCGTGCCACCGGCTTGGTCCC
>CAXTWC010000085.1:0-21741 GCA_964247805.1 uncultured Acetobacteraceae bacterium | reverse complement strand
TCAAAAGGACGCCGCCAACTTATCCCTTCCTCAGCAGATTTACTTGTCAATGAACAACACCCGAACAGAAGAGCGCCCCGCGTTGCGGGCCGAACTGCCATCCTATTGGGTGGCGCTACCTCAGTGCGAGCCGAGGAAGCTACTAGACCCGGCGGCGGAAAGCAACAAGTCATTTGCGCCGTCGGTGGAGGGTATCTAGACGCGCTCCGAGGACAGGTCAAGCGCGTTCTATCGAACATTACGCTCAAAGGTGGCGATCGGACTCTCGCGTGCTAACTCCCATATCCGACGCTACGCCGGAGTTCGCCTATGCAACACTTCCCCATCTTCATGGACCTGCGTGGCCGCCGCGCCCTCGTCCTAGGCGAAGGCGAGGCAGCCGACCGCAAGGCCGAGGCCCTGCGTCGGTGCGGCGCAGAAATCGTCCAAACTGCCCATTTCCACCCCGACGCGCTCGCCGGATGCGCTATCGCCATCGGCGCCGAAGCACCAGAACACGATCTGGCCGCGCTGGTACACGCTGCGAATACCAGCGGAATCCCCGTCAACGTCGTCGATCGGCCAGCGCTCTGCAGCTTCATCACTCCGGCCGTGGTGGACCGCTCCCCAATCACCATCGCCGTCTCCTCAGGTGGCACCGCCCCCGTGCTGGCGCGCTTGATCCGGGCGCGCATCGAGGCGCTCGTGCCTCCCTTCTTCGGCCGCCTGGCCGCGATCGCCGACGAGTTCAAGACCGAAATCCGCCGACACCTCCCTGACACCGCGCTGCGTCGCCGGGTATTGGAGCGCGCCCTTGGAGGCCGGGTCGCGGACCTGGTCGAGGCCGGCGATGAAACCGCAGCCCGGCACGAAATGGCCCGGCAAATCGCCGACGGCGCGGAGCCGAGCGGCATCGTCTATCTCGTCGGCGCCGGGCCGGGAGCGGCCGACCTACTGACCTTGCGAGCCCACCGGCTGCTCGGCGAAGCGGACGTGATCGTACACGACCGGCTCATCGGCGACGACGTGCTCGACATGGCCCGTCGCGACGCCGAGCGGATCTACGTGGGCAAGGCGCGCGCGAACCACTGCCTGCCACAGGAGGGCATCAACGACCTGCTCATCCGTCTGGCGCGCGAAGGCCGTAAGGTCGTTCGGCTCAAGGGCGGCGACCCGTTCGTGTTCGGCCGTGGTGGCGAGGAGGCAGAAGCCCTCGCGGACGCCGGAATCACGTTCGAAGTCGTGCCCGGCGTCACGGCCGCACTCGCCTGCGCGGCGCAATCCGCGATCCCCCTCACCCACCGCGACGCCGCCCGAACCGTCACCTTCGCAACGGGACACACCAAGGACGGCAAGCTGGACCTCGACTTCGACCAACTCGTGCGGGGGGGCACGATCGCCGTCTACATGGGCGTGGTCACCCTGCCCCTGTTGCGCGACGGGTTGTTGACCGCCGGGTTGTCGCCCCAGACGCCGGCGGCGTTGATCGAGCGCGGCGGCACCCGGGCGCAGCGACTGCTGAAGGGGACACTCGACGAACTCGTCGGGGCCGCCACCGCATGGTCCACGGGCGGGCCCACCCTCGTCCTGATCGGGGAAGTGGTGGGCCGGCAAGCCGTGACCCGCATTGCAGCGATGGTGGAGAGCTACTGAGCCGTCCAGCCGCCATCGATGGAATACGGCGATCCCGTCATGGTCGCCGCAGCATCCGAGCAAAGGAACACGGTCAACGCCCCGATCCCCTCTGGCGTGGAGAATTGCGCCATCGCCTGCTTATCGGTGAGGAATGTGTGGGTCACGTCGGCCACGCTACGCTTCTCCCGCTCGGCCCGGGCGTCCAGCTGCTTTTGCACCAGTGGGGTCAACACCCAACCGGGGCAAATCGCGTTGCAGGTGATCCCGTCATTCGCCAGCTCGAGCGCGGCGACCTTGGTCAAACCGACGATACCGTGCTTGGCGGCGACGTAGGCGGACTTCTCGGCACTCCCGACCAAACCGTGGGCAGAGGCGATGTTGATGATCCGGCCCCAGCCTCGCTGCTTCATGCCGGGTATGGCGGCGTGGATGGCATGAAAGGCGCTGGACAGATTGATCGCGATGATGGCGTCCCACCGCTCAGCCGGGAAGTCGGCGATCGGCGCCACATGCTGGATGCCGGCGTTGTTGACCAGGATGTCCAGCCGGCCGAGTTCGGCCTCGGTGCGGGCGATCATTGCGGCGATCGGGGCAGCCTGGCTGACATCCGCCCCATCATGCAGGACGCGCACACCGTGCTCCGATGCGACGCCGGCGCGGATGGCCTCGACGGCAGCCGGGTCTCCGAAACCGTTGAGCATGAGGTCCGCACCCTCGGCCGCGAGGGCCCGGGCGATACCCAGACCGATCCCGCTGGTCGAGCCCGTGACCAATGCTACCTTGCCTTGCAGACCCATCCGCCCACCCTCGCCGAAATTCGCGGCGGATGATCGGCACATCGATGGCGCATGACAAGCCGGGCCTGTGCCGCGCTATGACTAACGGGCGTGGTAGCCGGTATGACAAGTGGGCCGGTTGTGCCAGATACGAGACCAACCTAGCCGTGGAGAGACACAGCGCATGGATGCCGGACCTTTGCACCACTCCAAGCGTCCCTGGCGACCCGAGGGATGCGACCGCATCGGGTTGCTGTTGCAGGGCGGGGGCGCCCTGGGTGCCTACCAAGCCGGCGTCTACCAAGGCATGCAGGAGGCAGGCATCGAGCCCGATTGGCTGGCGGGTGTCTCGATCGGGAGCGTCAATGCAGCGCTGATTGCGGGCAATCCACCGGAGCACCGGCTCGCGGCACTGCGTGAGTTCTGGCGCCTGGCCACGCAGCGCCCAGTCTGGGGCTTCCTCCCGGACGGGGACGACCTGCGGAAGCTGCACAACATGTGGTCGTGCTTCATGACCATGACCCAAGGGCAACCGGGACTGTTCAGCCCCAACCTGCTGTCTCCCTGGTTCCAACCGCGCGGGGCCGCCGGGGCGACCGCCTTCTACGACAGCGCCCAGTTGCGGGAGACGCTGGTGCGGCTGGTGGATTTCGACCGGATCAATAGTGGTGCGATGCGTTTCGCCGTTGGTGCGGTCAACGTGGCCACTGGCAACTTCATCTATTTCGACAATGCCGAGACCACGATCCACGTCGACCACATCATGGCGAGCGGCGCGTTGCCCCCTGCCCTGCCGATGATCGAGATCGCCGGCGATTTCTTCTGGGACGGCGGCATAGTGTCCAACACGCCCTTGCAGCATTTGCTGGACCGGATCCATGGCGAGAACGCAATGGTGTTCCAGGTTGACCTGTTCAGTGCGCGCGGCCCGGTACCGCGCGACATGCCGGAGACGTTGGGCCGCTCGAAGGACATCCAGTATTCGTCCCGCACCCGGCTCACGACCGACTACTACCGGCAGGCGCATTTGCAGCGTATCCAGATGAAGCGGCTACTGGAGAAGGTGCCGGAAGACTTGCTGTCCGATGAAGAGCGCGCGTTGAAGACACAACTCGCCACCTTGCCTGCCATCAACATCTTGCAGTTGATCTACCAGCAAGCCGCGCACGAGGGCCAAGCCAAGGATTACGACTTCAGTAAATCCTCGATGCGGGACCACTGGGCGGCCGGGCTCAGGGACACCAGCACGACCCTGTCCCGTCACGAATGGTTGGCCATGCCGTCGGAGGAAAGCGGGATCGTGACCCACGACATCCACCGCGCGCGCGGGTGACGCAACGACCACCGTGGTCGCGCGTTCTGCGGCTAGATCGCAACAGGAGACGATGATGGCTGATTCGAAGACCGATAAGATGCCTGGTGAGCAGACGGAGGGCGGCGCTCGCTTGCACCGCACCCGTAACAACCAGAACGGCCGCGGCGTGTCGGTCGCGTTGCTGGAAGCCCGGATCGCAGACGGCATCGACATGGCGTTGATCACCAAGCAGGCGCATTGGAACCTGAAAGGGCCGCAGTTCATCGGCGTTCACCTCATGCTCGACACTTTCCGCGAGGAACAGGATGAATTCGTGGACACGATGGCCGAGCGCATCACCCAGCTGGGTGGCACGGCGTTCGGAACCGTGCAGGAAGTCGCCAAGCGGACGGCCCTGCCGCCCTATCCGGTGGACATCTACCAGGTGAGCGATCACATCCATGCGCTGATCGAGCGCTATGCAATCGTCGCGAACGCCATCCGCAAGAGCATCGACGAAGCGGATGAGGCTGGCGACGCCGACACTGCCGATATTTTCACGGAAGTATCCCGCGGGATCGACAAGCAGCTTTGGTTCCTGGAGGCCCACACGCAGGAGCAGTCGCCGAGCGCGAGCTTCCCGACCGACAAGTAGTCGCTTGCCCCCGACTCCCCTGTGCGCCTAGCGTGCGGGGGAGACACGGGAACACAGCATGAACGACCTCTTCGGCTCGCCCAAGGCGAAGCCACCGCTGGCACCCAAATCCGCCGGCACGCAAGACGCTTACTCCGCCAAAGATATCGAGGTCCTCGAAGGGCTTGAGCCAGTCCGGCGCCGTCCGGGCATGTATATCGGCGGCACGGATGAGGCCGCCCTTCACCACCTCGCGGCTGAGATCCTGGACAACTCGATGGACGAGGCGGTCGCCGGCCATGCGACCTCGATCGAGTTCGCATTCCAGCCTGGCAACTGGCTGAGCGTGCGCGACAATGGCCGCGGCATCCCCGTCGACCCGCACCCCAAATTCAAACCGCTGAGCGCATTGGAGGTCATCCTCACCACCCTGCACTCCGGTGGCAAGTTCGGCGGCGACGCCTACGCCACGTCCGGCGGCCTGCATGGCGTCGGTAGTTCCGTGGTGAATGCGCTGAGCGAAACGTTGGAGGTAGAAGTTGCCCGCGACCGCACACTTTGGCGGCAGAGTTACGCCCAGGGTAAGCCCACCACCAAGTTGGTGAACGCCGGGCCGGTGCAGAACCGCCGCGGCACCACCATCCGCTTCAAACCCGACCCGGCGATCTTCGGGCCGCTGCAATTCATCCCGGCACGCCTCTACAAGCTGTGCCGCTCCAAGGCCTATCTGTTCCGCGGCGTCCAAATCCGCTGGAGCTGCGACCCAACCCTAATCAAAGGCGGTGATGTCCCCGCCGAAGCCGTATTGCACTTCCCCGGTGGGCTGCGGGACAGCCTGGCTGAGGATATCGGCGACGCGGCCATGGCCGTGCCGGAGATCTGGGCTGGCGAGGCCGACTTGCCGGTGCGCGATGACGGCCGGCCCGGCGGCCGCGCCGAGTGGGCGGTGACCTGGCTGGAGAACGCGGACGGCTTCCTGCACTCGTACTGCAACACGGTGCCGACACCGCAAGGCGGCACGCACGAGGCTGGGTTTCGCGCCGCATTACTGAAGGGCGTCCGCGCCTGGGGAGAGCAGCGCAACAATCGCCGGGCGGCTCAGGTGACCGGTGAGGACATCACCACCAGTATGGCCGGCAAACTGTCGGCCTTCGTGCGGGACCCGCAGTTCCAGGGCCAAACCAAGGAGAAGCTGACCAGCGCCGATGCCACCCGCCTGGTGGAGACGGCCATGCGCGACCGGTTCGATCACTGGCTGGCCGGCAACCCGCAGGGCGCCGACAACCTGCTCACCTTCCTGATCGAGCGTGCCGAAGAACGCTTGCGCCGGCGCGAGAACAAGGACGTTGCCCGCAAATCCGCCACCAAGCGGCTGCGGTTGCCGGGTAAGCTTGCCGACTGCACCAGCGAGATCATGAGCGAGACCGAGCTGTTCCTGGTCGAGGGTGACAGCGCCGGTGGCTCCGCCAAGCAGGCGAGGCGGCGGGAGACGCAGGCGGTGCTGCCGCTGCGGGGTAAGATCCTGAACGTGGCCAGCGCCACCGTGGATAAGCTGCGGCAGAACCAAGAACTTCGCGACTTGATCGAGGCGCTTGGCTGCGGCGTAGGCGACCGGTTCGACATCAAGAAGCTGCGTTACGGCCGCATCATCATCATGACGGACGCCGACGTGGATGGTGCGCACATCGCCAGCCTGTTGATGACGTTCTTCTACCGGGAGCTTCCCGAGCTCGTGCGGGACGGACACGTCTTTCTGGCGCAACCTCCGCTGTATCGCATGACGCAGGGCGCGCGCTCGGTTTATGCGATGAACGATGCCGATCGGGAACGTCTGGCCAAGACATTCAAGGCCGGCAGCAAGATCGAGGTCAGCCGCTTCAAGGGCTTGGGCGAAATGCCGCCGGCGTCCTTGAAGGAAACCACGATGGATCCGGGCAAGCGGACGTTATTGAAGGTGGTTGCCTCAGCGGAGCGGCGCGCGGAGACGAGTGAACTGGTGGAAAGCCTGATGGGCCGGAAGCCGGAACTGCGTTTCCGCTTTATCCAGGATCATGCGAAGGACGTGGCCGTGGAAGAGGTCGACGTCTAAGGCGGACGCCTCCCCCGATCGCGACGGTCAATCGCGATCGAGGGTTTCGCGACTGGCCGTTACGGGCGTGTCGTTGTCGTTACGTTGCCCTGTGGAAGCGGGGTCGGGTAGGCCATGTTGCCGACATCGGTGGGCGGATGCGCTTGGGCCGGTTGCTGGCCATTGCAGGCCGCCAGCGTGAGAAGCCCGACCACCGCTGCGGCGATGGGAAGATACCTGAGCATGACTTTAATCCTCCTACGACGGGCGTTGCCCTCCCGCACAGGACGCGAGAGCGCGACATCGACCGGCACCAATGTAACGCCAGCGTGCCGTTACGGTTCTAGAGCGTCATCCGATCGACCTTGCTCATCGACCGGATAAAGATGCTCGCCAAAACAAAGACCTAGAGCTTTCCTCCGATCCACTTCGATCGGAAAAAGCTCTAGAGCGCGATAGCTGGCGGTCGACGCCCGTCGCCCCCGCTCCCGTCTTTCAAGGGAGATGGTCGATGTCAGGGCCACCTAGCCGTTTGGTGCGCTCGTGACCCTGCATCGTCGGTTCGAACTCGCGCCGTGGGGCGCCATCCGCTTAGGGGTTGCACCTTCACGTCTTGGCAACCGGCGCGTTTGTAGGTTGGACCGAAGGGTCGGCGTTTGAAGCTGTTGGTATTAGATCTGCAAACTGCCGACACTCGTCCCACCACAAACGAACAACGTCTGCCCGGTGATGAACCCGGCGCCTCCATCCGCGAAGAACAGCACCGCGCGCGCGACGTCGGCCGGCGTACCCAAACGTCGGACCGGAATGGTTCGCGCCATCTGCTCGATGCGCGGATCTCCCTCCGGCAGGATGGCGTGGAACTGATCGGTCGCCTCGACTGGGCCGGGCGCGATCACGTTCACCGTCACGCCGCTCGGTCCGAGTTCCAGCGCCCAGGTGCGGGCCATCCCGATCATCCCGGCCTTCGTGGCGGAGTAGCTGGTGCGAGTGGCAAGCCCCAGCGCGGCGCGCGACGAGATCAGCACGACGCGGCCCCAACCATCCTCTCGCATCGCCGGCAACGTCGCCTGCACCAGCGTGATCGCGGCGCCCAGATGCAAACTGACCAGCGCGTCCAGGTCGACGCGGTTCACGTCCGGCAGCAACGCCGGGCGGATAGCACCTGCATTGTGCACCAAGATCGTCGGCCGCCACTTCTCGGCCGCCTCCAGAGCCGCGTCGTGGGTCTCCGCCGCACTCAGTAGATCGACCTGCAAGGTATGCAGATGTTCATGCTGCAACGTGGCCGGGGCATGATCGAGCGATACGACCCGGTGCCCGGCAGTCAACAACGACTCGGCGATCGCGCGTCCGATGCCGGCACTCCCCCCGGTCAGCAATGCGGTCAGCATGCGATGAGTACCGCGCGACCGGCCCCATCCAACTCGGCATGCACGGTAACCGGTCCGGGCTCGGCATCTTCGGCCACGAAACATACGGCACTGATATCGTGTTCCAGCCGAACCAGCCCGACCTGGCGCGGCAACCGGGTGCTTGGTTCGAAGCTGTGGTGCAGGGTCGCCTGCGCCAATAACACTCCCGGAGCGGTCGCCGTGACCGACCAGCCAAGGCGGTCGGACAGGCAGACATGACAGAGTTCGCTCGGTGGATACTGGCCTGCCCCACAAATCTCGCAGCGCTGCAAAGCCAAATGCCCGGCCGACGCCGCCTCGTCCATCCGGCGCATGGCTGCGGCGCGGCTCATGCTGCGAGCACGGCCGCCGCGGTGCACAGGCCGCGATCGTAATTGATCATCCCAAAGCCGCTGACCACGGCATGTCGCGCGCGCGAAACCTGCCGCCCCGGCGCCGCGCCCAGCAACTGCCGCATCGCCTCGATCAGGCCGAGATAGCCGCCCGACGCCCCCGCCTGCCCGCCCGACAATTGCCCGCCGCCAGTGTTGTGCGGCAAATCACCACCAGCCGTGAGGTCCCGTTCACGCAGGAAGCGTGCAGCCGCCCCGGGCGGACAGAAGCCGAGACCTTCGAATTGAAGCATGCTGATCACCGGGTAATCGTCATAGGTCTGCACCATGTCCATGTCGGACGGCCCCACTCCAGCCTGCGCCCACAGCGCGTCGCGGTCCATCGCCCAGCCGCCACGACGCTGCACCGGGTCGTCGGGAAAGGCATTGTGCCGCTCGATCGTGGCGAGAAGCCGCACATAGGGCAGCCCTAAGGCGCTCGCGCGGGCACGATCCATCACCAGGAAACCGTCGGCGCCGGCGCAGGGCATCACGCAGTCCAGCAGATGGATCGGCGGGCACACCGGGCGGGCGGACAGGTAATCCTCCATCGTGATCGGCTTGCGGAGCAGTGCGCCGTCATTGCCGGCAGCGTTCTGGCGCTGCGACACGGCAAGGTGGCCGAAATCCTCCCGGGTCGCACCATTCGCGCGCATATAGGCGTCGGTCAGCAGGGCAAAGCTCATATTCGGCCCGCCCGCGCCGTACGGCCACACGGCATCCCGCGACCACACGCTGAACCCGGCCACCAATTCGCGAAAGCTGCTCTCGTTCGCCGTGTCGCCGGCGAGACACGCCACAATGGAGGCATCGCCGCACTGCACTGCCCGAGCAGCGCGCCGCACCGCCATCGTGCCGCACGCGCCACCGGTTGGTATCCAGTCCAGATGCCGCGGCGAGGCGCCGATCGATTGCATGAACGGCGCCGGGCCATCGGGCGCCAAAGTGAAGGAGGAGAGGCAGTATCCATCCACCTCCGCCTTTGCCAGTCCGCTGGCATCGAGCAGTCGGGCGAAGGCTCGCCCTAACCACCATGTGGCGCTACGGTCCGAGCGGCGGACGTACGGCTCCGTCACCGGGCAGGTCAGGACGATATCGTCGAACCCCCTCACGCTGTCTGGCGGGCGCGGGATTTCTGGCCCCGCGTGTCGACGCAACCCGCTGTACCCGGCAAGGTCGCGGCGAGCGCCTTGAGTTCGCCCCGCTGCACCTTGTTGGTCGCGGTGAGCGGGAGCGCATCCACGAAGGCGACCCAGCCCGGCACCTTGAAGTAGGACAGATCCGCCAACGCGGATGCCACGATCTCGTCTGCCAGGGTCGGCGAGATTGGTCCACGCGGGACGATGCAGGCCAGCACCTCCTCACCGCGGATCGCGTCGGGCGTGGGAGCGACGGCGACGTCGGCCACGGCAGGGTGGCGGCGCAGCACGCTCTCCACCTCAACGGCCGAGATATTCTCGCCGCTACGCCGTATGACATTCTTGCGACGATCAATGAACAGCAGGGCGCCGCCGGGCTCGCGCTGGACCACGTCGCCGGTGTGAAACCAGCCGCCAGCCCAGGCTTCGTCGGTTGCCACTGGATCATGCAGGTATTCGGTGAAGAAACCGGCTCGTGGATCCGGCCCGGCGGCGCGCACCAGAAGTTCGCCCGGCGTCCTGTCCGCAACATCGCAGCCCGCTTCATCCACGATGCGCAGGTCCGTCTCCGAACCGGCGCGGCCAAAACATGCGGTACCGATGCGGCGCGGTTCGTGGTTGGCGATGATGCAACCGCCCGACCCCGTTTCCGTCATCGCCCAGGCCTCGAGTAAGGGAAAACCGAACCGTTCCTCGAATACGGCATGATGGCGCCGGTCCACCCCAGCGCCAAAACCGAAGCGTACGGCGTGGGCACGATCGGCCTCGCTAGGCGGTGCCCCCAGGAGCATGGAGGGCATCACGCCAAGGTAATGCACGATGGTCGCCCGGCTCGCGCGTACGCTGTCCCACCACGACCGGGGATGGAAGCGGTCGAGCGGAACCACGCAGCCGCCGCTGAGCATCATGGCCATGGTGGAGAAGGCCATGGCGTTCATGTGCACCATGGGAAGCGGCGTAATTAGGCGATCAGTTCCCGGGTGAATGGCACACAGGCCACCAGCATCGATGTACCACTGCCCAGCGCGAAGGAAGTAGTCGTTGGAGAGCACACAACCTTTCGGTTTGCCGGTTGTGCCCGACGTGTAGAGCAGGGCGCACTCGGTGCCGCGGCCGCCTCCCTCTCCCCTTGCGGGAGAGGGTCGGGGAGAGGGGTCAAGCGACACACGATGCGGCGCCCGCTCCACCGCCGCTTCCATCTTTGCCCGGTGAACCGGCGCCACCACCGCGTTCCCCAGCCCGCTATGCGCAATCAGATAGTCCAGTTCCGCCGGCCGCAAATCCGGGTTCAGCGGCACCACGCTCGCACCGACCGCGTTCAATGCCAACCAGTGCAGGAAGAAGTCCGGCCGGTTGTCCAGCATCAAGCCGACCCGGCCAGTCACCCCAGCATAGGCGACTTCCAACCGATCCACCTGCGCCGCTGCCTCGGCATAGCTGATCTCACCTGCCTCGATCCCATAAACCGCCGCAGTCTCCGGCAGGATGCACAGGAATGGCCGATCGGCCCAAGCCGCCACACTGCGGCGGAACGCGTCCGCAACCGTCATGGGAATAACTGCAGCGAGGGCAAGGCCATCTCCGACGACAAAAGGTTCACGCGCTTGAGGACAATCCTAAGCCCATCCCCCTCCTCCCGAAGCTGATGGATCACCGTCCCGGCATGCACCTGCTGTTCGTCGCCGCGAACCTCCACGTAGACGAAGGCGGTACGCACGACGTGCAGTCCATCCTGCATGTCCTCCGGCTCCGGCTGCTGCAGCACATGCTGGCACCGGCTGCGCGGATGCTGGCTGAATGGCCCCTCCTTCAAGCGCTCGATCCTCAGCCGCAACAACAGATGGTCCTCGTAGGCGAGCGAATTATGGCCGAGTGGGTCGGTTTGTCCCGGACTCAGCGGCACCCAGTAATGGCCGTCCTCCGCAAAAAGCGCGAGCCACTCGTCCCAACGCTGTTCGTCGATCAGCCGGGCCTCGTGGCGAACGAAGCGGACCAGCCGGTCGCTCACGCAGGCTCCATGAAGCGGGTCCAGGCACGGAATTGATTGCGCATGGAAATCTCGCTGGTGCCGTTCACCGTCAGGTCCGGCGGACCGACCTCCGCCGGGTCCCAGTCGCGCTGCAGATTGACCCACTCGTTGCCATCGGCCGCCAGCCCCTCCTGGATCACCCGGTAGCAATACTGGTCGTCATGCCCGACGATCGACATCGGCGAGTTGATCAGCCGGTTGTAGGTGATGGTGCGCTGCAAGATTTCCTCCGGCGCACCCTTCAAGCGGAACGTCCAGCTCTCGACCACGGTCTTGTCCACGGCTACCGGACGGACGACGCGAATGGACTGGATCGCGCCCTTGATGGTCAGGCTCGGGTAATACACCGTGTTGTGCCGGACTGTGCCCAGGATGTCCCGCGCGCGCTCCTCACCATAGGCGGCCACCATCGCCGCCTCATACTCCGGCATCTTGGAATACGAGGAGTGGATGGAGAAATGCACGCCCGAATAGCTGTGCCCGTTCTCGAACACCCGCACGCCCATCTTGTCGAAGAAGCCGTAACCGGAGGCGAATGGCACCAGTTGCTCGATCGCCATCGGCTTAGGCTCGTCCTCAGGCTGGTCCGCCCAGAGCCGCTTCGCCGTACCGGCCGCAGACTCGTGTGCCACCATCGGGTGCATGGTGTCGTTCAGGTTCTCGACGAACATCTTCCAGTTGCTGTCGTGCGTGTAGCGCAGCACGCCACCCACGATCTCCAACTCACCCACCGGCGAGCGGTCGGCCAAATAATCGATGGAGGACAGCGACCCGCCGAAATACGCCTCGAACTCCGGGCCTTGCTCGGATAGCCGCGCGAACACGAACCCGCGATACACGTGGCTAGCCACCACCGTCAGCCCACGCGAGGCATCGCATTGCTCGAAGCTGGTGTTGGCATAGGCGCCTTTCATCGGCACCCCTCGCAAACCACCATCCAGGCGGTAGGTCCACGCGTGGTAGGGGCAGCGGAAGAAGCTGCCGACATTGCCCGATCCGTCCGAAACCAGCTTGGCGCCCTTGTGTGAACAGCGGTTGCGCATCACCCGCACCGAGCCGTCGCGTTGACGAACCATCATCACCGGCTGCAGGCCGATCGTCGTGGTGAAGTAGTCGCCCTCCGCCGGGATCTGGCTGTCGTGACCCACGAACACCCAGGTGCGTGACCAGAGTTGTTCCATCTCGAGCGCGAATACCGCCGGGTCGGTGTAGACGTCGCGATGCACCCGATCGGGCTGCACCAGAGCGCGAATTGCGGCTGGGTCGCTGCGATAGGCCATGCCTAAGCTCCCTTAAAAGCCCTCTCCCGCGGGGAGAGGGTTGGGTGAGGGATCGCCGGCGCAAACGGTAGTGGGGAAGGTCCCTCACCCCTGTCCTCTCCCAGGGGGAGAGGGAGTTCTTTTGCAAGCGCGGCCGCAAGCGCGCCACCCGTGTCGTCGGCCAACGCTGCGTCGCGCAAGCGGGCCAGCGCGGCGGGGTCGCGCAGTTTCGGCTCGGCAGCCATCAGCGTCTCGAAATTACGGCGGCCACGGGCGATCGTATCGCTGTAGCCCTTCACCAGGCGCTGGCATTGCGCAACCTCCAACGCCATCGCCGGATCAGTCTTGGACAGCTCGATCACGCGGGCCATCCAGCGATCGATCGCCGCCATCTCGGCCACGTGCCGCAGCGTAGTGCGGCGCCAGCTTCGTCCCTTGGCCACCACCCATAGCAGCAGAAAGCCGGACAGCGATGTCGTCTCGATCCGCCGACCAGACCTGGTAAACCGGCCCACGACACTGCGCGCCGCGGCCGAGTCCAGCAGCCGACGGCCCCACGTCCCCGGCAACGTCTCGGCGATTTCCTCGAGCCGCGGATGCATCCACTCGCGTATCCGCAGCAACTGGCCAGGCTGCAGCCTCACCTCGTCTTCCACGCGCTTGAACCGGGATGCTCGAATTTTCAAGTCGGCCACCCGGATCGGATCCTCGTAGCTCATCCACAGCGCCAGATACCGGGCCGTCTCGGTGAGCAGCTCGCCGGTGCCGTGCAGCGGTTCCAAGCGGCGCTGATATTCGGCGGCGTAGTCTGCGTCCTGATAATCGGTCAATCGCCGCACACCCTCGGCGATGATCTCCGCCGCCTCGGGCGTAACGGCGACGATCGCCACGGGTGTCACAGTATGCGCCGCGTCGAACCCGGCGGAGAAGGCGGCGAGCGAGCTGTTCACGCCCACCCCGCCGGCACGGATCGCAGCCTCGAACTGGTCCCGGGTGAACGGCAGCGCACCCGACCCGGCGAGTCCGCCAAATAGGGCAGCACTAATCACGCTACCGTTGTTCTCGGCCAGCTGCTGCATGTCCGCCATCACCAGCCGGTGCGCGGCCTCGGCGCAGGCGTCCAGCATCGGCGCGCTGTCCAACCGGCCGTCACCCATGGCCGTGCGTTCGGTCATCGAATACACGCGGTGGGTGGAGGCGATCAGCGTCGTCTTGTCCGGCGTGACCAACCCCCGGCTGACCGCGCGGGCGGCCTCCATCAATTCGGAGGCGATCACCACGTCGACATCGCCAGGCACGGGCATCAGGGCAAGCACGGGCTCGCGGCCAAGATCGGGGAACAGTTCAACGTAATAGATCGTGGCACCGGTGCGCTGCGCTACGCCCGGGACGGAGGTGGATTGCGCGATGTAGCCGTTCGCCTCCGCCATGCCGACGATCCAGTCGGCCAACACGCCGCCACCCTCGCCGCCCATGGCGAGGATGGCGACGCAGATGGCCCGCGCAGCCCCCTCTCCCTCGGAGGCGAGAGGGAGCAGCGTGCCTTCAGGCATGGGCCATCCTGCGTTGCATCGCTCCGATCACCCCGGTGCTGACCCGGTGACGCAGTTTATCCCACCAGGTCGGGTTGTTGATCAGTTCGGCGCGGTAGAAGGACGGGCACAGCACGGCGGCGTCGGCCACCTCGCCACACACGCCACAGCCGACGCAGCTATTATCCACCGCAGCCACCGGGTCACGCCGTAGCTTGTCCGGGTTAGGACGAACCGAAAGCGATGGGCAGCCCGACAGCCGGATGCAGCTATGATCGCCGGTGCAGGTGTCCGGGTCTACGCCGAAGCGTTCGCGCACCACGCGCTCGCCCCGCTTGATCGCGTCCCGCACCAGAGGCTTCACCCGGCGTTGGCGATTCAACTGGCATTCGGAGGCGGCGACGATCACCTTCGGCCCCTTCTCCGGCGTGGTCAGCGCCTCGCGCAACAGGTCGCGCATCTTGCCCACACTGTACGTGCGGTTCAGCGTGCGCACCCACTTCACGCCCACGCCCCGCACCGCCGCCTCGATCGGGTTCTTCGTGGAGCGGTTGGCGTTCTCGGCCTTGGACGACAGGATATCCTGTCCGCCAGTCGCCGCCGAATAGCCGTTATCGACGACGAGCAATACGTTGTCGCTCTTGTTGAAGACGGCGTTGCCGACACCGGATGTCAGGCCGTTATGCCAGAAACCGCCATCGCCCATTACGCTGATGGTGCGCCGATCCGCCCCCGTATCGTTCAGCGCGGCGGCGCCCGACCAGCCCAGGCCGTAGCCCATGGTGGTGTTGCCGATGTTGAACGGCGGCAGGATGGAGAACAGGTGGCAGCCGATATCGCAGGAGACATGGTGCGGCCCCAACTCGCGCTCGATCAGCTTCATCGCGGTAAAGATCGGACGCTCCGGGCATCCGGTGCAGAATGACGGCGGACGGCCATGCACGTTGGTCGCCGGCGGCTTGGGTTGCGGTGCGTCCGCCATGCCGAGCGCGGGAAGGTACCGCCCGATGAAGGCTTGCAACCCGGCTTCGATCACCGGCGGGATGTACTCGCCAGCCATCGGCAGCATGTCCTTACCATGCACGGCAGTCTGGATGTCCGCCCGGCGCAGGATCGTGTGGAGCGACTGCTCGATGTATTCGGGCTGGCCTTCCTCCACCATCAGAACGGCGCGCTTGCCGGCGGTGAACTTGACGATCTCCGCATCGACCAGCGGATAGGTGACGTTCATCACGTATAGCGGGATCTGGCTTTCGCCATATGCGTCGGCTAAGCCTAAGCGTTGCAGTCCGCGGATGACGGCGTTGTACATGCCGCCCTGCAGGATGATGCCGACGTCCTGGATGCCGTCGTTGAACACCTCGTTTAGCGCATGGTCCTGGATGTATTTCACCGCGGCAGGCCAGCGCGTTTTGATCTTCTCCTGCTCGTGACCATAACTCGCGGGTGGCAACACGATGCGGCTGGTGTCGCGCCTGGGCTGCTCCATCGCATCGCGCACGGTGAATGCGGGTCGTTGGTTGGCCTTCGTGGTGAACCGACCATGCACGTGGCAGGCGCGGATACGAACCTCGAGCATCACCGGCGTGTTGCTTGCCTCCGATAGCGCGAAGCCGTGCTCCACCGCGGACACGATGCAGGGCAGGTTCGGCCGCGGGTCCAGCAGCCATATCTGCGACTTCATGGCGAAGGCGTGGGTGCGCTCCTGCATGATGGAGGAGCCCTCGCCGTAATCCTCGCCGACCACGATCAGCGCGCCGCCGACCACGCCACCGGACGCCAGGTTGGCCAGCGCGTCGGAGGCGACGTTGGTGCCGACGGTGGATTTCCACGTCACCGCGCCGCGGAGCGGGTAGTTCACCGAGGCAGCCAGGGTGGCGGCGGCGGCGGCCTCGCTGGCGGAATTCTCGAACCGCACGCCGAGTTCGTCGAGGATCGGTTGCGCGTCGGACAGCACGTCCATCAGGTGGGAAATAGGCGCGCCCTGATAGCCGGCGACGTAGGCCACGCCTGATTGCAGCAGCGCTTTGGTGATGGCGAGGATGCCTTCGCCGCGGAACTCCTCGCCCTCGCCGAGGCGGAGGAGCT
This sequence comes from uncultured Acetobacteraceae bacterium, assembly GCA_964247805.1. GTDB lineage: Bacteria > Pseudomonadota > Alphaproteobacteria > Acetobacterales > Acetobacteraceae > LMUY01. Next base: position 5,522 of record CAXTWC010000085.1, on the reverse strand, counting down.
CGACTTCGGCTTTGAACGACCGCTCAGCCATGCAGCCGGCCCTCCCCTACTCCGGACGCGGTGCGAGCCGTCACGCCGTCACCAGCGCAAGCACCCGGCACGGACTGCCCGAGCCGCCGGCGATCTTCAGCGGCGGTGTGATCAACAGCGCGCCGGTGGCCGGCAGTTGGTCCACATTGGCCAAACTCGCGAGGCCGAACTTGCCGGCGCCGTGCATGAAGGTGTGGCACGGAAATGGCGGGTCGAAGGAATGCGCAGCACCCGCATCGGTGCCCACGCACTCGGTACCGAAACCCGCCACATCGCGCTCCTGCACCAGGAAGCGCACGCAGTCCGCATCCGGCCCCGGCGTTTGTGGACCCGTCGGACCAATGTTGAGGAACGCGTCGCCAGTGCGCTTCGACCAACCCGAACGCAGCAACAACCAGGCACCCGCCGGCACGCGGCCATGCTCGGCCTCCCACTGCTCCACACGGGCGCGGGTCAACAGGAACCCGGCGTCGGCGGCACACTCCGCCTCGACATCCACAACGCAGGCCGGTGCCACTAGGCGGCCCGGCGCGATCGTGTCGGTGGTGTTGTCCGGCTGCTCGCGGCCAGTCACCCAATGCACCGGCGCGTCGAAATGCGTGCCGGTGTGCTCGCCGAGGCTGATGTCGTTCCAATACCAAGCCGGGCCGGCCTCGTCATAGGCCGATATCCGCTTGATCTGGAATGGGGAGGACTGCGCGAATGGCGGCGGCAAGCCGATCACCGGCGTCTCGGGGGACAGAGGCTGGGACAGGTCCACAACCCGCACCGCGCCCGAGGCCAGTGCTGAAATGAGGGAAGACAGCGCGTCGGCCACTATCACTCTCCAGTTGACAAGCTAGGATGGAACAAGATGCTTTAGAGTTAAAGCAATTTCTTCCCATCGACGTAGACCGACCGCAATCGCAACGAAGGGTCACATCATGAACGAACTATCACCCGTCCACATCCCGCCGGGCCACCGCTGGAGCGACGAGGAGTGGGCGCTGCGGGTTCAGTTGGCGGATTGCTACCACGCGATCGATTATCTCGGCTGGACCGAAATGATGATCTTCAATCACATCTCGGTTCGCGTGCCCGGCGAGAAGGTCTGCTACTTGGTCAACCCGTTTGGCCTCACCTACGACGAGGTCACGCCGAAGAACCTGCTGAAGGTGGATCTGGACGGCAATCTCGCCGAACCGTCCGACTTCAAAGCCAATCCTGCCGGGTTCGCCTTGCACAGCGCCATCCACGGCGTGCGGCATGATGCGCAGTGCGTGATCCACACCCACACCAACGCCGTCTCGGCGATCGCGCTGAAGCAGGGCGGATTGGGGCACGACGATTTCTACGGCGCGCAGCTGTTCGGTCGGGTGGGCTATCACGCGTTCGAGGGCATCACGCTCTGGGCCGAGGAGAAGGACCGGATGCTCGCGAGCCTCGGCCAGGCGGACGTGCTGGTCCTGCGCAACCACGGCGTCGCGGTCTGCGGCGCCGACATCCCCAAGGCGTTCATGCTGCTGTGGACGGTGCAGCGCGCGGCCGAGATCCAGTGCCAGGCGGGGATGCTGCCCGGGCCGAACACGGCGATCACGGACCAGGTGCGGCAACATTGTGCCGATACCGCATCAAAGCTGGTTGCGGCCGATGCTTTTGCCACTAAGGTATTCGACGCGACTGTACGCAAAATGCGCGCGGCGAAGCGGTGAATGTCATCAAGCGATTTGTATATGCCCTAGCCTTCATGGTGGCCGCTGCCACGTCGCACGCAGCGACGCTGGATGGCGTGTCGTTTCCGGATAAATATCCGGTCGCCGGCCAGACCTTGGTGCTGAACGGGATCGGCGTCCGCACACTGACCGTGTTCAACGTCAAGGTCTACGTCGCGGCGCTCTACCTGCCGCAACCGAGCCACGACGCGGCGCAGATCCTGGCCTCACCTGGGCCGAAGGTGCTGCTGCTGCAGTATATGCACAGCGGGAGCAAGTCGGAGATCGAGCAGGAATACCGCAAGGGCGAGCAGATCAATTGCGGCAACGGCGGTTGCGCCGCCGCCGACCAAGCCGATTTCGAGCGGCTCGTAGCGGCGGCCCCGGCGGTCAAGGTGGGCGACACGACCACATACGTCTTCACCGGGCACGGGATGCAGGTCTACGCCAACAACCAGTCGATCGGCACGTTCAACAACCAGGACCTGGCGCAACATCTGCTGGGTGGATTCATCGGCGCGCACCCCCCGTCCCAGGACCTGCGGAGCCGGCTGCTGGGGCTACCCGCTGGCTGAACCGCTTCGAAGCTGCGTCGCCGGTGTGCGGCGCAGGATCAGGAGCATGATCACCATCGCCGGCACGGCTGCGAACACGGTGACGCCGTAGAACGGCACCCAGCCCAGATCCTGCGCCAGAACACCGGAGAGATTGCCCAAGGTCCGGAGCGGCAAGGCGGCCAGCGACGAGAGCAGTGCGTATTGCGTGGCGGTGTAGCCCGGCGCGCACAAGCCCGACAGGAAGGTGATGAACGCGGCGTCGGCCATCGACTCGGCGAAACTCTCACCCAGCACTTTGGCGACCAGAATCACCGGGTCGCCGCCTGACAGGGCGAGCAGGAAGTATAGCAGCATCGACGCCATCTGCACGAAGCCGGTGAGCACCAGGGCACGCCCCGCCCCCAGCCGCGACACGATGAACCCACCACACGCGATGCCTGCCAGGGAGGCCAACAGGGCCGGCACGTTGTTCGCCAGCATCACCTGCACCCGGTCGTAGCCGAGCGCCCGATAGAAGGAAGGCGCCATGGTGCCGGCCATGGCTTCGCCGAGTTTGAACAACAGCACGAAGCAGAGTGGCAGCACGATTCCTCGCCGGGATAGTATCTCGGCAAGCGGCATCACCACCGCCTCACGTAGGCTCGCCAGTATGCCAGAGCGGCCACGCTGGATGGTGTCGGCCACCGGCTGGGCAGCCAACAGCGTGACCACCGGCCCTATCGCGACCAAACCGGCGACAACCAGGAAGGCGCCGTGCCATCCAAGCAGCGTCGCCAAACCGAGGGCGTACGAGCCAGAGACAAGCAATGCGGCGCGATAGCCCCAGACATAGGCGGTGAGCGCCACACCTTGGCTGCGTTCGGTGAATGTCTCGATGCGCCAGGCGTCGACCACGATGTCCTGGCTCGCCGACAAGAAGGCGATACAGGCTGCCGTCGCCACGAGCGTGACTGGATGTGCCGGGTCGGTGAGGGCAAGGAATGCGCAGGCCATCGCCAGCAACGGCTGGATCGCCATCAGCCAGCCACGGCGCTGGCCAAGGCGACGCAACGGCCCCGGTGGCGGGATACGGTCGAGGGCAGGCGCCCAGACAAACTTCAGACTGTAGAAGATGCCGATGCTGGCCGTAGCCCCGATCAGCGGCAATGACGTGCCACCCTCGCTCAACCACTGGCGCAGGGTGAAGCCGGATAGTGGGAGCGGCAGGCCGGCAACGAAACCAAATCCGGCCATGATCGCAAAGAGACGTCGAGGAACAGGTCTATCCAACAGTCAAAGCCCAGAGGTCACCCTCCAGGCCTCGCCGTTCAGCCGCGCGTCGTCAAGTCTACTTCGAAGGCGCCGTCGTCGTCCCTGTCGTCGAGCTATCGGCGGTGGGCGACATCGCTTGGTTTACGGGCGCACCAGCCATCGAGGGCACTGACGGGGGGGACGCACTGGTGCTACCGCTAGTGGAAACCTGCCCCGCCGGCGTCGAAGCACTGGGCGCACCTTGGCCATTGCCCGCCGTCGTCCCAGTCCCGAGCGAGGTCGCGTTGGAACTCGGTGTCGTCTGAGCGAAAGCGGGCATTCCCAGAGCCAGAAACGCTGCGGCGGCAAAAAAAGCTGTCTTCATTGTTAGCTCTCCTCTCGGCATCTCGCGTCGATGCCACTGGCAGAGTTAACTTATCGCAATGAAGACAGTTCCCGTCAGGCGGCGGCAGAATCCCCTTGACGCCCGGCCTTCTTACGCTCGTGGGGGTCCAAATGGCGCTTGCGCAGGCGGATCGCTGCGGGCGTCACTTCCACCAACTCATCGTCCTCGATGTAGGAGATTGCCTGCTCGAGCGACATTTTCCGCGGCGGAATCAATAGCATCGCGTCATCCTTGCCGGATGCCCGCACGTTAGTGAGCTTCTTTTCCTTAATCGGGTTCACATCGAGATCACTGTCGCGCGAGTGCTCGCCCAAAATCAGGCCCTCGTACACTTTGTCGCCGGGGCTGACGAATAAAGTGCCGCGTTCCTGCAGGTACCACAGCGCATAGTGGATCGCCTCGCCGCCCTCGGTGGAGATCAGCGAGCCATTGCGACGTCCCTCCATCGCCCCGGCCCAAGGCTCGTAGCCGGCGAACAGGCGGTTCATGATGCCGCTGCCGCGCGTGTCGGTCAGGAACTCGCCGTGGTAGCCGATCAGCCCGCGGGACGGGATCTTGAAGGTCAGCCGCACCTTGCCGCCACCGGACGGACGCATATCCTGCATCACGCCCTTACGGCGGCTCATCTTCTCCACGACGACGCCGGAATACGGCTCGTCCACGTCGACCAGCACCTCCTCGAACGGCTCCTCGCGCTCCTTGGTCTCCGGATTGATACGGGTCAGCACGCGGGGGCGGCCGATGGTGAGCTCGAAACCCTCGCGACGCATGGTCTCGATCAGCACGCCGAGCTGAAGCTCGCCACGGCCTGCGACTTCGAACGCCTCGCTCTCGTTGCTCTCGGTGATTTTGATGGCGACGTTGCCCTCGGCCTCACGGAGCAGACGGTCGCGGATCTGCCTCGATGTGACCTTCTTGCCTTCGCGCCCACCGAGCGGGCCGTCGTTCACGCGGAACGTCATGGCCAGCGTCGGAGGATCGATCGGTGTGGCGTGCAACGCCTCGGCCAGGTCGGCCGAGCCCACCGTGTCGGGCACCGTGGCGTCAGTCAGTCCGGCGACGGCGATGATGTCACCGGCGATCGCCTCGTCCACCGAGATGCGCTCGAGCCCGCGGAAGCTCATCAGCTTCGTCAGGCGACCGGTTTCGACCACGGTCCCGTCAGCACGGAGCACCTTGAGCGGCATGTTCAACCGGGCGGTGCCCTGCTCGACACGCCCGGTCAGCACACGGCCGAGGAAGTTGTCATAGTCGAGGATGGAGGCGACCATGCCGAACGGCAGCTCCGGGTTCAGCGCCGGGGCGGGCACGTGGCGGAGCACCAGGTCGAACATCGGTGCGAGGTCCTTGCGGGCGCCTTCCAGCACTTCGTCGGCCCAGCCCTGGCGTCCCGACGCGTACAGCATCGGGAAATCCAGCTGCTCGTCCGTGGCGCCGAGGGCGGCGAACAGGTCGAACACTTCGGTGTGGACCTCGTCGGAGCGGGCGTCCTGACGATCGACCTTGTTGACGACGACGATCGGCTTGATGCCTTGCGCGAGGGCCTTGCCAACCACGAACTTGGTCTGCGGCAGCGCGCCCTCGGCGGCGTCCACCAGCACGATGGCG
>CAXTWC010000084.1:0-21822 GCA_964247805.1 uncultured Acetobacteraceae bacterium | reverse complement strand
AGTTGCAGCGGCGAGCACGGCGTGGGCATCGGCAAGCGCGAGTTCCTCGAGCAGGAAGTCGGCGCCGACGTGCTGGACGTGATGCGCTCGGTGAAGATGGCGCTCGACCCGCACGGGATCATGAACCCGGGTAAGCTGTTCCTGAACTGATGCCCGGCTTTCCCAGCGATCCCGCGACGGCCACGAAGAACCTCGGGACCGCGCCCGACATCCACCGGACTGCCAGTGTGCGCGACACGACCTTCGGCATCTATTGCGAAGTGGGTGCCCGGACGAAGGTGGCCGAGTGCACCTTTGGGGATTTCTCGTACATCGTGAATGACGCCGACATCATCTATACGGATGTCGGCAAGTTCTGCTCCATCGCCGCCCACACCCGCATCAACCCGGGCAATCACCCGGTCGAGCGAGTGGCGATGAACCATTTCACCTACCGCAGCAGCGCCTATGGTCTGGGCGAGGATGACCCGGCGTTTTTTGACTGGCGCCGCTCGTTCCGCTGCCGGCTAGGGCATGACGTGTGGATCGGGCATGGCGCCGTCGTCCTGCCCGGTGTCAGCATGGGTAATGGTGCCGTCGCAGGCGCCGGGTCGATCGTGACCAAGGACGTTCCGGCCTGGACCATCGTGGTGGGAAACCCGGCCCGGGTCCTGCGTCCTCGCTTTCCGGCCCACATCGCCGAGGCGATCGAGCGCATTGCCTGGTGGGAGTGGGACCGCGATCGGCTTCGCGAGGCCATGGGCGATTTCCGCGGCCTGTCCGCGGAAGCGTTCGTGGAGAAATACACCGACCCTTAACACCCTGCTGGCATTATGGGCGCAACCACCAGGCGAGCCGTATGTCAGTCCTTCTTGCCGAACGCCCCGCCGCCACTGGCTTCACCCAGAAGGATCGGTTCTTGGCTTTCGCCTTCGCCGCGGCCGATCTTTTGGTCGAAGTCGGCGCGGACGGCACAATCGCATTTGCCGTCGGTGCGTTCAAGGCGCGGTTCGGCTTGTCACCTGAGCAACTCGTCCACACCAACTTAAGCCAGCTATTCAACGCCGCAGACCGTCCTGCCCTCGATCTTGCCCTGGCCACCACGGCGATTCGTGGCCGGTTGCCGCCTCTCGTACTACGACTTGCGGACGCCGCATCGACACCGATGGTGCTATCCGGGTTGGCGATCCCCAACGCACCAGGCCGACTCTGCTTCACCATCGGCCGCCTTCCAGCGCTTCCTGGCCCGTTGCCCGCGCCACCCCAGTCGGTCCCATTCGCACGCATGGCGGAGGAGCATGTCCATGCCGGTGAAGCGGGCGCGCTCAGTCTGCTGGAGCTCGCAGGCTGGGCCGCGACCCAGGAAGCCTTGCCGGCCGAAACGCACCGCTCGCTCCAGGCCGAGGTCATGGAGGTGCTCTGCCGTTTGGGCGGCCCGGGGGCTGTTGCGGGTGAAATCGCCACGGGGCGTTATGGCGTGATCACCGGAGCCCCCCCTAACCTCGGAGCTGTTGCGATCGAGCTCGAGGCACTGCTCCGCGTCAACCCGGTTACCGCTCGAACCCAGGTCTCGAGCACTGAACTCAGCCTGGATCGGGAGGGGCTCACCGGCTCGCAAGCGGCAAGGGCCCTGCGGTTCGCGCTCGGCCGGTTCGCTGACGGCGGCACCCGGGCGACGAAGGATGCCGGCTTCAATCACGGGCTTGCCGAGTTCATCGCCAGCGCACAGGTCCGGGCTCGCGCCGTGCGCGCGACCTTGGCCGACAACCGGTTCCGCCTGGCGTTCCAGCCGGTGGTCCACCTCGCCACGCGGGAGGTGCATCACTACGAGGCGCTGCTGCGACCGACGATCATGCCCGGCGCCACGATCCAGAACACGCAGGATTTCGTCACCTTCGCCGAGGCGGTTGGTCTGTCCGAGGAACTGGATTGGGCCGTGATGCAGCAAGCCGTGGCTGCGTCACGCGCTTCCCCGCTCGCCTTCGTTGCCGTCAACGTCTCGGGCCTATCGATGCAGAGCGTCCCCTTTTGCGACCGCGTCATCAAGCTGCTCGCCGAGCAAGTGCAGCCCGGCCGCATCCTGGTCGAGTTGACGGAGACGGCAGACATCGAGGATGTCGCTGCTGCAGCGGCCACGATCGACCGCCTGCGTGCGATGCGGGTACCGGTGTGCATCGATGATTTCGGGGCTGGCTCGGCCGCCTTCCGCTACCTCAAGGAATTCCGCGTCGACTACGTGAAGTTGGATGGCGCCTATGTTCGCGGCGCCCTGCAGAATGCGCGGGAGCACGGCTTCCTGCTCACCATGATCGAACTGGCCAATTTCGTGGGGGCCAAAGTCATCGCTGAAACGATCGAGCGCGACGACGAGGCGCAGATGATGCGAGACCTGGGCGTCGAATACGGTCAAGGCTGGTTGTTCGGCAAACCCGGCGTCCTTCCAGGCAGCCGCAGCCACTAGAGCACGATCGTTCGAGCCGCCGTCCTTCTCCCCCCTCCCAGGGAGAGGGCCGGGGTGAGGGACTGGCGCTTAGTGCGCCAGCAGAGGTTTAAGAATCTCGGTCACACCGGTGATCAGGATCTGCACTCCGATGCAAAGTTGGAAGAAAGCCGACAGCCGGGTGATCGCCCGGCTGGCCACCTGACCCAGCAAGCGGGAGAGTTGGTCCGTGGCGCTGTAGAACAGCCACACCATGATCGCGATGGCGATCGCCGCCACCGACATGCCGGCGAAGAACGGCAGGATTGCGATCCCGCTGGCCGGATGCGCCGACCCAAGTGCCACGGCGACCGAGATCGTGCCCGGCCCGGTCGTGAACGGCAGGGTCAGTGGATAGAACGCGACGTCCTCCAACCCGACCGCGGCGTCCATCTGCTCGTTCTTGCGCACTTCCCGCCGCTCGGGGGCGTTCAGCGAGCCCCAGGCATACAACGCCAGCACGACGCCACCTGCGCAACGCAGCGCCGGCAGGCTGATACCGAAGAACGCCAGCACATAAGACCCAGCCCACAATGCCACCAGCATGACCAGCGCGGAATAGACACCCACCCGGCGCGCCAGCAGGACCCGGTCGGTATGGCTGCGATCGACCGTCCGGGTACGGAAGATAAATGCGCCGCTGACCGGATTAACGATCGCGAACAAAGCCGGGAAACCCAACAGGAAGGCGGCGAAGGCGGCGCTCATCTGTCCCATACTCCGCCGCAGCACGTGATTGTCAAAGTACCACGATCGCGCGCAGACTTACCCCTCAGCCGAAATCGGCAGGAGACCCGGCCATGTCGCCGATCACACGTCGTGGAGCGCTGGGCGTGGCAGCAGGGCTGTGCCTGCCACGCTGGGGCCGGGCCGCCGAGTTCGCGCTGCGGTACGGTGGCAACTTGCCGGATACCCACCCGCTTAGCCTGCGCATCGCTGAGGCCGCAGCCACAATCTCGGAACAGACCAGCGGGCGCGTGCGGATCGATTGCTTCCCGAACAGCCGATTGGGCGGCGACACCGCGATGTTGCAGCAGTTGCAGGCCGGCACGCTGGACTTCATGACCGTATCGGGCCTGATCCTATCACGGATCGTGCCGGTCGCCGCGATCAACGGCATGGGCTACGCGTTCAGCGGCTACGGCGAGGTCTGGGCCGCGATGGACGGTCTACTTGGCGCCTATGTCCGCGACGCGATCGTGCAAGCGGGCCTGCATGCCACGGAACGCATGTTCGACAATGGCTATCGCCAAATGACCAGCAGAGTGCGACCGATCGGCCAGCCGGCCGACTTTAGCGGGTTGACGGTGCGAGTGCCGGTGAGTCCGCTCTGGTCCAGCCTGTTCACCGCATTCGGTGCCAAGCCCGGCGCACTTGATTTCGCCCATACCTATGGTGCGCTACAGGACCACACCTTCGACGCGCAGGAGAACGCGTTGGGGGTCATCGGCACGGCGAAGCTGTACAAGGTGCAGCATTACTGCTCGATGACGAACCACATGTGGGACGGGTTTTGGTTCATCGCCAATGGGCCGGTATGGGACAAGCTTCCGGCGGACCTGCAGGCGACTGTGTCCCAGGCGATGAACGATGCGGCGCTGATCCAGCGTGTCGACGTGCGCACCTTGAATGATAGCCTTGAGGGAGAATTGGAGGACCAGGGCATGGTGTTCAACCGACCCGATCCGGCGCCATTTCGCGCCGCCTTGCGCCAATCGGGCTTCTATTCAGCCTGGCAGCAGCGGATGGACCCACAAGCCTGGAGCCTACTGGAGAACGAGGCAGGGGCGCTGGATTAGCCAAGTCCGCCACGCCGGCTCGATGCCACGTTACAGTACAACACCGTCATGCCAGGGCTTGACCCTGGTCGCCATGGCGTCCCACGCGCACGGGCTGGACTGTGTGGTGCATGACGGTGCCAAATCCTCGCTCGATGTCACAAGCCCGACCGCGTGGTTAACAAGCTCAAGCCTTGGCAGGACGGTAACGCCCTGACACGACATGAAGTCCCTGGCGGGTAGCCAGAGCCTACCTCTCGGCGAAGGCCTTCTCGATGACGAATTCGCCTGGCGTGTTGTGATTGCCCTCTGTGAAGCCACGGGCCAGCAGCATGGCCTTCAAATCGTCCAGCATGTGCTGGCTGCCGCAGATCATCACGCGGTCATGCGCCGGGTCGAGCGGAGGCACGCCGATATCGGTGAATAGCTTGCCCGACTCGATCAAGTCGGTGATCCGCCCAGTGTGCTTGGACGGCTCGCGCGTCGTCGTCGGGTAGTAAATCAGCTTGGCGGACACGTCCTCACCGAGAAATTCATGGTTCGGCAGGTGTTCGGTCAGATGATCGGCATATGCCAACTCACCGGCCCGGCGGCAGGTGTGGGTCAGCACCACGTGTTCGAACCGCCCATACAACTCCGGATCGGCCACCAGGCTCAGGAAGGGAGCGAGCCCGGTTCCGGTCGCAACCATGTACAGCGTGCGGCCAGGGCGCAGATTGTCCAGCAACAGCGTGCCCGTGGGCTTGCGGCCGACCAGCACCTTGTCGCCAACCTGGACATGCTGCAGCCGCGAGGTCAGCGGCCCGTCCGGCACCTTGATGCTGAGGAACTCAAGCGTGTCATGATGGTTCGGGCTTGCCATGCTGTAGGCTCGCAGCATCGGCTTACCGTCGATCAGCAAGCCGATCATGGCGAACTGGCCATTTTCGAAGCGAAAGCCGGGGTCGCGGGTCAGCGTCAGACTGAACAGCCGGTCGGTCCAATGGTGCACGGCGAGCACGGTCTGCTCGCTGAGGTTTGCCGGCAGCTTGGGCGCCGGGGAAAGGCTGGCCTCGGGCGTCATCACCCGCGCGGCATCCTGCATCATGGTCTCCTTGCTGGCGCGTGTCCTAACCCGGGCGCGCCGGGCCGGCAAATAAGGTGCCATGCCTGCCCGTTCCAGCGCCAGCAAGGGGCCGAGCTCTTGCGGGTTTACGCCCGCGGCCGTAGCGGACCCGAAACGCTAAACCGGCTCAATTCCGCTCGCGATACGCGCGGTGGCAAGCCCCACAGGCGCCACCCACCTCCTTGTACTGAGCGGCGAAACCGGCCTTGTCGTCCGCCTCGGCCAAAGTCACGAGCTTGTCAGCGGCTTGGTAGAAATTCACCGCGTCCTTCTCGAAGCCGGCGCGGTCGGACCAGACCTCCTTCTTGGCCTTGGTATTATGCCCGGTCTCGGTGCCTTCCGGGAACATGGTCGGGATCACGTGGCCCCAGCTGGATAGCCCCTTGGCGCCATCGGTCAGTGGCTTCACCGAGCCGCCCGCATCGACGGTCGCCTTCATCGCGGCCATCACGCCTTGCTGCAGGTCGAACCCGGCCTGACGTGCGGCGATCACATCGTCTGACTTGATCGCCGTCTGGTCCGCCGCGTGGGCCATGCCCACCAGACCGATCGCCAACGCCACGCCACCCATCACCATTGCCCGCATGCACCAAGCTCCCTCATGTACCGGGTGCAATCGTGTCATCTCCGTCGCGTTGCTGCCAAACGAAAAGCGCATGACACCGGGCGGCTTTCCCGGCAGTTGTGCGCCCGTCGGGAGATCGCCGTATTCATGCCAGCCAACATTCGCTCCGTTGCCGTCTTTTGCGGGTCCCGCGTGGGCCACGACCCGGCCTGGCGGGCCGGCGCCGAGGCGCTTGGCCGTGGCCTCGCCTCATACGGGATCCGATTGATCTACGGCGGCGGCCGCGTCGGACTGATGGGTGCGGTGGCCGACGGCGCCCTGGCAGCCGGCGGTGCGGTGACGGGGATCATCCCCGACTTCCTGCGCGCCCGCGAAGTGGCCCATCCCGGCGTTACGGACCTGCTGGTGACCGAGACGATGCACACCCGCAAAGCGCTGATGGCCGAGCACGCCGATGCCTTCGTCACGATGCCCGGCGGCCTCGGCACGCTGGACGAGACGATCGAGATCATCACCTGGCGCCAGTTGGGCCTGCACGACCGCCCCGTGCTGATCGCCAACCTGAACGGCTGGGCCACCGGCCTGATCAACCTGTTGAACGAGTTCGTCACCGACGGCTTCGCGGACCCGTCGGCGCGCGCGCTGTACGAAGTCCTGCCGGACGTCCCAGCTATTTTGCGTCGGCTACTGACGCTTCCAGCGCGGACGTAGCTTGCGGGTGCCGTCGCCGGGCGCTATACGCCCCACCTGGCCGGAGACATACTTCGGTCGCGGTCGGAGCGTAGCTCAGCCTGGTAGAGCGCTTGCTTCGGGAGCCAGAGGCCGGAGGTTCGAATCCTCTCGCTCCGACCAATTCTCCTGCTAGGCGGCGCGCCGCAGCAGAAAGAGTGCCTGCTCGCCAAATAGATTGGCCAGACGTGGGAAGCGCCGCCAGGGTGACCGGCGACCGAGTTCGTCGACTGCCAGCCAGCGCTCAACGGCGTAACCTTCCTCCGAACACAGGTCGAAGAAGTCGCGGATGGTGCAAGGGTGGATGTTGGGCGTCTCGTGCCATGGCCGATCCCACGTCTTGGTCATCGGCATCCGCCCGGCAGAGAGCAACTGCCAGCGCACCGACCAGTGGCCGAAATTCGGGAACGAGACGAGCGCGCGCGTGCTGATCCGCAGCATCTGCCGCAGCACCTCGCGCGGACGTTCCACCGCCTGCAGGGTGCGCGACAGCACCACGTAGTCGAATGCGGCGTCCGGATAGTGCTCAAGGTCGGTGTCGGCGTCGCCATGCATGACGGGCAGGCCGTGGGCGACGGCGTGGGTGACGGCCGCCATGTCCAACTCGATGCCGCGGGCGTCGCAGCCGCGGGTGCGGAACAGATGGTCGAGCAGGTCGCCATCGCCGCAGCCGATGTCCAAGACGCGGCTACCGGGGCTGATCATCTCGCTCATCAGCCGCAGATCGAGTCGCATGTTCTTCGCGACGAACTGGATGGGTTGTGGCTTCACCTGCGCGGCGCCCCCCATAAGGATGGGCGGCTCGGTTTGGCGTTCCGCCACTGTTCCTCGCGATGTAGGGGGGCTGTGCGAAGCATGGTGGAGGGTGCGCGGCGCTGCACTCGGTGGTTGCCCGGCTCTCCCTCGGTCGACTTCGCCGCCACCTCCCCCGTGAAGGAGGGGGGAGGAACTAAGATCGTATGGGCCGTGGCTCGTGCGTTCACCCGGCCAACCCCGCATGCTCCGCACAGCCGCGCAGGAACCCACCCAGAGTGCGGTGGAAATCCGGCTCGTCCAGCAGGAAGGCGTCGTGACCCTTGTCCGAGGCGATCTCCACGAAGCTGACGTTGGCCGCCGCCCGGTTGAGCGCCCGGGCGATGTTGCGGGACTGCGCTGTCGGAAACAGCCAGTCCGAGGTGAACGACACCACGCAGAAGCGCGTGCGCGTGCCCCGGAACGCAGCCGACAGATCGCCATCGTGCTCGGCGGCCAAATCGAAGAAATCCATCGCCCGGGTGATCGTCAGGTAGGAATTGGCGTCGAACCGACGGACGAAGGTGCTGCCTTGGTGGCGCAAATAGCTCTCCACCTCGAACATGTCGCCGAACAGGCTCAGCGCCTCCTTCGCACGGTCGGGACCCGCCTGCAGGCGGCGGCCGAATTTGCGGGTCAGCGCCTGCTCCGACAGGTAGGTGATGTGGGCCGCCATCCGCGCCACCGCGAGGCCGCGCGCCGGCACCTGCCCCGTCTCCCAGTAGCGGCCGTCGCGATACTCCGGATCGGCGAAGATCGCCTGCCGCCCGACCTCGTGGAAGGCGATGTTCTGCGCGGAGTGGAAGGGCGCGGTGGCGATCGGGACCGCCGCGAACACCATGGCCGGGTAGGTGGACGCCCATTCCAACACCTGCATGCCGCCCATCGATCCGCCAACGACGGCGAACAAGCGGGCGATGCCCAAATGCTCCACCAGCAGCTTTTGCGCCCGAACCATGTCTCGGATGGTGACCGGAGGGAAATCGGTGCTCCAGGGTTCCCCGGTCGTCGGGTTGACCGATCGCGGCCCGGTCGAACCCAGGCACGAGCCGAGAACGTTGGTGCAGATGACGAAATACCGGTCGATGTCGATGGGCAAGCCGGGCCCGACCACGGCCTCCCACCAGCCGGGCTTGCCGGTGATGGGGTGGCGTTCGGCCAAGTACTGATCCCCGGTCAAGGCGTGGCAGACCAGGATCGCGTTGCTGCGTGCCGCATTGAGCGTGCCGTAGGTCTGGTATGCGACATCCACCCCCGGCAGGCTCTGGCCACAATCGAGCGCGAACGATCCAGAGAATCGGGCAAATTGGTGAGTTACCGGCGCGAGTGCGTCCGGTTGAAGGGTCGGGGCGTGATCCACGCCCCTTTGTATGGCGACGCTACCAAGTCAGAGCAACATCGCCGGCCATGTTGGGAGCGAATACGGGACCGTGGAGCCCGGCGTATCCAGCTCGCGACGGTTATGCGTTTGCCCAGGCGCACGCCCCGGTTTATGCGTGCGCCCATGTCCAGCACTTCGCAACCGGCTCCACCGCCGGACCTTTTGGCCTTGCGCGGGGAGCTCGATCTGCTGGACGACGCGCTGCACGACCTGCTGATGCAACGCGCCACCGTGGTGGAGAAAGTCGGCCAGCTTGCGGCGAAGGGCCGGGTGGCGCTCCGACCAGGGCGGGAGGCGGCCATCATCCGCCGGCTGCTAGCCCGCCACACCGGCCGTTTCCCGCCGGGCCGCTTGGTGCAGATATGGCGCGAGCTGATCACCGGCATGACGGCGATTCAGGCCCCGTTTGTGCTGGCCGTGTGCGCGCCCGATGTGTCCAGCGGCTATATAGCGGCCGCGCGCGAGCATTTCGGTGCACTCACGCCGATCCGGGTCCATCGCACCCCGGCCCAGGCGGTAGGTGAAGTGAGCGCCGGCACCGCCTCCGCCGCCGTGCTGCCGCTGCCGACCGAGGACGAGCCCGCTTCGGCTGCCTGGTGGACGGCGCTGCTGCACAAGGACGATCCGCGCATCCACGTCGTGAGCCGCCTGCCATTCTGGATGGCTCGCCCGGAAGGCACGCGCGAGCTTCCGGCGTTGGTGGTATCCGCGGCTCCGCCGGACCCGAGCGGGGATGACCGGTCGTTCCTGGGCCTGGAGGTCGGGCTGGAGCAGAGCCGAGCCCGGCTGGGCGCCGCCCTGGCCGAGGCAGGCTTCGAGACCGGAACGACGGTGCTCCGCCGCGACTCAGGTTCGGGGGCCGCCCGCGTGCTGGTGGACGTGGCGGGTTTCGTTGCGGACGATGATCCACGGCTGTCCACCTTGACCGCCACCTTGCGCCCGCCGCTCGTGCTGGGCGCCTACGCCGTCCCGATTGGAGCAACATCATGAGTGCCACGCATCCGGGTCCCCGCCGCAACCCCTCTATCCTGAAGATCGCGCCCTACGTGGGCGGCGAGGCACAACTGACCGGCGTCAATCGGGTGATCAAGCTCTCGTCCAACGAGGGTGCGTTCGGGCCGCCGCCTGCCGCCGTCGCCGCCGCGACCCGGGCCGCCGCCGAGATGCATCGCTATCCCGATGGCGGCTGCCACGACCTGCGCCAAGCGATCGGCTCGCGCTTCGGCCTGGACCCGGAGCGGATCGTCTGCGGCAATGGATCGGACGAGCTGCTGGCCCTGCTGATCCACTGCTATGCCGGACCGGAGGCGGAGATCGTGATGAGCGCGCACGGCTTCGTCATGTACGACATCGCCGGCACCAGCGTCGGCGCCCGGGTGATCAAGGTGCCGGAGCGCGATCTCACCACCGACGTCGACGCAATGCTGGCGGCCGTGTCCCCCGCCACGCGCATGGTGATCATCGCCAACCCCAACAACCCGACGGGCAGCCTATTGCCGCAATCCGAGGTGGAGCGGCTGCGGGCCGGGCTGCCGCCGGACGTGCTGCTGCTGATCGACGCCGCCTATAGCGAGTATGTGGACCGCCCGGATTACGATGCGGGCACCAAGCTGGTGGATGCCGGGGACAATACGGTGATGACCCGCACGTTCAGCAAGATCTTCGGCATGGGGGGGATGCGGCTGGGCTGGTGTTACGGCCCGCCGGCGATCATCGACATGCTGAACCGGGCGCGCGGCCCGTTCAATGTCAACCTGGTGGCGCAGGAAGCCGGGGTCGCCGCCCTGTCGGAGCAGCATTGGGTAGAGGCCGGGCGCGCCCACAATGCCACCCAACGGGCCAAGCTGTCGGCGGCGCTCGAGGCGCTCGGCATCAAGGTCTGGCCCAGCGAGGGCAATTTCCTGCTAGCCGATTTCGGCACGCCGGATGCCGCCGACGCTGCCGACGCCGCCCTGCGCCGCCGCGGGATCATCGTCCGTGCCATGCGAGCCTACAACCTGGCGCACTGCCTGCGCATCACCGTGGGCACGGCGGAGGAGTGCGACTTGGTTGCGGAGGCATTGGCCTCCCGGCATGGCTGAACCCGTCTTCCGCCGGCTCGCCGTCATCGGGCTCGGGCTGATCGGGAGCTCGGTGCTGCGCGCCTGCCGGGAACGGTCCGGCCTGGTCGGGCAGCTCGTGGCCCACGATAGCGACCCGGCCGTGCTCCGTCGCGTGAGCGAACTTGGGATCGCCGACCTCGTCGAGCCAGACTTGGCCCGGGCCGTCGCGGACGCCGATTGCGTGATGCTGTGCGCCCCGGTTGGCGCCTTCGCGTCACTCGGGGCGGCGATCGCTCCGCATCTGGCGCCGGGCACGGTGGTGACGGATACCGGATCGACCAAGCAATCCGTCATCCGCGACCTGACGGCCGTTTTGCCGTCACACGTGCACCTCGTCCCCGCGCATCCGATGGCCGGCACCGAGTTCTCCGGACCGGACGCCGGGTTCGCCACCCTGTTCCAGGGGCGCTGGTGCCTGCTCACCCCCCTGCCCGACTGCGACGTGGCTGCTGTCGAGCGGGTCACGGCCCTGTGGCAGGGCTTGGGTGCGCAGATCGAGACGATGGACCCGGGCCATCACGACCGGGTCGTGGCCATCGTCAGCCATCTGCCCCACTTGATCGCCTTCACCATCTGCGGCACGGCCGACGACCTGGCCGACGAGAGCCGGCAGCAGGTGATGCGCTTCGCCGCCGCCGGGTTCCGCGATTTCACCCGCATCGCCGCGTCCGACCCGGTGATGTGGCGCGATGTATTCCTCAACAACCGGGAGGCGTTGCTGGAGATGCTGGCCCGCTTCACCGAGGACGCCCAGGCTATGGCGCGGGCCGTCCGGTGGGGGGATGCCACCTATATCGAGCATAAGATCGACCGTGGGCGTGCGATCCGCCGCAGTTTGATCGAGTTGAACCAGGCCTGACACCGTGGCCTTGATCAGCCTGACCCGGCTGCGCTTGGCCTCCCCGCGGTACTTGCCGGGCTTCGTCTGGTACGCGCTCCGATCCTCGTCGCAAGCGCGGCGAAGCGCCGGGTTCCGTGGCATGCGGCTACTGGCCGACCGGCGGCTGGTGTTTTGGACGGCGACCGCATGGGACGACCTGGCCAGCATGAAGGCCTATCGCAGCGCAGGTTCCCATCGGGCCGCCATGGCACGGCTCTCGGCGTGGTGTGACGAGGCAAGTGTTACGCGTTGGCTAGGTCCGGTTGAATCGATGGACGACTGGGCCGCTGCTCATTCCCGCATGTTGGCCGAGGGCGAGCCGAGCCACGTCCAGCATCCGAGCCCGCAGCAGCTGACCCGGTCATGGCCGCCGCCGCGATCCCGGCGCAAGTCCTAGCACCGCTCCTCCAAACCAACACAGACCCGACTACTCCCTCTCCTTCGAGGGAGAGGGAGTAGAAACGGAGTGGGCGTTAGCCGATGAACGCCAGCAAATCCGCGTTGAGCCTGTCTTTCGACGCGAAGAACGTAGCGTGCGGCGCGCCCTCGTACTCCAGGAACTGGGCACCGGCGATCATCCGGGCGGCCTCCCGGCCAGAGATGTCGATCGGCACGGTCGCATCCGACGTGCCGTGGATCACCAGCGTCGGAATGGTGAACGCCTTCATGTCCGGGCGGAAGTCGGTCGCGGAGAAGGCCCGCACGCAGTCGGTCGTGGCCTTAGGCGACGCCTTCATGGCCATCCAAAGCGACCATTCCAGGATCTCGGTGGTGACCGTAAAGTTCAGCAACCCAGCGCCGAAGAACTGCTTGCCGAAACCCGCCAGGAAGTTCGGCCGGTCCGTCGCCAGCCCGTCCAGGATCTTGTCGAATACCGACTGATCGGCACCGTCGGGATGGGTCGGCGTCTTGAGCAGCATCGGCGTGACGGCGGACAACAGCACGGCCTTGGCTACCCGCGCCGTGCCGTAGCGCGACAAATAGCGGGCCACCTCGCCGCCGCCCATCGAAAAGCCGACGAGGGTGGCCCCGGTCAGATCCAACCCCTCCATGATCGCCTGCAGGTCGGACGCAAGCGTGTCGTAATCATACCCCGCCCAAGGTTGGCCCGACTTGCCGAACCCACGACGGTCATAGGCAATGACCCGGTAACCATTGCTCGCCAGAACCGGTGCCTGATACTCCCACATCTCGGAATTGAGCGGCCAGCCGTGGATCAGGACCACTGGCTTGCCGCTGCCCCAGTCGTTGTAGAACAGCTCCGTGCCGTCCGACGCCTTGATGAAGGGCATTGCAGATTCTCCGTTATGCGATGTCCGCTCCCAACGGAGCCGGCGACGGTTGGTTTCGGCCAGGGTGGGCAGTGCCTGGCACGACAACCGTTGAAAATCGTTGTTTACTGGTCTCTATTAGAGTCGTTCCGGATTCGGCGCTCCGGCACCTAGAGCTTTGACCTGGCTGCGGAACGGGAGAGCGGTTACCCGGTGAGTTTCTACGGGCGACGCGTGGCGGAGACGATCTCGTTTCCCGTTGTTGCCGGCCTCATCAGGGGCTTGGATCTGCTGCTGCTCGGCTTGGCCGGCGTGCTGTCGCTTGGGCTGATCACGTGGGTTTACGGTCGCGCACCCCAGGGCGCCGTCGGGCTCGCGTCGATGGTCGGTGCGCTCGCGACCAGCTTTAGTCTCGCGCGCGACCGGGTCTACTCGCAATCGGCGCTGGTCTCCCGCGGCCAGCAGATCCGGCTCATGATCAAGCCGCTGGCCATCGGCACCTTTATGCTGATCGGCTGCCTTTTCGTGTTCTACCAGGGCCGCCTCCCATCGCGCACCTGGCCGGCGGTTTGGGCCGGCATGGCCGCTCTGCTGATCGGCGGCAGCCGTATTCCGCTCAGCCGGCTGGTGCGGCGCTGGACGCGATCGGGGCGCCTGGCCCGCAAGATCGCCATCGTCGGGGTCAGTGACTTCAGCGGCGAATTCATCGACCGGCTCAAGGGCGAACCCGGCAAGTACCGCGTGATCGGCATCTTCGACGATCGAATGGCCCGGGTGCCGCCTGCCCAGTCCGAGATATCGGTGCGCGGCACGGTGGACGACCTCGTGGCGTGCTCCCGCGAGGAGCAGGTCGACATCATCGTGATCGCCTTGCCACTCAGCGCGCCCGAGCGGATCCGCGCTGTGATCGACAAGCTGAGCAGCACCGTGGCCGACATCGTGCTCACGACCGATCTGGCGGGCCTGCAATTCTCCGGCACCCAATTTGAGGCGATCGGCAGCAATCCCGTCGTGTCGGTCCGCAAAACGCCGCTGAAGGACTGGCGGGCCTTGCAGAAGGTGGTGTTGGATTACAGCCTGGGCACCTTGGCGCTGCTGATCCTGTCGCCGGTCTTGTTGCTGACGGCGCTGCTGATCAAGCTCGACTCACCTGGCCCGGTGCTGTTCCGTCAGCCCCGGATGGGCTTCAACAACCGGCTGTTCCTTTGCTACAAATTCCGCTCGATGGAGCATGGTGCGGCCGATCTGCTGGCCGACCGGCAAACCACCCGCAACGACCCCCGTATCACCCGCGTAGGCCGGATCATCCGCAAGCTCTCGATCGACGAGTTGCCGCAGCTGTTCAACGTACTCAACGGCACGATGTCGCTGGTGGGCCCCCGCCCGCACGCGCCGAACACCAAGGCGGCCGATCAGTTGTTTGCCGAGGTCGTGAAGACCTATGCGATCAGGCACCGGGTGAAGCCCGGCATCACCGGCTGGGCCCAGGTGAATGGCTGGCGGGGCGAGACCGCCACCGTGGAGCAGATCGAGCAGCGCGTTGCATGCGACCTGTTCTATATCGAGAATTGGACGGTTCGCTTCGACCTAAAGATCATGGCGCTGACGATCCTGCGCGAGGTCCGCAGCCGGCACGCGTATTGAGCCCCGCGTTCCTCCCCTGCAAAGCGACGATGGGGAACCGTGCGACGCAGGGTGGAGGAGGAACTAAACCGACCAAAACTCCGCCCCTGGCCTGACCATCGTACCGCCCCTATAACCCGTGCATGATCCTGGTCACCGGCGGCGCTGGCTTCATCGGTTCCAACCTGAACGCAGCCCTCGCCGAAGCGGGGCACGAGGTGGCCGTCGTCGACTGGCTGGGGTCGGAAGGGAAGTGGCGCAACCTTACCGCCCATCCGCCGGCGTTATTGCTGATGCCGGACGCGGTCGAGCACTTCCTGGCCACCAATCCGCCGCTTGAGATGGTGTTCCACATGGGCGCCATCAGTTCCACCAGCGCCACCGACGGTGACCTGGTCTGGATGACCAACGTCGAACTGCCACTGATGTTGTGGAACTGGTGCGCGGCCCATCGCGTCCGCTTCGTCTATGCCTCCTCCGCCTCCACGTACGGCGACGGCTCGGCTGGGTTCGAGGACGACATCGACGCCCTGACCACCCTCCGGCCGAAAACCCTGTATGGTTGGAGCAAGCACGCCTTCGATCTCCGCGTCGCCAAGATGCTGAAGGCCGGCTCCAAGCGGCCGCCGCAGTGGGCCGGGCTGAAATTCTTCAACGTCTACGGCCCGAACGAATACCACAAAGGCTCGATGATCTCGGTCGTGAAGGTCAAACACGACGACATCCTCGCCGGGCACGCACCGAAGCTGTTCCGCTCCACCGAACCCGGCCTGGCCGACGGACAGCAGATGCGCGACTTCATCTGGGTCGGCGACGTGGTGGACATCCTGCTCTGGCTGCTCGCATCACCCGGCGTGAACGGGCTGTTCAACGTGGGCACCGGCAACGCACGCTCCTACCAGCACTTGGCCGAGGCGGTGTGCCGGGCAGCGCAGGTCCCGGAACGGATCGAGTTCATCGACATGCCGTCGCATCTTCGCGCCGGCTATCAGTCCTTCACCCAAGCCACCACGGAGCGTTTGCGCGCGGCCGGCTATGGCGGCCAGTTCACGGTTCTCGAGGAAGGCGTTCGGCGCTACATCATGGATTATCTCGACACGCCGGACTCGTATCGTTGATCCCCGTCCTGCTGTTTCCGCAGTTCGACCCGGTGCTGGTGCAGCTCGGGCCGCTCGCCATCCGCTGGTATGCCCTGGCCTATATCGGCAGCCTGTTGCTGGGATGGCGGATCATGCGCCGGCTCGTATTGCGCACGCCCGCCGTGGCCACGCCCGAGCAGACCGACGACTTCCTCACCTGGGCCACGTTGGGCGTCGTACTGGGGGGGCGGTTCGGCTATGTGCTGTTCTACCAACCCAGCCGGTTCTTCGCCGACCCCGCGACCATTTTCGCCGTTTGGCAGGGCGGGATGTCGTTCCATGGCGGCGCGCTCGGCGTCGTGGTGGCGTTGGTGATCTACTGCTGGAAGTATGACATCCCACTACTGGGCTTTGCCGACCGGATTGCGGTGGTAACGCCGATCGGCCTCGGCCTCGGTCGCGTCGCCAACTTCATCAACGGCGAACTCTGGGGCCGTCCGGCACCCGATTGGCTGCCCTGGGCGATGATCTTCCCCCAAGCCGGTCCCGAACCGCGCCATCCCAGCCAAATCTACCAGGCCTTGATGGAGGGCTTGCTGCTGTTCACCCTCATGTGGGTGCTATCCCGGCGGGAGGCGATCCGTGCCCGCTTTGGGTTCCTAACGGGCACGTTCCTGGTGGGCTACGCCATCGCTCGCAGCATCGGCGAGTTGTTCCGCCAGCCCGATGCCTTCCTGGGCTACCTGTACGATGGCGCCACCATGGGCCAGTTGCTCTCGATTCCGATGCTGTTGGTCGGCTTGGTCCTGATGATCCGAGCGTATCCCCGACCTGTCTTGGCCTGATGGAGCGGCTGGACTTGTTCATGGCGCGGGCCAATGCCCAGTACTACGCCGAGCACGACCCGTTCGCCGACTTCACCACCGCCCCCGAGATCAGCCAGGCTTTTGGCGAGGTCCTAGGCGCCTGGGCAGCGATTGCCTGGGACGGGATGGGCCGTCCCGATCCGGTCATCCTGGCCGAGGCCGGGCCGGGCCGGGGCACGTTGATGGCGGACGCCCTTCGCGCCGTCGCCCGCGTCGCACCGGCGTTTCGGGCAGCGCTGCGGGTGCATTTGGTTGAGACCTCACTCCGGCTACGGGCGGTTCAGGCTGCTGCACTCCCCGGGGCGGAGTGGCACGACCGGGTCGAGGATCTGCCGAACGGTCCGCTGATCCTGCTCGCCAACGAGTTCCTGGATGCGTTGCCGATCCGGCAGTTCGTGCAGCGTGGCGAGGACTGGACGGAACGCTTCGTGGCGGAAGGCGCATGGGTCGAAGCCGCCGCGAGCGTCCTCCCCTTTTCCCCACTCCCTTACTTAAAGCGCCCTCTCCCCTCGGGAGAGGGTTGGGTGAGGGGTGCTTCGACCCGACCGGAGTGCGGCGAGGCCCCTCACCCTGAGGGAGACGGCGTTTTAAGTAAGGGAGAGGGCGAGGAGGCGAACGCTACCGTCTACGAATACCGCGATCCCGCTCTCGCCGAGCACCTCGGCGCCCGCCTGCGCGCCTCCCCGGGACTCGCCCTGTTCCTCGATTACGGCCCCTCCGTCAGCGGACCCGGCGACAGCCTGCAAGCGCTCCGCAACGGCCAGCCTGCCAACCCGCTCGCCGACCCCGGCTGTGCCGACCTCACCGCCCATGTCGACTTCGCCGCCTTCGCCCGCGCCTCCGGCCTGCCCTCGTACGGACCCCTGCCGCAGGGCAAGTTCCTCACCCGCCTCGGCCTGTTCGCCCGCATCCATCGCCTCGCCACCACCCTACCCCCTCGCCAGGCGATGCGGATGACCGAAGCCGGCCGCCGCCTGGCCGAACCGGACCGAATGGGTGCGCTGTTCAAGGCGCTCGCTCTCACCTCACCCGGGCTGCCAACGCCCGCCGGATTCGAACCATGATCCCGCATTTGCGCGACGAGGCCCTCGCTGCCCCCCACGGCTTCTTCACCCGCGAGGGCGGCGTCTCCACCGGGCCGTTCGCCAGCCTCAACTGCAGCCTCTCCAGCGCCGACGACCCGGCCGCCATCGCCGAGAACCGCCGCCGGGTCGCCGAGACGATCGGCGTAGCGGCGCTGGTCGGGGTGACCCAAGTGCATGGGCCGGACGTGGCCATCGTCGAGGAACCCTGGCAACCCGGCGCTGGCCCGCGCGCCGACGCGATGGTCACGCGCCGCCCCGGCATCGGCCTCGGCATCATCACCGCCGATTGCGTGCCCGTCCTGTTCGCCGCGCCCGGCGTCGTTGGCGCGGCCCATGCCGGGTGGCGCGGTGCCCTCTCCGGGGTGCTGGAGGCAGTGGTCCAAGCCATGGGGGAAGGCGTGCATGCTGCGGTCGGCCCCTGCATCGGCCCGCACTCCTACGAGGTCGCGGCCGATCTGCGTGACGCCGTGCTGGCCCGCGACGCGGCCGATCGCCGCTTCTTCGTGGATGGCCGGCCAGGCCACTGGCTGTTCGACCTGCCCGGCTACTGCGCCGCTCGCCTCCGCCAGGCCGGCGCCAGCGTGACGGTTCTCGGCGCCGACACACTACCCGACGAGCGGCGTTTCTTCAGCCATCGCCGCCGCACGCTTGCAGGGGGTGGCCCGATCGGCCATCAGATTTCGGTTATCGCATGCAATATTTCCCGATCTGCGTGATCTTGTTCCTGGTGCTGATGGTGTTGTTCGGCTGCGTCCTGACATGAACCGTTCTCTTACGCTGGCGGTGTTGCTGGCCCTGGCCGGTTGCGGTGACCTCCCGCAGCCTTTCCTGGGCAGGCCCGGTGCCACCGCCGAGCGCCTGGCGCTACCACCGCCGTCCCGGCTCGCCATCCCGCTGCCCACGGCATCGCTGCTGACGGATGACGCGGCGAAAGCCTGGTCCTCGGCCCTCGCCGACGCCCTCGTGGCACAGGAACTTCCCGCCAATGCCGCTCCGGTGGAGCGCGGCGACTGGAGCCTGGCGCTCTCTGCGGACCTGGAGAACGGGTCCGTGGTGCCGACCTACACGGTGATGGACCCGCGCGGACGGCCTCAGGGCGCCAGCCAAGGCCCACCCGTCCCGGCCCAGGACTGGGCCGCCGGGCAGCCCGCGACGCTCAAGGCCGCCGCGGATGCCGAAGCCCCGAAAGTCGTCGCCCTGCTCGGCGGCATCGAGGCGCGGCGGGAGATGAGCGATCCGCACAGCCTGCTGAACCGGCCCCCCGTGTTGTATTTCAAGGGCGTGACGGGCGCCCCGGGCGACGGAAACATGTCGCTGACCAAGCAGATGACGGCCCGGCTGCCCAATCTCGGCGACGTGGTGCAGGACACCGCCAAAGGCGCCGACTTCACCGTGGTCGGCGATATCAAGACCGCCCCCGGCGCGGGCAAGACGACCCGGGTCGAGATACAGTGGATCGTGACCGACGTGCACGGCCAGGAACTGGGGCGGGTGGTGCAGATCAACGAGGTGCCGATCGGCTCGTTGGACCAATATTGGGGCGATGTCGCCGTCGTCGTCTCCACCGAGGCGGCGAGCGGCGTGCATGAAGTCGTGGTGAACGCCACCGGGCGTAAGACCAAGCCCGCCACCGCGAGCGCCGCCTCAGCAGCAGAGAAGGCGGACTGACTTTCTTCTCTCTCTCTCCCTCGGGAGAGGGCATTTCTGCACCAGCACCAACCGTTCAGGCTGCTAGATGACAGCACGGTGAACGGTTGCTAGAACCCGGCTGCCGCTGCACCGGGATCCCAAAGCCATGAAGATCGTCGCCTGCAACAGCAACCGGCCGCTGGCCGAGGCCGTAGCCGCGAGTCTCAACATCCCGTTGACCCACGCCTCGATCCGCCGGTTCGCCGACATGGAGGTTTTCGTCGAGATCCACGAGAACGTCCGCGGCGAGGACGTCTTCGTGCTGCAATCCACCTCCTACCCGGCCAACGACAACCTGATGGAGCTGTTGATCACCCTGGATGCGCTGCGCCGATCGAGCGCGCGCCGGGTGACCGCGGTCGTGCCGTATTTCGGTTATGCGCGGCAGGATCGTAAGACCGCGCCACGCACCCCGATCAGCGCCAAGCTGGTCGCCAACCTCATCACCGAGGCCGGCGCCAATCGCGTGCTGACGCTGGACCTACATGCCGGCCAGATCCAGGGCTTCTTCGACATCCCCGTGGACAACCTCTACGCGGCTCCGCTGTTCGCCTCCGACATCCAGCAGCGCTTTGCCGGGCGGGAGATCATGATCGTCTCGCCCGACGTGGGCGGTGTGCTGCGGGCGCGCAACATGGCCTCCCGGCTGAACTGCGACCTCGCCATCATCGACAAGCGGCGCGAACGGGCCGGCGTGTCGGAAGTGATGAACATCATCGGCGAGGTGGAGGGGTTCGACTGCATCCTGGTCGACGATATCTGCGACTCCGGCGGCACGCTGTGCAACGCCGCCGTGGCGCTGAAGGCGGAAGGCGCCCGCTCGGTCAGCGTGTACGTGACGCATGGCGTGCTGTCG
Organism: uncultured Acetobacteraceae bacterium; assembly: GCA_964247805.1. GTDB lineage: Bacteria > Pseudomonadota > Alphaproteobacteria > Acetobacterales > Acetobacteraceae > LMUY01. The sequence continues at coordinate 1,563 of CAXTWC010000084.1, read as the reverse complement.
GGCGGCGCCGTGGCGCGGATCGCCGCCGCGCCGATCGAGATGCTGACCATCACTGACAGCATCGAGCCGACCGAGGCGGTACGGGGTTCGGCCAACCTGCGAACCTTCACGATCGCTCCGTTGCTCGCCGAGGCCATGCGCCGCATCAACGACGAAAGCAGCGTCAGTTCGCTGTTCGACTGAGGGGAAAGCTATGAAGCTGTATTTTTCGCCGGGCGCCTGCTCGATCGGCATCCATCTCCTGCTGGAGGAGATCGGCAAGCCATACGAGGTCGAGCAGATCAAGGTCTCGGCCAACGAGCAGTTCAAGCCCGAATTCGTCGCGGTCACGCCGAAATCCAAGGTCCCTGCCCTGATGCGCGATGACGGCAGCGTGCTGACGGAATACGGCGCGATCGCCACTTGGCTCGCCCGCACCAACCCGGACGCCAAGCTGCTGCCGCATGACCCCGACGCCGAGGTGCGCGCGATCGAGGCGATGGACTACGCCGTCGCGACTGTCCACATGCAGGGCTTCACCCGGATCGCACGGCCCGCCAATTTCTCGCCGGACGAGGCGCAGAAGGAAGCGGTGCAGGCCCGCGGCCGCGAGATCTACGCCAAGGGGCTGGACATTCTGGCAGAGAAGCTCGGCGGCAAGCCTTGGGTCGCTGGCGACGAGTACTCGATCGGCGACTCGGCCGTGTTCTACGTCGCGAGCTGGGCACCCCGCGCGGGCGTGGAGCGTCCGGCCCCGATCGCCGAGCATTTCGCCCGGATGAAGCAGCGCCCGGCGGTCCAGCGCATGATCGCCGCCGAAGGTCTCTCGATCTGAGCCAGTTGCCTGCCCGCGCGTTCTGGTTCCTCCGCCACGGCGAGACGGACTGGAACGCGCAGGGGCGCAGCCAGGGCCGGACCGACATCCCGCTCAACGCGACCGGGGTGGCGCAGGCCGCTGCGGCCGCTCAGTTGCTGCGGGGCCGCGGAATCGTCAGCATCGTGAGCTCTCCCCTATCGCGGGCGCGCGACACCGCTCAGGCCGTGGCGTCGGTGCTAGACCTACCGGTATCGATCATCGACGACCTGCAGGAAGTGTCGTTCGGCGTGCATGAGGGTACGGCGATGGGGGGCGCCTGGTTCACCGACTGGGTGGATAGCGGCCTCACCCCCGAGGGCGGTGAAAGCTTCGTCGACCTACGCACCCGCGCCGTCTCCGCCGTGACGGACGCGCTGACCCGGCCGGCTCCGGTGCTGGTGGTGGCTCATGGCGCGCTATTCCGCGCCCTCCGCGCCGAGATGGGGCTCAGCCCCGACGTCCGCACGGCCAATGGCGTGCCGATCCTGTGCGAGCCCGGCACGCCCTGGACGCTGACGGGTGCAATCTAGGCGCACTCGGCCAAGATCGCCGGTGCTTCGCATGGTCCCCCAGGGTTTTGATCCAACCAGGCAGATAGCTTGCCGTGGTGCTCTGGACAGCGCTGCCGGTCGCGGTTAGGAACACGCCCCGGCCCGGTTTGAAGCCAGGCTTGAGGGCGCGTAGCTCAGCGGTAGAGCATTCGCTTCACACGCGAAGGGTCACAGGTT
>CAXTWC010000083.1:8748-21868 GCA_964247805.1 uncultured Acetobacteraceae bacterium | reverse complement strand
ATGCGGCCATGGTCGAAGTTGTGGAGATGGTGCTGGCCGGCACCGTCAACAAACATGTGGCCGGGCTGATCAACCAAGCCGGCGCCATGGCGGTCGGCATCTGTGGCAAGGATGGCGGGCTGATCCGCGCTCGCAAGCTACAGCGCACCGTGAAAGATCCCGGCAGCCGGATCGAGCGCGAACTCGACCTCGGTTTCGTTGGTGAGCCGACTGAGATCGATGTCCGTGTCATTCATGCGCTGACGGGCTCCGGGCTGATCCCGGTGATCGCTCCCGTTGGGCTGGGCGAGGACGGGCAGACCTACAACATCAATGCCGACACGGTGGCGGGAGCCATTGCTGGGGCTTTGGGAGCCAAGCGGCTGCTGATGCTGACCGACGTGCCCGGCGTGCTGGATGGCGAGAAGAAGCTGATGCCCGACCTGACCCTGGCCGATTGCGAGCGCCACATCGCCAGCGGCGTGATCAGCGGGGGCATGATCCCGAAGGTCGAGACCTGCGTGAACGCCGTCCGCGGCGGGGTGAAGGCGGCGGTCATCATGGACGGTAAGCTGCCCCATGCGTGCTTGCTGGAGATGTTCCTCCAGAGCGGGATCGGCACGCTGATCCGGGCGTGACCCGGCCGCGGTCCCACGATCGCGGCTTCACCCTGCTGGAAATGCTGGTAGTGCTTGCCGTGCTCGGCCTGATGGTTGGGCTAGTCGTCGCACGTGGCCCGATGCGCAGCGCCGGGTTGAATGCACGCATGGCGGCGAACCAGTTGGCCGGTAGCTTGCGTGCGGCCCGCAGCGAGGCGATTGCGGCGGACCGCCCCGTAGCGGTCGCGATCAATGGTGCGGCGGGTATCGTGCAGATTGGCGCCGCGCCTCCGCGCGTGCTGGGGGCGGTGCTCAGCAATCCGGCTCGCCCCATTATTTTCGGTCCGGATGGCACGTCGGGCGGTGCGGACATGCTGGTGGCGGCCGGCGCGGTCCGCATGCGAGTGGTGCTGGACTGGCTGACGGGGCGGGTGAGCATCGCAAATGCGTCGTAGCGACGACCGTGGCTTTACCTTGCTCGAGGTTCTGGTCGCGTTCCTGATTGCGGCCTTCGCCTTGGCGGCTTTGTTCAGCGGCGGGTTGGGTGGCCTGCGCGCCGCCGCTGTGTCGGGCCGCTACACCGAAGCCGTGTCCCGCGCCGCATCCCACCTGGCTGCCGCCAGTACAACGGACGCCCTGACGGCGAGCGACCGGCAAGGCGACGAGGGCAGCGGCTTTCACTGGCGCGTCCGGATCGTGCCCACGGCAACTGCTGCGCCCGATCCGTCGGCGCCCCGCGGCACGCCGATGCTTGCGTTGTTCATGGTGAGTGCGGCCGTGTCCTGGACGGAGGACGGGAGGACGCGATCGGTCCAGCTCGACACGATGCGCGCGGCCACCGCACCGTCGCCTCCGCCGTGAGTGGGGATATCCGAGCGAAAACATCCCATCCCCCTCCCCTTGAGGGAGGGGTTAGGGGAGGGGTAAGCCGCGCCCCAGTCCGGGGATCGGGGCTTCTCAGGTGCGCACCAGCGGAAACATGGTGTCTGGCCCACCCCTCCCCCCGACCCCCTCCCTCACGGGGAGGGGGAGAGTCTTCTTCCGCCGGCGACACCGGGTTCACCTTGCTCGAGCTGCTCGTCGCGCTCGTGGTCCTCGGCTTCGTGCTCGCCGGCATCGCCGGTGGCGTGGAGTTCGGCCAGCGCGCGGCGGACATGCAGTCGCGCAGTATCGCGGCCCACGCCGACATCGGCGCCGCCGATCGCCTGCTTCGCCACCTCATCGCCGAGATGGACCCCGGCACGGTCAACGAGCCCCCGACCATCGCGGGCGGGCCTGCCACGCTCGCCTTCACCACGGATCTTGGTCGCGCCGCGGGAGCGCTCGGCGGGGGCGATGCCGATATCGGTATCGGGGTCGACGCCGCGCACCAACTGGTCATGCGCTGGGTCCCGGCCTTGCACGCCATCCGCCTTGCTCCAGCGCCGCAGCCGGAGGATTCGGTGCTGCTGGACGGGGTGGACCGGGTCGAATTCGCCTACTGGGGTAGCGCAGGAGGCAACGCCGGGCAGTGGCTTAGCAGTTGGACCGGCAAGGACATCCCACCCCTGATCCGGGTCCGCCTGCACTTCCTTGCGGCGTTACGGCGCACCTGGCCTGACATCATCGCTCGCACCGAGAGACTGCATCCAAGCGGCTGAATTCCGCGATTGGTGACGATGCATACTCCGTCTAAACACCGGCCATGTTGAGCGAGATCCTCGCCTGGTGGCGTCAGCAGATGGCTGACATGCTGCCAAGCAGCCTGCGGGCTGGCGCCGATTACCGCGACGCCCTCGTGGTGCGGATGGCCGGCGCGCAACTCGTCGCCAGCTTGCGTCGACGAGGGGAGGAAACGCTGCTCGGCCCGGTCGAACCCGGCCTGATCCAGCGTTCGCGCAGTCGGCATACCGTTGTCGTGGCATTGCCGCCTGCAACCCTCCTGCAGCAAACCGCCACCCTGCCGCTGGCTGCCGAGCGGGACCTGCAGGCCGTGCTCGGCCACGAGATGGACCGGCTGACCCCGTTCGCCGCCGCCGATCTGTATTGGAGTTGGCGCGTCGAAAGCCGGGACCGCGCTGCCGGGCGGCTGATGCTGCGCCTGCTGTTGGTACCGAAGCTCGCGGTGGCGGCCAGCCTGGAGGCACTGCAGGATCTGGGCCTGCGCCCAATCGCGATCGAGGTGCCGGACGGGCAAGCGGTCGCGCATCTGCCCCTGCAGCATGATGGGACAGCGTCGCGCAACCGGCGATCCGCCACCTTGGCGGCCTGGGCATGCGCGGCCCTGGCGATGGCGCTCGTGGTGGTGCCGGTGGTGCGTCAGCAGCTCGGCATCGCCGCCACGCAGGCGCGGATCGAGGCGCTGCGCCCGCAGGTTGCGCTGGTGGAAGCCCTGCGCCGCCGGGTCGCCGACAACGACAGCGGGGCCAACCTGTTCTCGGCCGAGCTAGCACGGGTCGGCAGCCCGCTACGCGCGATCGCGGCACTGACGGCGGCGATGCCCGACGACACCTACCTGACCAACCTGACGATGCGGGAACGAAAACTGTCGGTCTCCGGGCGATCCGCCGCGGCCGCAAAGCTGATCGGGACGCTCTCCGCCAATCCCGACCTGCGCGACCCGGCGTTCGACGCCCCGGTCACGCGGGTAGGGGACCGTTTGGACCTGTTCTCCATCCGCGCGACCCTGGCCCCATGATGTCGCTGCCGACCGGGCGCCGGGGCCAGGCCTTGGCGGTGAGCCTGACACTTCTGGTGCTCGCCCTGGTTTGGCTCGGAGCGGTGTCCCCGGCGATTGACTGGTACCAGGGCCGGGCCGAGTCCCTGACGCAGCAGCAAACCCTCGCGGACCACATGGAAGCGATTGCGGCCACGGCGCCAGCGCTGCAACGCCAGGTCGCCCAAGCCGATACCGCACCGCCGCCGGCCCGCATGTTGCTCGGCGGCGCCACGGATGCGATCGCCGGCGCGCAACTGCAGCAGGCCGTTCAGGACATGGCGGTCAAGGCTGGCGCGACCGTGACAAGTGCGGAAGTGTTGCCGGCGGAGACCGTGGGCAGCTATCGCCGGATTGGGCTGCGGGTCACCGTCACAGGCGGATGGCCGGTCCTTGTGGCGCTGTTCACCGCCCTGTCGCAGGCGACGCCGCGCATGCTGGTGGACGATCTGTCCCTGCATCCGTCGCCGGCCGCCAGCAATGGTGAGAGCCACCCGCTCGAGGCGACTTTCACGGTGCTGGCGTATCGCGCCGGAGCTACCGAGCCGCCCTCTGCTCCTGGGAGAGCGCCGGGGTGACGGAGCTGCGCGGCTTTGACTGGGGGAGAAGATCCCTCACCCGACCCTCTCCGAGGGGAAGACGGCTTCTAAAGTCAGCCATATGTTACGCTTTTCCTACGCCAGTGCCCATCCCGGCGTACGTTACGGCCATGCTGTTGCCGACGCCGCGGCAGACAGATAGGACACCTCCCAACTTCGTGACCAAGCCCGCGGGATGACGCAACGCTGCTCAACACGCCGGGCCACCGGTGGCAAGGACAACTCCATGACCGCACGACGGCTGCTGGCGCTGCTGCCCCTGTCGGCCCTGATGGCTTGCCAACCCGTCGAGGGGACCCGCTTTCCGACCCTCCCCGAACCCGGCAACTCGGCGGGTCAGGCCACGGCGCGGGTGAACGGCGAAGTGGGCACGCCGACCGCCAGTCCGCCGCCGCAAGTCAGCATGGCGGCGGCGCCCAATGTGATCCTGCGGCAGCCGCGTCCGGCCGGTGATGGCGGCGGCGACGTGTCGCTGAATTTCGCCGACACCGACATCCGCGAGGTGGTGAGCCAGATCCTGGGCACGACGCTCGGCCAGACCTACACGATCGACCCGGCCGTCCACGGCACGGCGACGCTGCGTACCGCCCAGCCGCTGAACCGCACGCAACTGCTGGCCGTGCTGGAGACGCTGCTGTCGCAGAACGGGGCGGCGCTGGTGCAGTCGGGCGGCATCTACCGCGTGATGCCAGCCGCCGCGGCCGCGAGTGCGCCGGGTCTCGCCGGGGGCCTGGGCGGCGCGGGCACGAGCCTGCGTCCGTTGAAATACGCCAGCGCCGATGACCTCGCCAAGACATTGCAGCCCTTCGTGCAGAATGGCGGCCGCATCGTAGCGGATCCTGGGCGCAATGCCCTGATCATCAGCGGCGATCCCTCCACGCAGCAGGTGCTGAGCGGGCTGATCGACGCCTTCGACATCGACGTTCTGGCCGGCCAGTCCTACGCGCTGCTGCCGGTCACCTCGGGCGATGCCAAGGACTTCGCCTCGGCCATGCAGGACGGGCTGCGCGGGGCCGGCGCGTCCAGCCTGGTGCGCGTGATCCCGATGGCGCGGATTACCTCGGTGCTCGTGGTGTCCAGCCAGCCGCGCTACATCGACGAGGCGCGACGGATCTACGCTCTGGTGGAGCGTAAGCGCCGGCTGACGGTGCGCTCGTGGCATGTGTATTACCTGCAGAATAGCCGCAGCAACGACACCGCCTATGTGCTGCAGCAGGCCTTTACGCCGAACAGCGTCACGGCCGTGCCGACACCGCAGAGCAACGCCAACCAGAACGGCATCCGTTCGCAGAGCGGCGGGATCACGCCGACCACCGGCAACGGGATCACCAACAGCGGCGCCAACACGGGCGGGCTGGGTGGCGGCGGGCTGGGTGGATCGGGTCTCGGCGGCGGCAGCACGACGTCCGCGCCCGCCGCTTCCACCGCGGCCTCGGCCCCCGCGGCGCCCGCATCCGGCAACCCGCTGCTGGGCGGCCTGGACCCCAACGATGCCTCGGGTGGAGGGTCGGGCGCGAATGCCGACACCATGCGGATCATCCCGAACTCGCAGAACAACGCGCTGCTGGTGTATGCGACGCCGCAGGAGAACGACACGGTCGAGACCATGCTGCGCAAGCTGGACATCGTGCCGCTGCAGGTCCGCATCGACGCCACGATCGCGGAGGTGGACCTGAACGATGCCCTTAACTACGGCACGCAATTCTTCTTCTCGGCCGGGCTGCAAGGGGCGTTGTCCTACGCGGCCCCGTCGACGGCGGTCGGCGGTTTCCCCGGTTTCGCCAGCGGCTTTCCCGGGTTCGTGCTCAGCGGACCCAGCAGCACGTCCGCGGCACTCAGCCTGTTGCAGTCGGTGACCAAGGTGAAGGTGCTGTCGTCGCCACAATTGCTGGTGCTGGACAACGAGCCAGCCAAGCTCGAGGTGGGTGCGCTGGTGCCCTACCTCAGCCAGACGTCGCAGAGCACGATCACCACCGGGTCGCCGGTGATCAACTCGGTGAACTACCAGCAGACCGGTGTGATCATGCAGGTGACCCCGCGGGTGAACAGCGGCGGCCTGGTGACGCTCGACATCTCGCAGGAGGTGAGCACGGTGGCGCCGACCGTCACCACCGCCGGCATCACCAGCCCGACGTTCAACGAGCGCAACGTGACGTCTCGGGTGGTGATCCAGGACGGGCAGACGGTGGGGCTCGCCGGGCTGATCTCGGACTCCGACTCGCGGGAGAACCAGGGCATTCCGTGGCTGAAGGACATTCCGCTGCTCGGGGCGTTGGCCAGTCAGCAGACCAATTCGCGTACGCGGACCGAGCTGCTGGTGCTGATCACGCCGCACGTGGTGCACGACCAGCGGGATGCCCGGTCGCTGACCGAGGATCTGCGGGAGAACCTGAACGGCGCGGCGGCGGTGCCGCAGCAGCTCAATCAACTGCTGCCGTCGGGGTCCGCCGACCCCAACCAGTCGCTGCGCAGCCGCACCGGGCTGCAGCGGTGAGGTCGTGTTCCTCCCCTGCGAAGCGGGGGAGGAAGCAATGCTAAGGGTTGCAGATCTGCCCGTCCCCCCCGGTGCCGTTCGGGCCCATCGAGCACAGGTCGTAATCATGGCCGCTGCGCTGCGACGGGCTGCGATAGGTGTAGGGATGGTTCCACGCGTCCAGCGGCGTCGCGTCCCCCTTCACATACGGGCCGCTCCAATTGCTCGCGCCGGTCGGCCGGGTGGAGAGCGCAATCAGGCCCTGCTCGGTGGAGGGATACGATCCGACATCGAGCTTGTACAAATCCAGCACCGAGCCGAGCCGCTCGATCGACTGGCGTGCGATGTTGACCCGCGCGCCGCCGAGTTGGCGCAGCACGGCCGGCGCCACCAGTCCGATCAGCAAGCCGAGGATGGCAATCACCACCAGGATCTCGAGCAAGGTGAAGCCGGCATCGCGGCTGGGGCGGTCGTGTTCGGTCATGGAATTCGGTCCCTGGATGTTGGGAAAGGGCGCGGTTGATGGCGGTCCCGTTCGTCGCCTGCATGACGCTGGTTGCGTCGCTGTATCACCTTCCGCCACGGGTGCTTCCGTCTATCCATGTGGTGGAGGGCGGGGAAGTAGGCACCATACACCTCAACGCCGACGGGTCCGAGGATCTCGGCTTCATGCAGATCAACACCCGGTGGCTGCCGGCGCTGGCGCGCTATACCGGGCAGCCAGATAGCACCGTCCGCAGCCAATTGCTCGTGCGCCCATGTTACAACATCGCGGCGGCCGGGTTGATCCTGCGCACCTACCTGAACGAGACCGGGGGTGAGCTGATGCGGGCGATCGGCGACTACCACTCCCACACCGCGCCGCTGAACCTGGCCTATCAGTCCAAGGTCATGCAGTCTGCTACCGTATTGTTCGGAGGGCGCTGATGCGATGACCCACCTGTTGCACCGCAGCCTGACCGAGAGGCCGTTCGTGGCGGTGCAGGCGCAGGGCTTGCTGATCCGCTCGGAGGACGGCCGCGAGGTGATCGACGGCTCCGGCGGCGCCGCGGTGGCCTGCCTGGGCCACGGCCATCCCCGCGTGGTGGAGGCGATCCGCGCGCAGGCCGGCGAGCTGTGCTACGCGCACACCGGCTTCTACACCAACCGCCCCGCCGAGGCGTTGGCGGAGTGCCTGGTGGGCCACGCCCCGGGCGGGCTGACCGCGGCCTATTTCGTCAGCAGCGGGTCCGAGGCGGTGGAGAGCGCGCTCAAGCTCGCCCGGCAATACGCGTTGGAAACCGGGCAGACCCGGCGCCACCGCTTCATCGGCCGGCGGCAGAGCTATCACGGCAACACGCTGGGTGCCCTCGCGGCAGGCGGCCACATGCAACGCCGCGAGCCGTACGAGCCGATGCTCAGCCCGGCGTTCAGCCACGTGTCACCCTGTTACGCCTATCGCGAGCAGCGCCCCGGCGAGGTCGATGCGGATTACGTGGCGCGCCTGGCGGCCGAGCTGGAGGCGGAGTTCCAGCGCCTCGGCCCCGACACCGTTGCCGCGTTCATCGCCGAACCTGTGGTGGGTGCCACGACCGGCTGCGTGACCGCGGTACCGGGCTATTTCGCCGCGATCCGGGCGGTGTGCGACCGGCATGGCGCGCTGTTGATTCTAGACGAGGTGATGTGCGGCATGGGTCGCACCGGGACGATGCACGCCTGGGAACAGGAGGGCGTGGTCCCCGACATCCAGGTCGTGGCCAAGGGGCTGGGTGGTGGCTACCAGCCGATCGGCGGGTTGCTGATCGCGGGCAGGATCGTGGAGGCCTTGCGGGCCGGCTCCGGCTTGCACCGGCATGGTCACACCTACGCCGCCCACCCGGTCGCCTGCGCTGCCGCATTGGCGGTGCAGCAGGTGATCGCGGAGGAGGACCTGCTGGCAAATGTGACGGCTCGGGGCGAGCAACTCGGTGCAAGGCTGCAGGCGCGGTTCGGCCAGCATCCCCATGTCGGCGACGTGCGCGGCCGCGGCTTGTTTTGGGCGATCGAGCTGGTGCAGGACCGCGACGGCAAGGTGCCGTTTCCAAGTGCGGTGAACGTCAACGGCCGCATCAAGGCGGCGGCTTTCGCGCATGGCCTGGCTTGCTACCCCGGCGGCGGCACGATCGACGGGATTGAGGGCGACCACGTGCTGCTGGCACCGCCGTATATCGCGACGCCGGCCGACATAGACGAGATCGTGGACCGCTTCGCTGCCGGGGTCGAGGATGCGCTGGCCGAGGTCCTTCGGATCGCGGCCTGAGATCGTCACCGTGTCGGCACCGGGCTTTGCCACAGGCGGCGGGGCGGCCCGGCGTGCTGCAGTTGACGCCGCTCCTCCGCAATCACCTCGGCAAGGTAACCCATATCGTCGGATGAGAAGTCTAATGTGGGTAGAGGGTTGGCCCGAGGGGGTGCCGCGTATACGGGCGGCTCGGGTGCCGTGATGGTGGCGAGATCCAGGCCACGCAACGAGCAATCTGCCTCCAGCAACCGCCTCGCACCGCTCTCGATCGTGCTGCGGATGCGTGCAGCGTCGACCTCGCGGCCGATCCGTTCGAGCACCGGCAACATGTCGGGGATGAGCGCTGCCTGTTGCTCGGCCGGCACGCCCGGCAGCCGCGCGGCGTTGCTCCAGACCGAGATCAGTAGCGACCGGAGCTCGACCAGCGGATCCGCCGCGCCATCGAAATACAGCGCCGTCGTCGGCCCGGGATCGCTGCCGACCAACTGCAAGGCGCCGGGCTCCCCGGTCAGATCCTGCGCCACGGTCCAGAGCTCGTGCACACCTTGGATGGCGCCGGCCACGCGCTCGAGCGAAACAGGATCCTGGTCGCTTCCCAAAAGGGTCAGAACGATGCCAGGCGCATCGGCATCGCCGGCGGAGCTCGACTCTTCCAAAAGCGCGGCAAGCGCTGGGAAGCCGTCGGCGACGAATTGCAGGCGCGCAACCATTCCGGTCAGTTCAGACGAGATCTCGTCCGGAACGTTGGACCGGGTCGCCGCCGTGATCAGCCTGGCCCACCATGCGGTATCGACCAGTGGATTGAGCATCAAAGCCTTCACCAAGGCCCGTTCCGGCTCGCCGAACTGCGCGTAGCCAGAACTGAGCCCCGCGAAGGTTTCCAGCAGACGGTGGATCTCGGGGCGCTTTTGATCGGAGTCCGGCCGCCACGGCGCCAATACCTCCATTACACGCAAGCGTATGACGGTGGCATGCAACCGGTTGAATGCACGAGCAAGCCTGTTCGGCACCATAAACTTCGAAATCCCTGCTCGTCTTATGACCGGCGCAGCAGCGGTCCTCTTATTTAGGACAATAACACCCATTTTAGGCGTCGTCTGCACGCAACGAACGCGAAACGCCTGCAGGGGTTGCCCCGAACGGTCGCGTGTGCTGGAAGACGCCATGATAGAGCTCGACAGGCATAGCGAGCGCGTGCTCGTCCTCGATTTCGGCAGTCAGGTCACCCAGTTGATCGCCCGCCGGCTGCGTGAAAGCGGCATCTACTGCGAAATCTGGCCGTTCAACGCCGATCCCGAAAGGATCCTGGCGTGGCGCCCACGGGCGCTGATCTTGTCCGGCGGCCCGGCCAGCGTCACCGACCCGGACAGTCCGCGCGCACCCGGCATCGTGTGGACCATGGGCGTCCCCGTGCTCGGGATCTGCTACGGCCAGCAGTTGATGTGCCAAGCGCTCGGCGGCGCCGTCGAGTCGAGCGGCATCCAGGAGTTCGGCCGCGCCTTCGTGGACGTCACCCAATCCAGCAAGCTGCTGGACGGCGTGTGGGCGCCGGGCATGCGCGAGCAGGTGTGGATGAGTCATGGCGACCGCGTGACCGCACTTCCCGATGGCTTCCGCAGCATGGCTGCCAGCGAGGGCGCGCCGTTCGCCGTCGTGGCCGACGAGGCGCGCGGCTTCTACGGCGTGCAGTTCCATCCCGAGGTGGTGCACACGCCGCACGGCGCCGACCTGCTGCGCAACTTCACCCACGGGGTGGCCGGTTTGATCGGTGATTGGACGATGGCCGAATTCCGCCAGGAGGCGATCGCCCGCATCCGAGCCCAGGTGGGTGGCGGACGGGTGATCTGCGGCTTGTCGGGCGGCGTCGACTCCTCGGTCGCGGCGGTGCTGATCCACGAGGCGATCGGCGACCAGCTCACCTGCATCTTCGTCGATCACGGCCTGCTGCGCCGCGGCGAGGCGGAGGAAGTGGACCGCACGTTCCGCGACCGCTTCAACATTCGCCTGGTGCATCGAGACGCCTCCGACTTGTTTCTGAACGCGCTGGAGGGAGTGAGCGACCCCGAGACCAAGCGCAAGACGATTGGTGGTTTGTTCATCGACGTGTTCGAGGAGGAAGCCGCTCGAATCGGCGGTGCCGACTTCCTCGCCCAGGGCACGCTATACCCGGATGTCATCGAGAGCGTGAGCGTTTCGGGTGGTCCGAGCGTGACGATCAAGAGCCACCACAATGTCGGCGGCCTGCCCGCACGCATGCGCATGAAGTTGGTCGAACCCTTGCGCGAATTGTTCAAGGACGAGGTCCGCAAGCTGGGCCGCGAGTTGGGCTTGCCGGCTGCGTTGGTCGGACGGCATCCGTTCCCGGGGCCGGGGCTCGCGATCCGCATTCCGGGTGCGATCACCCGCCCGGCGCTGGAGACGCTGCGCCACGTGGACGCGATCTTCCTCGAGGAGATCCGCAACGCCGGATTGTATGACGCGATCTGGCAGGCCTTCGCCGTGCTGCTGCCGGTGCGCACGGTAGGGGTGATGGGCGACCAGCGCAGCTACGAACAGGCCTGCGCGTTGCGCGCCGTCACGAGCACGGACGGCATGACGGCGGAATTCTACCCGTTCGACATGGGTTTCCTGGGACGGGTGGCCGGTCGGATCGTGGGTGAAGTAAGGGGTGTCAATCGGGTGACCTACGACATCACCAGCAAGCCGCCCGGGACGATTGAGTGGGAGTAGGGCGAGTGGAAGTAGGGCGGGCCTAACAGGTATCAAGCGGCCGCCATCCGTCGTCCGGTGCCGTTGGCGGCTCGCCCATGTCCTGCACGGTGCGCATTGCCAGCCCCAGATCGCGGCAGATCCGGCGCACGACCTCCTCGACCGGCAGCACGAGGATTTCGTCCGCGATTGCAGGATCGTCGAGCCGCTCGGCCAGGTCATCGAACAGCCGTTCCGCTGCTTCGCCATCGGTCTCGCGCCGGATAGCGTCGGCCACTCCGCGTGCTACCTGCCGGCGCACCATTGCGTGCCGATCGTCCGCCGACCCGGCGCGTGGCCAGCCGGCCGCCATTCGCTGCATCAGGGCGACAGTGTGCCGCACCGAGCGTGACAGGCGGTCGAACGCCCGCGCCAATCCCTCGACCCGCGGCACAGCCTGCGCCATCGCCGCGGCCACGGCATCGATGTCCCGGCCAGCGGCTTCGGCCTCGCTCAAGGATACCGGCTGGCGGCTTGTCGCGGGCAATAAGCTCGCGATGACGTCAGCCGCCTGTTGCTCGATCTCCATCAGTCGCGTGACGACCCGCGCCGCCCGCATCCCAAGGGAGGCGAGTTCGGTCAGGGTCGCGTCGGAATGTGGGTTAGGAGCAGCCTTAGCGTTCATGGGCGGCTACATGACCACACGACAGGGGACAGTTTCAACAACGGCCTGCTTAGTCGCAGCCTTAGTGTAGGGCTTATTTACGGGCGCAGCGTCAGTGGCAGTTCTCGCCCACGATGTGGACGCCGTCGGGTGGGCTGCTCGCAGCCCACCGATACAGCACCGACGGACGTGACGAAACGACATGACGCGGGCAGATGGTGGGCTGCAAGCAGCCCACCCTACGCTTGCTGCTCGTGCAGGTGCGCTGTGCACCCACAAGCAGTCATAGCCCGATTGAGGTAAACCTCAGCGCTACCCCGGCATAGACCATCAGGGTTGCTCTGGACTTCTGGAACGGCAGCGCTCCCTGCGCTCTAGACCTTGAGGAGCAAAGCAGCACCGAGATGCCTCTTCGGTCCGTTGCAGCCCACCACTCCCGGCAAGGTCCTTCTACTTGTGTTATCGGTTCACTATGGTAACGATATTGCGGTGGTGGGAGGAAGCTATGTTCACCCTGGAACAGCCGTCGATGGCGTTGAACGACAAGAGGATCAGTTGGTCGAAGATCCAAATGTGGAATACCTGGGATGTCGAGGTCACCGACACCCGCGACCACGTCATCGACTGGGTCGCTTCCGTTGCGCGTTCGAGCCCGACCGGACGCCTCAAGAATGTCGTCATCAATAGTCACGGGCTACCCGCCTACGTACAGATCGGGCAGGGGTTCGATCGCAGCCAGACCAACATGTTCTCGCAATGGTCCGGGCTTGTCGAAAAGGTCTGGTTCATCGCTTGTTTGGTGGCGCGTATCCCGCCGCCCGACATGGCGAGCGACTTGAACCTCAAGTATCCCACGCTGGCGACCGGCGACGGCAATCTGTTTTGCTCCGCCATCGCTAAAGCCGCGCACTGCTACGTTGTGGCGCCCACCGAGGAACAGCGTAATCGCGGCGGCTACGGCGCGGGCCAGATGCCCACCTTCGAAGGTTTGGTCCTTTCTTACGGTCCGATGGGCGACGTGACATGGTCGCATCGCTATGGGTCGGACTGGAAGAGCAATCGCGAGTAGGGCGGGGGATGTTGCGTTGTATGATCGGTGACATGGCAGAGTAGGAATGCGAACGTTGCAGATAAAAATCTACGCCCTAATCGGATCGATGGCC
>CAXTWC010000083.1:0-8648 GCA_964247805.1 uncultured Acetobacteraceae bacterium | reverse complement strand
GGCGTGTTACACCGGAGCGCTGAGCACCACGCGCAACCCCGGTTTGTTGTCCTCCCGGGTGAGCCGGCCGCCCATCTGCGTCACCAGGCCGTCGATCATGCGCGAGCCAAAACCGCGCCGGGGCGACGTGCTGCCACTGCCGCGGTCAGCTACCTCCAGCGTGAAATTGGTCCGATCCTCTCGCAGACGGACCTCGATCGGCCCCGGCGCGCCGCCATAGGCATACTTGTTGATGTTGATGAACAACTCCGTCACCACCAACCCGAGCGTCACCGCCCTGTCGGTCGGGATCAGCACCGGCGCCAGGTCCATCGAGACATGCGGCGTCCAATCCTCGCCCATCGAGGCGAGCGTGTCGGTGCAGAGCTCCTCGATGTAACGGGCAGCGTCCACGGCACGCGTCTCGTTGCCCGAATACAGGCGACGATGCACCAAGGCCACGGCCGTGATGCGGCGCCTTGCCTCCTCCAGGATCGCGGCCACCCCGGCATCGCCGAGCGTGCGGGCCTGCAGCTGCAAGAAGCTCGACACCAGCTGCAGGCTGTTCTGCACCCGGTGGTTCACCTCACCGATGAGGTAATCCTTCTGCTCGACGAGGCGGGTCTGCTCCTGCAATAGCCGGGTCAACTGGCCGTTCAGCTCCTTCATGCGCCGGGTCTGGCGCATGTCGAGCAAGGCACTGCGAAGGCGCCGGGCGGAATCCACCTCCGCCAGGGACCAGCGGCGCGAGCAGCCACGCACCGTCTCCTGCCACGCGTCGAAGGAGGCGCGCGGGCTCAGCACGTTGCCGGGCCCGGTGTTGACCGCCTTGTGCGGATTGCCCGCCCACTCGACCACTTCGACCTGCTCGGCGCGGAACCAGATCAGCAGCCAAGGCTCCTCGGCGGACAAGACAACCGACAGGATGCCGCTGCCGGTCTCGCGGAACGCAGCGGCTGGCGGGAACAGTTCGGAGAGGGCGGAGGAGGTTACCACGGCATCGCCGGGCCGCTTCAGCAGCCACTCCATCAGGGGCTGGATCTCGACGGAGCGCGGATGCACGCCGCTCATGATCAGCTCCGACCCGCGCAGCACGGCGACGCCGTCCGCGTCCAGCATCTTGAACAACTCGGTGAGGTGGTTGCCCAACGCCTCATCCAGCGTGCCGTCGCGTGCGAGTAGATGCAGCACGTCGTCTTCCACGCTGCGGAAGCGGATGCGCTGGCGATAGCTTTCCGCCTCCTCGCGCGCCTTGATCTGCCGGGCCAGTCCGCCGACGAGGGTGCGGCAGGCGGCGCGTATCTCGTAGGTAAGCAGATGCGGCGTATCGTGGTGGCAGGCGACCAAGCCCCACAACGTCCCGTCGCGCACGATCGAGATCGAGGCCGACGCACGGACCCCCATGTTGTGCAGGTACTGCAGGTGGATCGGCGACACGCTGCGCAGGCTGCTGTCGCTCAGATCGATCGGGGTCGCGGTGGGACGCAGCGGGGCGGGGCTGTAGGTCGCGTCCGGGATCCCGCGGATCAAGTTGCGCACGTACAGCGCGCGGGCCTGCTCGGGGATGTCGGAGGCGGGGAAATGGTGGTTGAGGAAGGAGTGCATGCCCTCCCGACGCGCCTCGGCCAATACCCGGCCGGCTTCGTTCTCGCCGAAGCGATAGATCATTACGCGGTCGAACCCGGTCAGCTCGCGAAAGACCTTGGCTGCCTGTTCGCACAGGGCCTGGAGCGAGGTGGCGCGTTCGAATGCGGCGGAGGCGGTTTCCAGCTGTCCCAACACGGTCAACGCGGATTCCGGCCATGGCGAGGCGGGCTCCAGATCCACGGCGACCATCGTGCCGGTGAGAAAGGCGCTGAGATCCAGCGTTTCGCCCGCCGGCGTGGTGATTTGCCCGGCGAAACCGGCGCCGGCATTGCCCAACCGGATCACCCCGGCGATCCGGTCGGCAGGAGCGGCGCCGAGCAGGGCGCACAACTCCATCCCGACCGCATTCGCGCAGTTGAGCCGACCCTCGACGTCGCCCGCGACGTGGTGGACGATCAGGGTCTCGGCGTCGGCGACGATCAGCAAGCCGTGCGGCTGGATCGAGCCCGGGATGTGGATCGGTTCGGCGTCGCAGGTGCGTAGGGCGGCATCCAGGGTATCGCTCATGCGCGAACATGGCCGCCAAGCCAGAGTCGCGGAAAGTGCTGACCCTTGCGGACGAAAAGTGCTGCGCTGGTGAGGTCCATCGGCTCGACCCGTCGGAGTGATGATTGCATAAGTGCGTGGGTTCGGACGCCTGCAAGGGCTGGTCGATGGTAGAACCTACATTGCGTGCCGTTTTGACCGCCCGTGGCGCGTTCCTGGTGGAGAAGGCGGTTGACCTGGCTGTGGCTTAGCAGGACGAAGTGACAAGCAAATCGGAGAGCCTCCCCATGCCGCGCAAGACAGGCCGCCAGTTCTTCGCCAATCCAGGCCCGACCAACATCCCCGACTCGATCCTACGCGCCATGGACCGCCCGACGATCGATTTCATGGACGGCGAATTCGGCGAGGTGTTCGCCCAATCCGTCGCCGGACTGAAGCGGGTGCTGCGGACCGAAGGCGACGTGTTCCTGTACACTGCGTCGGGCCATGGGTCGTGGGAAGCGACGCTGGTGAACCTGTGCTCGCCCGGCGATACGGTCCTGATCGTGGAGACCGGCTGGTTCAGCGAAGGCTGGGCCGCGATGGCGGAGAAGTTCGGGCTGAAGCCGGTGGTGGTCGCCGGGCCGGATTGGCGCCGCGGCGTGGAATACGCCGCGATCACGGCGGCGCTGAAGGCCACCCCGGCCGCCAAGGCGGTGATGTGCGTCCATAACGAGACGTCCACCGGGATGGCGATCGACCTGCCATCCGTGCGGGCGGCGATCGACGCGGCCGGGTCGGATGCGCTGTTGCTGGTGGACACGATCTCGTCGCTCGGCTCGCTGGAGTTCCGGTTTGCCGAATGGGGGATCGATGCCGCGGTCGGTGGCAGCCAGAAGGGGCTGATGCTGCCGACTGGGTTCTCGTTCACCGCCGTTTCGGACAAGGCGATGGCGGCGCATGCGACGGCCGGGCTAATGCGGCACTACTTCGACTGGACGGAGATGAAGAAGCGTTCGTTCCGCGCCTTCATGGGCACCATCCCGACCGGTCTGTTCTTCGGGCTCGCCGAGTCGGTGCGGCTGATCGAGGCGGAGGGGTTGGACAACGTCATCGCCCGGCATCACCGCCTGGCCGAGTCGGTGCGGCGCGCGGTGCGGACCTGGTCGGGCAACGAGGGCGGGCCGGAGCTGTTCTGCCTGACGCCGGACCGGCTGTCCGACTCGGTGACCGCGGTGCAGTTCCCCGCCGGGTTCAACGTGGATGTGGTGCGCAAGACGGCGCTGGAGCGGTTCAACGTGTCCACGGGCGGTGGGCTGGGCAAGTTGGGCGGGCAGGTGCTGCGCATCGGCCATTTGGGCGATCTGAACGAGCCGATGGTTCTCGGCACCCTCGGCGCGATCGAAATGAGCCTGAAGATCAACGGCGTGCCGCATGGCCGTGGCGGCGTGGATGCGGCGATGGAGTATCTCGCGGAGGCAGCCTGATGGCGGCGGGAACCGGGGCCGGCCTGCCGCCGGGCGGGTACGGCGCCATCGACGCGTTGCTCCGGCAAGCGGTTGACGGTGGCGACGTGCCCGGCGTGGTCGCGATGGCGACGGACGGGACCGACACGCTGTACCAGGGCGCGTTCGGCGTGCGCCAACTCGGCGGTAGCGTGCCCATGGCGCTGGACAGCATCTGCTGGATCGCGTCGCTGACCAAGGCCGTCACATCGGTGGCGGCCATGCAGATGGTCGAGCAGGGCCGGGTGGGATTGGACCAGCCGCTTGGCTCGATCGTGCCGAAGCTGGCCAATTTGCAGGTGCTGGAGGGGTTCGATGCCGGGGGCCAACCCGTTCTGCGCCCGGCCCGGCGCGAGGTGACGCTGCACGACCTGCTCACCCACACGTCCGGCTTCGTCTACGAAATGTGGAACGCCGGCCTCGGCCGCTATGTCCAGGTCACCGGCAAGCCTGGGGCGGCGAGCGGGCTGAATGCCGGGCTGGACATGCCGCTGGCCTTCGACCCCGGCGAACGCTGGGAGTATGGCATCGGCGTCGACTGGGCGGGCAAGGTGGTGGAGGCGCTCAGTGGGCAGGGGCTCGGCGCCTACGTGGCCGAGCACATCACCGGGCCGCTGGGCATGGTGGACACGCAGTTCGGCCGGCCGGATAGCGACCGCGTGGTCACGATCCACAGCCGGTTGGCGGACGGTTCGCTGAAGGTCGCCAGCACCGGGCGGCCGTCCAAGCCGGAGTTGGAGAGCGGGGGCGGGGGTCTGTATTCCACGGCACCCGACTATTTGCGGTTTCTCGCCATGCTGTTGCGAGGCGGCGACGGGGTGCTGCGTCCGGAGACGGTGGCGCAGATGGGGCAGAACCAGATCGGCGCACTCGATGTCAGCCGGATGGAGACGGTGATGCCGCACGCCTCCAACGACGCCGAGTTCTTCCCTGGCATGGTGAAAGGGTGGGGCTACGGCTTCGTCATCAACAGCGAGAAGGGGCATGCCGGGCGGGCGGCGAACAGCCTGGCCTGGGCGGGGCTGGCAAACTGCTATTACTGGATCGACCCGGCCAGCCGGGTGGCGGGCGTGTTGATGACGCAGATCCTGCCGTTTGCGGATCCGACGGTGCTGGCGCTGCTGGACGGATTCGAGTCCGCGATCTACGCCGCTTAATTCCGTCGTCCTATCCTTCTCGCTCGTCTGTGGGAGAAGGTCGGGGTGAGGCGGGCGATGCCGGAGTCGTTCGAACGCTTGGATCCGTACAGCCTGTTGCACGTATTCTCGGCGGCAATCCATAAATATGGACCGGCCGATTTGCGCGAGGATCGTGGCGACCTGCGCCACACTCGGTCGATCATGCGGCTGCCGTCATCGACCTCACCAGCCAACGTGGCTCGGGCGCCGATACTTTTTCGTTGCGAAAAGCGTGGATTTGATGGGATTGAGGGCGGAGGTGTCCGAACGCAGCGACCGGGTCCTTTCAGGCGCGCCTATCACTTGTTAAGATTGAGTGTTTCTTAAAAGCGTTAACAGTTCGTTAACGTATCTTTGTTACGCCGCCAGGAGCAACGTGACTTGTTTTGGTCAACCTGACGTTTTATTTTCGATTCTCGGGATGCCATGTGGAAGCCCGTAAGCCGAACCGAATCGAGGGAGGCGACTGGCTGTGGCATTAACGGAAGAAGGTGCCACCCGGGAGAGTGCTGGCACCGCTCCCCGACAGGGGCGGCGGTTGTCGGACAAAATCCTCGTGGCGTTCCACCACGCGTGTGACATCGGCGACTTCGAGGTGGCTGAGACTTTGTTGCACACTTTGGAACTGATGTTGACCCGGCGTCCGACGCCTGCCGATTTGGGCCGCCGCCGCAGCATGGAAAGCCTGGTCGCCGCCCATGAGCGGCTGTGGCACCTCCGCCACCCACTTTCGGACGAATAGCGGCCGCTCCGACCAGCATCTTCTCCCTTTCCGGGGCAGGGCCATCGCATTCGGCGTTCCTCCCTGTTCTTCACGGGGGAGGGGGACCGTGCGAAGCATGATGGAGGGGGCGGACACGCTCGGACCATACCCGCGCCCCCCTCCGTCGGCTTCGCCGCCACGTCCCCCGTGAAGAACGAGGGAGGAACTTGCAAGCTTTGCCCTAACCTCGAGGCGCAAGTTCAGCCAAGATCCAGCGGCGCGCCGTCCCACAGGATGCTGCGGGCGGCGGCGGTAAAGCCTTGCTCCGCATGCAACACCAGGCCGGGGAGGATGCGGCATGGCCCGCGCGCTGCCTTGACCGCGCGCACCAGCACCAGGCGCGCCTCCTGTCCCGCCCGGGGCCATAGTGGGAACAGCGCCAGATCGCCGCACGACAATCCCAGCAGGACCGCGATGGCCTCCCCCACGGACCCCGCAGGCAGGATGAACGTGACGCTGCCGCCGGGTCGCACGTGCCGGGCAAGGGCGGCCGCCCACTCGGCCAGCAGTCCGGGCCGCGCGCGCTTGGCGGTGTCGCGCAGTGCGTCGGGCGAGGACGTGCTGCGGGTCTCGTGCCAGGGCGGATTCGCCATCGCGTGATCGAACGCCGGCACGCTGGGCAGGGTGAGCAGGTCAGCCGTCTCCACCGTGCCGTCCCCCATCCCATTGGCCGCGAGATTGGCCCGGGCCAGCGCAGCCAGGTCGACGTCCTGTTCCACGCCGGTTGCAGCAGCGCCTGGGACCCGGGCCAGTAGGCAGAGCAGCCCGGCACCCGCGCCCGTGCCAGCCTCCAGCACGCGCATTCCGGGCTCAGCCGCCACGCTGGCCGCCATCAACACGGGTTCGATCCCGGTGCGGTAGCCGTGTTTCGGCTGCCGGTAGATGACCCGGCCGCCCAGCAGCGTGCCTTCGGTCAGATCCACGACGCCTCGCCGGCCTCCCGCAGGATGCGCAGTGCAGCCGGCCCGTCGTCGTCGTGCACGGCCAGGCGGCGGGGGATGGCGCCGATGCTGCCATCGGTGGCGCTGGCATAGGCGTCCAGCACGATCGGCTCGATGCCGGCGTCCTGCAGCAAGGCAACCAGGAAGGTGAGCCGGACTGGATCGTTGGTCTTAATGACGACTTGCATGGAGGTCCTGTGGGTGCCTCGCCTTGACCGGTTTTCCGGCGGGCCGATATGGTGGGGGCAGTCTCCCCTTCATTACTTTCTCCAACAAGCCGGAGTTTTCCGCATTGGACGCGTTCGCCAGCCTTCCGCTACCCCATAAGGGAGGCGGCACGGACGCCCCGGGCGGCAGCGACGCGGGTGACGACGTGCTCGGCCGCCTGACCTCGCTGCTCGGCGACGACATGAAAGCGTGCAACCGCGCCATCGTGTCGCGCATGGACAGCCCGGTGGTGCTGATCCCGCAGCTTGCCGCCCATATCGTGGCCGCCGGGGGCAAGCGGTTGCGGCCCATCCTCACCTTGGCCTGCGCCCGCATGTGCGGCTATGCCGGGGAGCGCCATGTGCACCTGGCCGCTTGCGTGGAGTTCATCCACACGGCGACGCTGCTGCACGACGACGTGGTGGACGAGAGCGTGCTGCGCCGGGGCTTGGCCAGTGCGAACGCAATCTTCGGCAACAAGGCCTCGGTGCTGGTGGGTGACTTCCTATTCGCGCGCGCCTTCCAGTTGATGGTGGAAGACGGCTCGCTTGAGGTGCTGGCGATCCTGTCGCACGCCGCCGCGACCATCGCCGAGGGGGAGGTGCTGCAATTGACCACGCAGAACGACCTTTCCACGTCCGAGGAGCGCTATTTGGACGTGATCGGCGGCAAGACCGCGGCCTTGTTCGCGGCGGCGTGCAAGGTGGGCGGGGTGGTGGCCGACCGCCCGAAGCCCGAAGTCGCGGCGTTGGCCGAGTACGGCACGGCGATCGGGATGGCGTTCCAGCTGGTGGACGACGCGTTGGATTATGCGGCGGACCAGGTGAAGCTGGGCAAGACGGTCGGCGACGACTTCCGCGAGGGCAAGATCACCTTGCCGGTCCTGGCGGCGTATCATGCCGGCACTCCGGCGGAGCGTGCGTTTTGGTCGCGGACGATCGAACAGTCGGAGCAAACCGAGGCCGATCTGGAGGAGGCGCTGGCGTTGATGGAGCGCCGCGGGGCTTTGCAGGCGACGTTTGCCCGGGCCCGGCGGTTCGCGGATATCGCGCAGAGGGCGCTGGAGGTGTTCCCGGAGAGCGCGCTCCGCAGCTGCTTGCATGAGATAGCCGACTTCACGGTCAGCCGCGCAGCTTAGGTTCTGATCCTCGCTAGTTCCTCCCCCGTCCGTCACGGGGGAGGTGGCGGAGGGGGCACGCGGGCACAGTCAGTATGTGTGGCCAACCCCCTCCACCATACTTCGCATGGTCCCCCTCCCCCCAGTGGGGGGAGGATCTTCAAGGGGCTAGCCGCTTTCGGACACCATCACCGTCTCACCCGCTGGCATCGGCACGTGGTCTGCGTCCTTCAGCACGCGCCAGGCGCCCCCAGCCAGCACTTCGGACGGGCGGAAGCGGGCCTTGTAGGCCATCTTGGCGCTCTCCGGCACCCAGTAGCCCAGATACACATACGGCAGTCCCAGCGCCCGGGCCCGCTCGATCAGCCATAGGATCGCGTAGTTGCCCAGCGAACGCCGCTCCAACTCTGGCGCGAAGTAGCTGTAGACCGCCGAGAGACCGTCGCCGAGCCGGTCGGTCAGGCAGGCGCCCACCAGCCTATCGTCCGGATCGCGGAATTCGATGATGGAGGTCTCGATCGGCGTGTCTTCCACCATCGCGCGGTAGTCGTAGAAACTCATCGTGGCCATGTCGCCGTCGCCGTGGCGAGCCATCTGGTAGCGCTGGAACAATTGAAACTGCTCGGCCGTCGCCCGCGCCGCGACCTCGAACCCTTCCACCCCGGCATTATACCGCGCGACCCGGCGCAGCGTGCGGTCCGCCTGGAAGGTGGCGACCGGGATGCGGATCGGCACACAAGCGTTGCAAGCCGGGCAAACCGGCGCATAGGCGATGTTATGGCTGCGGCGGAACCCGGCGCGCGACAGGCGGTCGTGCAGCCCGTCGCTGTCGGGGCCGGTGATCTC
>CAXTWC010000082.1:0-22034 GCA_964247805.1 uncultured Acetobacteraceae bacterium | reverse complement strand
CACGCAGCCCGATGTAACCGCGATCGTTCTGCACAGTGGCAAGTCGGGTGCTATCCGGGGAGAGCGACCATGCCTCGATGTCCGCCTCCGGTGCAGAAACCCACGGCGTCACCTCACCGGTGTCGGGGTTGATCCGGCAAAGCTTCTGCCACTCGCCGCCACCGTCCGAGAGGCCCAGCAGATGCGTGCCGTCCTTCGCCCACCGCACGCTCTTGAACGCCGCCGGGCGCGCATGCGGGACGACGTGCACGGAACCATCTTTTAGGTGCAGCACGAACAACGCCTGGTCACCCTCCGCCTCGTCTGCCAGCAGCAGCAGGCGGTCGCCGTCCGGATGCCACGCGGACACCGCCAGTTGGTGCGTGCCTTCAAACAACCGCCGTGCCTCGCCGCCGAGCGTCTGGACGATGACGTCGAAATGCGCCTCGTCGCGATCATTGGCGGCATAGGCGATGGCGGTGCCATCCGGCGACCAAGCACCGAAATCATGGATCACATGCGGCGCCTCGGTCAGCGGTGCGATCGCGGCCCCTTCCGCGAGCCAGAGTTGCTGACGCTCATCGCCGCCCCCGTCGATGCCGAATATCAACCGGTCGTCCTTGGGCGCGCGGCGGAGGAACGCAACTTTCTCACCGGGCACCGCGATCGCCCGATGGCCCGTGCCGTCCACCGTCATCGCCCAGAGCTGCGCCATTCCCGCGCCGCGCAAGTAAAACACCGTCTGCCCGTCGCAGGAGAAGGCCGGTGCCGCGGCGGCGCTCAGGGTCGCGAATTTATCGGAGGAACGTGTCATGCAACCATTCTCGGCGGCTGTCGCTGGAATGCAAGCGGCTCAGCTGGCGTGCAGATGGCACGCGGCGCGGTGACCCGGCGCAACCTCCGTCAATGCGGGAACGTCCGTGGCGCATCGAGCGAACGAATGCGGGCAGCGGTCGCGCAAATGACAGCCAGAGAGTGGGTTGGCGACATTGCCCAGCGAGCCGGAAAGCGGCAGCGGCGCGTGCGACTGATCCGTGCGGGGGCGCGGCGCTGCCTGGATCAATGCCACGGTATAGGGATGGCCGGGCCGCCGCACCACCGCGTCGGTCGGGCCGTCCTCCACGATGCGGCCCATGTACATGACGATGGTCCGTTCGCAAACGTACCGCACCAGCGTGAGGTCGTGCGAGATGTATAGGGCGGTCAGTCCCAACTCGTCACGCAGGTCGCGCATCAGGTTCAGCACGCCGGCTCGTACGCTGACGTCCAGCATCGAGACGGGCTCGTCGGCCACCAGGAAACTCGGGCGCAGCACCAGCGCGCGGGCGAGCACGGCGCGTTGCAATTGGCCACCGGACAGTTCGCGGGGACGCTTGTTGCCGAGCCGCGCGATGTCGCCGAGATGCACCAGCCGCATCGCCTCCGCCACCCGCCCTTCCCGCTCGGCGCGCGGCACGCCGGTGTTGACCAGCGGCTCCGCCACGGCCTGGCGGAGAGTGAAGCGCGGATTGACTGCATCGAACGGGTTCTGGAAGACGAGCTGTGCCTGCTGGCGAAACTGCCGCAGGGCCGGGCCGGACAGCCCCGTCAACTCGGCGCCACCGAAGCGGATACCGCCGAAAGTGGGCTCTGTAAGTTTCAGGAGGAGGCGGCCGACGGTGGTTTTTCCGCTGCCGGACTCTCCCACCAACCCGACGCTTTCGCCGCGTTGCAGGATAAGATCGATGCCATCCACCGCCCGAACCGCCGGGTGCTGGCCGCGCGCGATCTGCTTCAGGCTGCGGCCGAGCTTGTAGCGTTTCGTCAGGCCTGCGGCTTCGATCAGTGCTGCCACGTGCTGACCTTCTCCGCCTCGCCTCGCAGCCTTGCAGCTTCGGTGACCCGGCGGCATGCGGCCCAATGTCCGGGTGCGACGGTCCCGGCCGCCGGGTCGGTTTCGGTGCAGGCTGGCTCGACGAACGGGCAACGCGGCGCGAACCGGCAACCGCGCGGCGGCGCGTGCAAGTCGGGCGGGCCACCTTCGATCGGCGCCAGGGTTTGGTCCGGCGTTTCGAGGTCGGGGAAGGCGTTCATCAGCCCCATCGTGTAGGGGTGCGCTGGGCGGGCCAACACCTCGCTGGTCGGGCCGTATTCGATGATGCGGCCGGCATACATCACGGCGGTGATGTCGCAGAGATAGGCCACGACGGAGATGTCGTGCGTGACGAACAGCCCGGCCACGCCCAAATCCGTGCTGAGCCTACGCAGGCAATCAAGCACCTGGCGCTGCACGATCACGTCCAGCGCGGTGACGGGTTCGTCGGCGATCAGCAGTTTCGGGCTCAAGGCAAGCGCCAGGGCGATAGCGGCGCGTTGCCGCATGCCGCCGCTGAATTGATGCGGGTAGTCGGACAGACGGGCCGGGCTGAGGCCGACGGCGCCGAACAACTCGGCGGCACGGGTGTTGGCGACACTGCGGGACAGGCCGCCGCGGCCGCACAGCACCTCGCGCATCTGGCTGCCGAGGCGATACACCGGGTCAAGCGAGTTCATCGAGGATTGCGGGACGAAGCTGATCTCCCGCCACAGCAATGCGCGTCGGCGGGCGGGCGAGAGTGCCAGCAAGTCAGTTCCGGCGAGCGATACGGTCCCGGCGGTGATGCGGGCATTGCCGGGCAACACGCCGGTGAGCGCCCGGGCGAGCGTGGTCTTGCCACACCCAGACTCGCCCACCAGACCGAGCATTGCACCCTGCGGTACCTGCAGGCTCACATTGTCCACGGCATAGGCCAGGCCTGTTGCCGTCCGGTAGGTGACGGTCAGGTCGTGCACCGAGAGGATGTCGGACACGCTAGCTTTCCAGCTTCGGAAAGATCAGGTTCTCGTAGCCGCGGCTGAGGAAGAACCCTGCCACTACCACCAACACGATGCAGATACCCGGCGGCACAAACCAATTGTATTGACCCTGGCTCAGCGCTTGCGAGGCGTAGGCGTCTTGCAGCATGAACCCCCACGAGATCGTGTCCTGGTCGCCGAAGCCGAGGAACGAGACGCTCGCCTGGGTCAGGATCGCCCAGCCGACCGCGATCGAACCGTACAGCAACGAGAGCGGCAGGATGTTGGGCAGCACATGCACCAGCATCACCCGGCCATGCCCGGCGCCGGTGACGCGGGCGGCCTCGATGAATTGGCGCTGCATGACGGTGAACACCTGCGCCCGGATCACGCGCGCGGCATTCGGCCACAGCAGGATCGCGACCGCGAACACAACGTTTCGCAGCGACGGGCCGAGCAGTGACACCAGCACGATGACGAACGGCAGGAAAGGCACGCCTAACACTATGTCGGTCAGCCGCATCAGCACCTGATCCACCCAGCCACCGAAATAGCCCGCCACCACGCCCACGAGCGTGCCGAGCGAGGTGACGCCAATCGCCGCGGTCACGCCCACGAAAAGCGAGGGACGCACGCCGAGGATCAGCTGCGCGAAGATGTCGCGGCCGAGGTTGGTGGTGCCCAACCAGTGCTCGGCGGACGGCGGCAGGGAGGCTGCGAGCTGCCCGTCATCGGTGAACAGGATTTCGGTCGGGTCATATCCGGCGAGCCACCCGGCGCAGAGGGCGGCGACCAGGAAGCAGGCGTAGATGCCGACGCCGATGACGGTATAAGGGTCGATCCGCCGAACCCGTTTGCGACGCTGCAGGGGCACGGCGAGGCTATTGCCGGGCATGCGCGATCCTTGGGTCCAACACCCCATACAGCACGTCGGCCACGAAGTTCATCACGACCAGCACGGCCGCGATCAGCAGGAACGCGCCCTGGGCCAGCGGGTAGTCGCTGCTGCTGACGGCGTCCACCAGCATGCGGCCGAGGCCGGGCCAGCTGAACACCGTCTCCACCACGACATTGCCGCCGACGGAGTTGCCGAAGCCCAGCGCGAAGGCGGTGACGACCGGCAGCAACGCGTTGCGCGCGGCGTGGCGCAACATGATGGTGCGCTCGGGCAGACCCTTCATGCGGGCCATGGAGACGAATTCCTCGCCCATCACCTCGACCATGTTGGAGCGCATCAGCAGCACTGGCAGGCCCTGCAGCACGATCGCGAGCGTCATCGCCGGGAGCACCAGGTGACGCGCGAAGTCGGCGGAGAAGAATTTGGCCCAGCCAGAAGCGAACACGGCGCCGGGCGAGGTGGCACCGCCGGCCGGGAACCAGGCCAGCCCAAATCCGAAGATCGCGAGCATCACCATGCCAACCCAGAACTCCGGCGCGGCGCGGGTGATCAGCACGAGGGGGATGCCGATTGCTTCGAACTTGCTGCCACGCTTCCAGGCGAGCACTGCACCGAAGAAGGCGCCGAACACGTAGGCGACCAGCAGCGAGCTTAGCGTCAGCACCAACGTGTTCGGCAGCACGCCAAGCACCAGACCCGTGACCGGGAGGCGCTGGCGGAAGGACAATCCAAATTCGCCGTGCAACAGGTTGCCGAGATACAGCACGTATTGCCGCCAGAGCGATTGGTCGAGGCCGAACTCGTGCATGATCTGCTGGCGTTGGTCCTCGGTGAAGGACGGGTCCAGATAGGCAAGCGTCGGGTCCGCCGGGAGCAGGCGAAACATGAGGAAGAGGATGGTGGCGATCGCCCACAGGACGAAGACCATCTGCGCGAGGCGCTTGGCGTAGAACAGCATCTTAGATGTGGGGCAAGCTTTCCTGCATCAATTACTCGCCAAGGTCTCTCGCTTACCAGCCGGGTAATGCAGGGCGCCGTCGGCCAGCGTATACCCGGCATCCGCCAGGATCTGCGACGCCTTCTTGAGGTCGCCACCATCGATCAGCGAGTCGTCGGCATGCCAGAACGGCAGCGCCGTCGACACGCACGAGCCAGCCGGCACGCCAAAGCCATTATACGCCGCGGCCGCCATCAGCTTGCGGCTGAGCGCGGCGGAGAGGCCGCGCCGGAACGCCGGGTCATCGAACGGCGCGCGGCGCAGATTCAGCGCCAGGAACTGAAAACCGAGATCCGTCGTCGTCACCACCGTCACCTGCGGCGCCTGCTTCGGCACCTCGGCCAATACCCGCGGATCACCGGTGAACAGCGCCAGGAAATTGAGCTCGCCCGTCTTCATCATGCCGAGCGTCGCCTCCTGGTTGGGGACGATGCGTAACACCCAGTGCTCCATCTTCGGTGCGGACCAGTGCGCGGGATTGCGCTCCAGCATCACCTCCTCGTTGGTGTGCCAGTGCACGAAGCGGAACGGGCCGGAGCCGACATGCTTCTCCTCGTTGAAGTTCTCCACCATGTCCGGCTTACCCGCCATGCCGGACACAATCGGCTCCCACACATGCTTCGGCACCAAGTTGATCTTGGATAGCGTGGTGGTCGGGAACGAGGCTTGCGGCGCCTTCAGGGTGAACACAACCGTCCTCGGCCCGGTCTGCTTTACGCTGTCGATGTTGCTGACAAACGGGAAGAATTGCGGCGTCTTGTCCTTGTGGGCGGGCAGGTCGAACGAGTACAGCACGTCCGCCATCGTGACGGGCGAGCCGTCGTGGAACGTCATGCCATCGCGAACTACCACCTCCATCGTGGTGTCACTGGTCCACTTGAAGCTGTCGGCGCCCCACGGACGCGGCTCACCATCCGGGCCCACGCGGGTCAGCTTGTCCCATAACAGGTCGGTTACCCAACTACCGATCGCGTCCATGCGGACCGGGTTGATGAAGTCGATCTCGTTGTTGGCGTTCAGCACCATGTCCTTCTGCGCGCCCAGCGGTTCGGCCGCGACGAAGGTCCAGAAGTTGCGGATGCCGATGCCCGCCTCATTGACGATGGTATCGGCTTTCCACACCTGGTTGTTGAACGCTGCGGAGCGGCGCGGATACACCAGGTAGATGTACGGCACGTCCCGGCCGATGACATCCTGCGCCTGCTTCACGAGGGCCTGGCGTTTTGGCCGGTCCAATTCCTGCCGTTGCGCCTGGGCCAGCGTGTCGTATTCCGGGTTCACGTAGCCGACGAAATCATAGCCGCTCGGCGCCAATGCGGAGTTGAACAGGCTGTAGACCAGTTCGTCCGGATCGCTGCGCTCGGGGCGGCCGACCATCTCCCACGTGGTCATGTCCCACTTCTTCCGCTCGTTCCAGACGACGGCATTCTGCTCCGAACTGCTGACGACCTGCACCGATACGGCCAGCCCCAGCTTGCGCCATTGTTGGGCCGCCAACTGTGCCGCCTGAAACAACGAAGGGTCGCTCGCCTGCGGTTTGGACAGCAAGACGATCGGGCGGATCTTGTCTCCGGGTGCGTCGGCACGGGCGCTGGTGGCGGCCGTAACAAGCACCGCGACCGAGCCGGCCAGGACGGTACGGCGCGTTGGATGGTGGTTGGTCCGCATCATGGAGTCCCTGTTCGAAGCGGCGAGTTTGTCGTGCAGCCGAGCAAGAACCGCGCCAGCTTCCAGCAAATCAAGGGTTGACGCATCGCTGCAACCGATCCGAGAATCGCTCAACCCAAGAAAGGCGGCGAAATGGACGGTCTAGCGAGTTCGCTGGTCGAGGCGGTCGACCCGAGCCGGTTGATGGCCCACTGCGTGGAGTTTGCGCGCTGGGTCAAGCTATCGGGAAGCGCCGACGAAATGAGCAGCATGCACAGCGTGCGAGCCGCGCTCGACAGCTACGGCTACCATACCAAGCTACTGACCCACGACGCCTATATTAGTCTCCCCGGCGAGGCCGCGGTGACGGTAGATGGCGTGGCCGTGCAGGCGATCACCCACTCCTTCGGGGTCGCTTCGCCGCCGGGCGGGTTGTCGGCGAAGGTGGTCTCGGTGGGCGAAGGCACCGCGGCCGATTTCGCAGGGCGCGACCTGCGCGGCTGCATCGTGCTGGCCGAGGGAATCGCCAGCCCCGCCGTGGCCGCCCGTGCCGCACGCGCCGGAGCCGCCGGGCAACTGCATATCAGCCCGCACGAACATCTGCACGAGATGTGCATCTCCCCCGTTTGGGGCAGCCCTTCGACGACCACTCTGCAGGACATGCCGGCGACGGTGACCTGCACCATTTCCCAAGCGGACGGTGTGGCGCTGCGGGCGAGGCTGGAGCGAGGCGAGACACCGGATGTGGTGTTGCACGCGACAGTGGACACGGGCTGGCGCAAAACGCCGATCCTGGTCGCCGACATGGATGGCCCGGAACCGGACGGCCCGTTCATCCTGTTCTCCGGCCATCACGACACCTGGTATTACGGCGTGATGGACAATGGCAGTGCCAACGCCACGATGCTCGAATGTGCGCGGGTGCTGGCGCTAGGTCGAGGCCAGTGGCGGCGCGGACTGAGGTTCTGCTTCTGGTCGGGGCATTCGCACGGACGGTATTCCGGCTCCACCTGGTACGTGGACAATCACTGGGACGAGCTGGAGCTGCGCTGCGCCGTGCATGTGAACGTAGACTCGACCGGGGGCATCGGCGCCAATGTGCTGACGGAAAGCGCCGTTGCCTCCGAACTCGCCGGGCTGGCAGCCGATGTCATTCGGGCCGAGACGAACGAGGCGCACGAAGGTAAGCGTACCGGGCGCAACAGCGACATGTCGTTCTGGGGCGTAGGCATTCCCTCATTGTTCGGCAGCCTCAGCCATCAGCCGCCGGGGCCGGTGAAGATGCGCAATCCGCTGGGCTGGTGGTGGCATACGCCGCACGACCTGCTGGACAAGATCGACCAGGCGAACCTGTCACGCGACACTCGCGTGTTCGTTCGCGCGGTGTGGCGGCTGCTGACGGATGCGGTGTTGCCGCTCGACTACACCGCACATGCGAGTGCGATGCTGGAGGAATTAGGTGCGTTGTCCAGCAAGCTCGGTGACCGGATGTCTCTGGCACTGCTGGTAGACGCCGCGAAAGCCCTACAGTCTCGGGCTGGCGCGCTGCAGGGTGATGATGCGGCCAAGAACCGTGCACTGATGGCCGCCTCCCGTGCGCTGGTGCCGGTGGATTACACCACCGGGGACCGTTTTCGCCACGACCCGGCGTTACCGCAAGCCCCCTGGCCGGCGCTAGACCCGGTGCGCGCCCTGGCGGCGGCCGAGGGCGAAGATACCATCCGCTTCGCTACGGTTGACGCCGTGCGCGCCCGCAACCGCGTGCTGCATGCGCTGCGGGAAGCGCATCGCGCACTGGACCTGGCCGCTTGACCAAAAAACTGCGGTTCGGTGCGTTCTTCAGCGTGCCGGGCTGCCACCCCACCGGCTGGCGCCACCCCGACGCGATCACCGAAACGGATACCTCGTTCCGCTGGCTGGCCCACATGGCGCGAGTGGCGGAGCGCGGCAAACTGGACGCGATGTTCTTCCAGGACAGCGTCGCGATCCCCGGCAGCAACGTGGCTTACGGTCACCAGCCGTTCAATCCGAAGAACGGCCGGCAGGCGCATATCGAGCCTGTCACCGCCATCGCCGGCCTCGCCGCCATCACCAGCCATATCGGACTGATCTCGACCTGCACCACCACCTATAACGAGCCCTACAATCTTGCCCGGCGGTTCCTCACCATCGACCACATCAGTGGCGGCCGGGCGGGCTGGAACCTCGTCACCTCGCAGGCGGAAGATGAGGCGGTCAATTTCGGCTTCGACGCGCATCTCGAGCACGGTGCGCGGTACGACCGCGCCGCCGAGTTCTACGATGTGGTGCGCGGCTTGTGGGATAGTTGGGACGACGACGCCTTCCTGCGCGACAAGGCGAGCGGGCAGTGGTTCGACCCGGCGAAGATGCACATCCTCAACCATGCCGGTCCACATTTCCGGGTGCGCGGTCCGCTGAACGTGTCGCGCTCGCCGCAGGGCCGCCCCGTGGTGGCGCAAGCCGGGTCGTCGCCCGTGGGCATGGACCTGGCGGCGCGCTCCGCCGACATGGTGTTCACCGCGCAGACCACGATCGGCGACGGCCAGGCCTTCTGCCGCGATCTACGGGAGCGCGCCGCGTTGCACGGTCGCGGGCCGGACGAGATCCGTATTTTTCCCGGCATCATGCCCATCGTTGGCCGCACCGCAGCGGAGGCGCAGGACAAGTACGACGAGTTGCGCGACCTAGTGGATGACGCGACCGGGCTGCGCAGTGTGGCACGGTTGTCCGGTGGGCTGGATATCGGCTCGCTCGATCCGGACGGCCCGTTGCCTGAGTTGCCGCCCTCCAACGCGGCGCGCGCTCGGCAGCAGATGATCATCGCCATGGGCAATCGCGGCATGACCATCCGTCAGATCGGCCGCGTACTGGGCATGTCGCAGGCTCACCGCGTGCTGTACGGCACCCCCGCCTCGATGGCCGACGACATGCAGGAATGGCTGGAGGCGGGCGCCTGCGACGGCTTCAACCTGCTGTTCGCACATTACCCCAAGCCGCTGGAGGAGTTCGTGGACCTGGTGGTGCCGGAACTGCAGCGGCGTGGGATTTTCCGTACGGAATACGAAGGTACGACCTTACGCGCCAATTTGGGCGTACCTATTCCGCCGAACAGCTTCCAGCAGCGAGCCGCCTCGTGAGCGAGCGTATGCTGCATCTCGGCGCGTTCCTCAGCACGCCGGGCAATCATCTGGCGGGGTGGCGGCATCCCGACGCGGTGCCCACGGCCGACATGGATTGGAAGCAGTACGTGCACCTTGCGCAGGTAGCAGAAGCTGCACGCTACGACATGATTTTCTTCCAGGACACCGCCGCCGTGAACGGCAGCCGGGCGCTTGCCCGCGGCGACACCAGCCGTGCCAAGCTGAGTCGCACCGTGAAGCTCGAGCCGACTGCAGTGCTGGCCGCGCTTGCAGCAATGACCACGCATATCGGCCTCATCGCGACCGCCACCACGACCTATAACGAGCCTTACAACATCGCTCGCCGGTTTGCCGCGATCGACCTGATGAGCGACGGCCGTGCCGGGTGGAACCTCGTCACCAGCCAAATCGAGGACGAGTCGGAGAATTTCGGCTTCGACGCCCATATGGAGCACGCCAACCGCTACGCCCGCGCCAGTGAATTCTACGATGTGGTGGTCGGGTTGTGGGACAGCATGGAAGACGGTGCACTGCTGCGGGACAAGGCTAGCGGCGTATACCTGGACCGTGACCGTGTGCATTTCCTCGACCATGAGGGGCCGCATTTCAAGGTGCGGGGGCCGTTGAACGTCGTGCGCTCACCCCAGGGTCGGCCCGTGGTGGCACAGGCCGGCTCCTCGGAGGCGGGGCGGGAACTGGCGGCCAAGACCGCGGACGTGATCTTCACCGCGCAAACCGAAATAGGACGCGCCAAAGCCTTCTACGCCGACGTGAAGGCGCGCACGACACGCTACGGCCGCTCGCCGGACGACATCAAGATCATGCCGGGTATCACTCCGGTGCTGGGTCGCACCGAAGCCGAAGCGCGGGCGAAATACGACGAGCTGCAGGCATTGCTGCCGGATGACGTGGCACTGCAATCGTTGTCGCATATCAGTGGCGGTCTGGACCTGAGGAAATTTCCGCTGGATGGGCCGTTGCCCGACCTGCCGCCCTCCAACGCGGCCAAGGCACGGCAGGAGTTGGTCGTGCGCACCGCTCGGGAGCGCAACATGACGCTGCGCGAGATCGCACGGCACACTGCAGCCGGCACCGGGCATCGTGTGCTGGTGGGCACCGCGGAATACATGGCCGACGAGTTGGAGACCTGGCTACACGAGGAGGCGGCGGACGGGTTCAATGTGATCTGCAACCACTACCCGGTGCCGTTCGAGGAGTTCAGCCGCCAGGTCATCCCGGAGTTGCAGCGTCGCGGCGTGTTCCGGCGCGAGTACGAAGGCGACACGCTGAGAGCCAATTTGGGGTTGGGCGTGCCGGAGAACCGGTATACAGCGGCGCGATAGGCGGGCGCTACGACTTCGAGAGGGTTGAATAAGGCTTCCGTGCTAGGGTTGCGGTGAATCGGAGCCCTCCATGCCTGACGTCACCGCCTCGCCTGCCGACATCCCTACCCGGCGAAAACTGCATCCGGAGCGAACCCGACAGGACATCCTGGCGGCAGCTCATGACGAATTCGTCCAGCACGGCTTGAGCGGCGCTCGCGTGGACGCCATCGCCGCGCGCACCAACACGGTGAAGCGCATGATTTACTATTATTTCGGCAGCAAGGAGGGGCTGTACCTCGCCGTGCTGGAACGTGCCTACGCGGCAATCCGTCAGGCCGAGGAAGCGCTGGAGTTGGACCGGCTACCACCCCGCACAGCCATCCAGCGCATGGTGGAATTCACCTTCGACTACCATGACGCGCATCCGGATTTTGCGCGCCTGGTCAGCATCGAGAATATCAACCAGGGACGCTTCATCACCCAATCGGACACGATCCGCGATATCAACATCACCGTTGTCGATGTGCTGCGCCGCATTCTCGACCGCGGCGTGGCGGCCGGGGAATTCCGCGCCGGGCTGGACGCGGTGGACGTCCACATGATGATCAGCGCGTTGGCAATTTTCCGAGTTGCCAACGGGCATACGTTCGGCGCGCTGTTCCGCAACGACATGAATGAGGCGGCTTTGAAGGCGCGGCATCGCGGTTTGATCGTAGATGTCGTGCTGCGGGCGCTGGAAAGGGGTGTCGGCTAACCTCGGATAGGAGTCCTCTCCCTCGGGGAAAGGGTTGGGTGAGGGGCCTAGCATCACGCTCACGAGTGCCGCCCCCCCCCTCACCCCGGCCCTCTCCCGCAAGGGAAGAGGGAGAAGAAGACTAGCCTCGCAGCATCGCCGCCTTTCGACCCAATGCGTTCAGCGGCAGGTTGAACGTCTCCCGCGCCGTCGCGACCGACACGGCGGAGATCACCGCGGTGACCGAAGTGAACAATGCCACTGGCATCCACCCGCTCGGTCCGGTGCCCATGATCGCCGCGCTGATCGTCGGCGCGAAACCGCCGAGTGCGAAGCCAATCTGCGTGCCGATCGCCATGCCGGACAGGCGCACCCGCGTGTCGAACATCTCGCCGTACAGCGCCGGCCACACGCCATTGGCCGCGCTGTAAACTACACCCGACGTCAACAGCCCCAGTGCGAAGACTAGCGGGATGTTGCCCACGCTAATCGCCCAGATGTATGGCCAAATCAGCACCGCGCAGCCCAGCGCGCCAAAGATGAACACCGGCTTGCGCCCAATCCTGTCCGACAGCGAGGCCAGCAGCGGAATGGCGGCCAGCGCGACCACGTTCGCCAGCACCAATACGGTCAGCATCGTGGAGCGTGAGATGTGCGCCGTGCTGACGGCGTAGGACAATGTGAAGACGCTGAAGATCGTGCTCACTACCGAGATCAGCGCCGCGAAGATCACTCGTACCACGTCCGGCCCACTCTCACGGAACAGCACGGCGACCGGTAGCTTGGCCACCACGTGGGCGGCTTCCTCCTCCTGGAAGGCGGGCGTCTCCGGCAGGCTGCGGCGGACCCAGAAACCGACGGCAACCACGATCGCGCTCAGGAAGAACGGAACGCGCCAGCCCCAACTCAGCAGGTCGGCTTCCGGCATCTGCGCCAAAGGCAGGAACACCAACGTCGCCAGAATCAAGCCGCCTTGCGTGCCACTGAGCGTGAAGGAAGTGAAGAATGCGCGGCGGCCCGGCGGTGCATGCTCCAGCGTCATCGAACTCGCGCCTGCCTGCTCACCCGCGGCGGAGATGCCTTGCAGCAGTCGCAGGAACACCAGCAGCATCGGTGCCGCGACGCCCACCTGGTTGTAGGTCGGCAGCAACCCCACGCAGAAGGTGGACAGCCCCATGAGCAGCAGCGTGAAGGTCAGCACCTTCTTGCGGCCGAACTTGTCGCCGATATGGCCCAGGACGAACGCGCCGATGGGCCGGGTCAGGTAACCCACGCCGAAGGTCGCGAAGGCGAGGATGGTGCCCATCGCCGGGTCGGAGGCGGTGAAGAATATCTTGCCGAACACCAGCGCCGCAGCCGTGCCGTAGATGAAGAAGTCGTAGTATTCGACGGCACTGCCGATCCAACTCGCCAGAGCCGCTTTATTTGGCGTTCGAATTGGCTCGCCCATCGTCGTGGTGCTTGTCGTGGTGGCGGACATTTTCTTTGTTGGCTCCTAAGTCACTGTTCGGCTTATGCGGCGGGTGCGATCAAGCTATTGAAGTGGCGCAGCATGCGCTCGGCATCGGGCTCGAGTCCGGTGAAATGACCAAATGCGCCGACGGCTTGGAACACCGCCATCCCGCCGCCATCCAGCGTGCGGCAGCCTATGGCGCGGGCGGCCCGCAGCAATGCCGTCTCAATCGGAAAATAGATGATGTCTGCCACCCACAGCGCAGGGCGTAGCAACGCCTCTGGCAGTGGCGTGCCCGGGTACTTGTCCATGCCAACGGGTGTCGTGTTGATCAGCCCGTCCGCCTCGGCCAACGCACTGGCCGGGTCGGCGGCGACCACTACGCGCCCGGCGCCAAAGCGGTTACACAACATCGCAGCGACGCCCTCGGCTTTGGCCGGGTCCACGTCGACGATGGTGAGATGCTCCGTGCCCAGCGTCATGGCGGCATACGCCACGGCCGCCCCTGCCCCGCCCGCACCAAGTTGCACCACCCGGGCGCGCGGTGCGTCGGCCATGCGCCGGCGAAAATTCTCCGCGAAGCCCCACCAGTCGGTATTGTGCCCGTAGCGCTGTCCATCCCGCAGCACCACCGTATTCACTGCACCGAGTAAGCGCGCGTCGTCGGACATCCCGGTCAGCAACGGCAAAACCGCCTGTTTGCACGGGTGGGTGATGTTCAGCCCGTCGAACCCCATGCGCTCGGCGGCCACCAGCAACTCGGGCAACGCCTCCGCCCCCAAATCCAATTCGCGCAGGTCGATGCGCTTGTACTGCGTGCGGAGTCCCTGCTCGTCGCCTTCCCGCTCGTGCATCGCAGGTGTCAGCGACCCGGCGATCCCCGAGCCGATTAGTCCCAGCAGCACGGCCCGGCTCATGCCGCCGCCTTCAGCAGATGCGCCAGCCGGTGCAACGCCAATACGTAGCCCTGCGTGCCGAACCCGGCGATCACGCCACTCGCCAAGCTGGACACGTAGGAATGGTGGCGAAACGCCTCGCGCTTGTGGATGTTGGAGATGTGCACCTCGAGGATCGGGCACTCGACCATGGCCAGCGCGTCGTGAATGGCGACCGACGTGTGGGTGAACGCGGCCGGATTGATGATGATGCCGCTCGCTGCCTCCCGTGCCTCGTGGATCCAGTCGATCAGTTCGTATTCACGGTTGGACTGATGGAAGCGTATCGTGAGGCCGAACGGGCCGGCGGCATCTCGACAGGCGGCCTCGACATCGGCGAGGGTTTCCGAACCGTAGATCGCGGGTTCGCGCTTACCGAGCAGGTTCAGGTTGGGGCCATTGAGGATGAAGGCGGTTGTCACGGTCAGTCTCGCTCCCCGGCCACGGTGTGAATGGCCATATTTGTCGGGCTGATGTTGCCCCATTGACTCGAACTTGGACTAACCGGTTAAACCACGTCAACGGAAATCGCTTGGGTCCCGCGCGCTACAATAATCAGGGAGGCTAGACATGTCCGAGCCATGCGTCATCGCCGTCGCCATCACCGGATCGGTGCCGCGCAAAAAAGATAACCCGGCCGTTCCCATCACCGTCGCCGAGCAGGTGGAGAGCACCCAGGCCGCCTTCGAAGCAGGCGCGTCGCTTGTGCATATCCACGTACGCAACGACGACGAGAGCCCCTCCTCCGACCCTGAGCGTTTCGGTCACGTGCAGGAGGGTGTGCGCAAGCATTGCCCCGGGATGATCGTGCAATTCTCCACTGGCGGCCGCGGGCGGGACCAGGCGGCGCGCGGCAATGCGCTCGATCTGCGGCCGGACATGGCGTCGCTATCCACCGGGTCGGTGAACTTCCCCACCATCATCTACGAGAACGCCCCGGCGCTGGTGACCGATCTCGCCACCAAGATGCAGCGCCACGGCGTGTTGCCGGAAATCGAAGTGTTCGACCTGTCGCATCTGCACGGCGCCAAACGGTTGGTGGATTCGGGGCTGATGAACGACCGCCCCCACGTGCAATTCGTCATGGGCGTGAAGAACGCGATGCCGGCGGAGGAGCACCTGCTCGACATCATGCTCGGCGAGTTGCGTCGCTTGTTGCCCAATGCCACGTGGACCGGTGCGGGCATCGGCCGCAACCAATCCGCGGTGATGCAGTGGGTGCTGGCCCGCGGCGCGCACGGGGTGCGAACCGGGCTGGAGGACAACGTGCGGGTCGACAAGGCTCGCCTCGCCGGCAGCAATGCGGAATTGGTGAGCTTGGCCGTCGCCATGCTGGACCGTCACGGCCGCAGTCCAGCCACACCGGCGCAGGCACGGGCGATGCTCGGCCTGGCCGCATGACCCGGCGCCACCTCCGCTCGATCGCGACCGTCTGCCTGAGTGGCGGGTTGGGCGAGAAACTCGAGACAGCCGCCCGCGCCGGGTATGACGGGATCGAGATTTTCGAGAACGATCTGCTGACGTTCAACGGCTCGCCTGCGGAGGTGCGCCGCATCGCCGAGGATCTCGGCCTGGCGATCACCCTATTCCAGCCATTCCGCGATTTCGAGGCGATGCCCGAGCCGCAGCGCACCCGCAACCTGGACCGGGCGGAGCGCAAGTTCGACGTGATGCAGCAACTCGGCACCGACCTCGTGCTGGTGTGCAGCAACGTGCAGGCGGCGGCCCGCAATGACGATGCCCAGGCCGCCGCCGATCTGCGCGCCATGGCCGAACGCGCCGCCGCCCGCGGGTTGCGCGTTGGTTACGAAGCACTGGCGTGGGGCCGTCACGTCAACCTCTGGAGCCATGCCTGGCGAATCGTGCAACAGGCGGATCACCCTGCGTTAGGCCTGATCGTGGACAGCTTCCACACGCTCGCCGTGGACGATGACCCAGCGGGATTGGCCGACATTCCTGGCGAGCGGATCTTTTTCGTGCAGCTCGCCGACGCGCCGAAGCTCACGATGGATGTGCTGTCGCTCAGTCGCCACTACCGCAATTTCCCCGGCGAGGGGGAGCTGGACGTGGGGCAGTTCCTGCGCGCCGTGCTGGCCAGTGGCTATGCCGGGCCACTGTCGCTGGAGATCTTCAACGACGAATTCCGCGCCGCCCCTGCCCGCATGATCGCGCAGGACGGATTGCGCTCGCTGGCCCTGATGGAGGCGGAGGCCGGGCTGGTGTCGCTGCCGCCGCCGCCGCGCATCGACGGGGTGGAGTTCATCGAGTTCGCGGTGGACGACGCGACCGGCGCCACCATGGCCACCCAACTCGAGACGCTCGGTTTCCGCCGGCGCGGGCGGCACCGGTCGAAGGCGGTGGAGCTGTTCCGTCAGGGCGGCATCAACCTGGTGCTGAACCGCGAGCCGGACAGCGCCGCCTCCGAACATTTCGAACTGCACGGCGTCTCGGTTTGCGCGTTAGCCCTGCAGGTGGACGATGCTGCGGCCACGATGGCGCGGGCCGCCGCCCTGTATTGTCCGGCCTGGCGAGCGGGTGCGGTGCGCGAGGGCGAGCGGGACATCCCGGCCATGCGGACCCCCGGCGGCTTGCTGTTGCACCTGGTGCAACCGGACGCGTCGGGCCGCTCGATCTGGGAAGACGATTTCGACCTGCTGCCGGACGAGGCCGCTGAGGCTGGGCCTAACCTCACTGTAATCGACCACATCGCCCAAGCGCTGCCGTCCAACGCGCTGTATGGCGCCGTGCTGTTCTGGCGCGCGGTGTTCGGGATGGAGGCCGCATCCCCGGTGGATATGACCGATCCGTACGGGCTGGTGCGGAGCCGGGCGATGATCAGCCCGGGCGGACGGTTTCGGCTGCCGCTGAACGTGTCGGACAGCCACAACACCATCACGGGCCGGTTCGTCGCACGCTCGTCCGGCGCGGGGGTGCAGCATATCGCTTTCGCGACACCGGACGTGTTGGCGGCGGTGGCGGCGATGCAGGGCCGGGCGCCGATGCTGACCATTGCCGACAATTACTACGACGACCTGGCCGCACGCTGGCCCTTGCCGGACGATCTGCTCGAAACGCTGCACCGGTTGAGCATCCTGTACGACAACGATGCTGGCGGTGAATTTCTCCACGCGTATACCAAACTGTTCGACGACCGGCTATTCTTCGAGGTTGTGGAGCGGCGCGGCAGCACCGGGTTCGGCGCGCCGAATGCGGCATTCCGGTTGGCGGCTCAGGCGGACCTGGCGTGATCCAGCGTACCGCTCGGCAGCCACCCGCGCTGTGCGATCCAGTCCGCTTCCAACCCGTCGAAGCGTGACAGGGCTAGGGTCGAGAGGTCGGCAAAGCTGCACGCGCCGTCGGTGACCAATTGCTGAACGGCGTGGCCAGTAGCAGGGGATAGGCCGAAGCCGATCGAAGATAGGCTCGCGACGGTCACGTTCGAGGGCTCCCGGAGCCGGTCGATCACGGGGCGGCCGTCCGGTGTGTTCTCGATGATGCCGGCCCAGCTCCGGATGATGCGGGCGTGGCGGGCGCGCGGGAACATGTCGGCGAGATGGGCCGCGATATTGCCCATCAGCGGCGTCGCACTACGCGGGGGCGCGGCCATGCCGTCCGTATCGTCCAACCACTCGTGCGGGCCGCCGCCATAGGCAAGGTTGCCACGTAGGGTTTGCCTACCGTACAGCCCGTTGCCATCGGCCCCACCAACCCGCATCAGCGGCAGCGGCTCCGTCACGATCATCTCCGCCCGCGCTGCCGCAACGGGGATGGTGACGCCCAGCATCGCGGAAAGCTTGCCGGTTTGCGGCCCGGCGGCGAGCACCACGTGGTCGCAGCCTAACGTGCCACGATCGGTCTGCACGCCGGTGACCTGACCGCCGGCGATGTCGAACCCCTGCACTGTGGTGTGTTGCATCACCCGGCCACCATGGTCCTGCAGCGCCCAGGCATAGCCCTGCACGGTGCGGTGCGGGTTGGCGTGGCCGCCGAAATGGTGCCAGTACGCACCATATACCTCGTCGCCCACCAACGGCACGAGCTCGCGCAGGTGCTTGGCATCCAGCCGTTCGCTGCGCATTCCGTGATGATTGCCGTTGCGCACCATACGGTCGGAATCGGACCATTGCCGCTCGGTCAGCGCGATGCGGATGCGGCCCGGTGAGAACTCCGTCGGATAGCCGAGCAGTTCGTCCATCTGCGGCCACAGACGCTGCTCTTCGACGAACAGCGGGCTGAACCCGTGCGTGCAGCCGCCACCGTTACGGCCCGAGGCCTCCCAGGCGACGATGCCCTTGTCGATCACCAGCACGTCCACGCCGGCACGCGCCAGCCACCAGCCGGTGCTCAGCCCGCTTGCCCCGCCGCCCACGATGACAACGGCGGCCCCCTTAGGTGTGTCCTCAGTCATGCGACGGGTCCCGTGGTGGGCTTGATGTCCCAATGGGATGTGACCTGCCCCGGGATGCCGAACCAGATGTCCCAGTGTTCGGCCATTTCGGGCGTCTCGGGCAGCGTACCCGCTAAGCCGAGTGGGATGGGCCGGACGGGGGCGCGGTGGGTGGCGAGCGGGATGCTCTCCAGCGGCGACCCGGCAGCCAGCGCCATCAACGCCGCCACCTGCTCGCGGCAGCGGCGCCCCTGGCACAAGCCCATACCGGCACGGGTGAGACGTTTCACCTGGTCCGGATTAGGGTCGCCATTGCCCAGCAACGCCGCGAGGTCGGTGCTGTTGCGGAGGGTGCCGTTCCAGCCGAGGTAGCGGGGCGGGCGAACCTCCAGGATTTCCCGGGCGGTGACTTCCTCGCACTGGCAGACATGTGCCTCGGCCAATCCGGGCACGATGGCGGCGTCGATCACGGCGGCCCGCACCCAGGCCAGCCGGTAGTCGGAGAGCGAAGCGGCGGCGATCGCGGGGGGTGGTTCTACGGGCGCGAGTGGCTGGGTATGGCCGCTGAGTTGGGCGGCGGCATGGGATGCTGCGCGTCTCCCCTCCGCTTCGGCCACGGCCGGGTCGAGAGATTTGACGGCCCAAATGCCCGCGCAGTCACCCACGGCGTAGATGCCGGGGACCGAGGTCATGTTGGCCGCGTCGGTCACTGGCACGTGGCCGCCGCGCTCGGCGGAGAAGACGCAGCGGCAGCCCAGTGCGTCCAGCAACTCGACCACGGGGATGGTGCCGATGCCGAGCACGATCGTGTCGCAGGCGATGGAGGTCACGCCGGGCATGCGTCGCCCTTCGATGTCCAACGACGCAACTGTTGCCGCGGTCACGCTGTCCGAGCCCTCGGCGGAGGCGATGATATGCCGGGTCAGCAGCTTGACGCCCGCGCTTGCCAGTTCGGCGAGGAGCTCGGCTGGGCCGATCGGGGATGCGGCTTGCTCCACGATGGCGGCGACCTCCACCCCGGCTTGTAGCATGGCGCGGGCGGCGAGCATGGCCTCGGCCGAACTGCCGAGCACGACGGCCCGACGTGCGTCCAGGGCACCGTAGGTTGCGGCTAAGCGTTCGGCGGCGGTGGCGCCCATCACGCCGGGAATGTGCCAGCCAGGGAAGGCCAAGCCCATGTCGCGCCTCCCACTGGCTACGATCGCGGCCTTGAAGCCCAGCATGAAGGAGCGTTCGCCGTTGGATACGCCCGCTACCATGCCGGGCAACCAGCCGACGCTCGGGCCATTGCTGTACAAGCCCCACACGATGGTGCCGAGCCGCACGTCCACGCCGGCCTCGATCGCGTCGGCGAGCCCGGGGCGGCTGGCGAGGACCGCTTCCGTCATGGCGGTGCGGTTGCGCACGGCGCCACTGAAACGCTGGCCGAAATGCAGGGGGACATCGTCGCCCATGGTGGCCGGTGGCACCGGGTTCTCGTCGACCAGCACGACGGAGATGCCCTGCGCTGCAGCACTTAGCGCCGCGGCCAAGCCTGCTGGACCGGCGCCGATGACCAGCAGGTCGGTGTGCTCGGTGACGGTCAAGGTAGCGTTGGCGGTGGAGCGCGGATCGATGACGCGAGGTGGGATCAAGGTGACCTCCGGAATGCTGGGTTAGGTCCTCCCCCCGTTTACGGGGAGGCGGCCGCGAAGCCGACGGAGGGGGCTCTCGGCCAGTGCGCACCGCCCACTCCACCGTGGTGGGCATGGTCCCCCTCCCCGTGGCGCAAGGAAGGATCTTAGTAGGAGGCATCGATGGCGAGTTCCTGCTCGCGGGCAAAGCGGCGGCCGAGTTGCTCGCGGGGCAAGTGGCAGCGGATCGCGTGATCTTCATCCGGCAGCTCCGGTTCGACCGTCTCGCAAACGGCGCCGATCTTGCGCGGGCAGCGGCTGCTGAAGACGCAACCAGGCGGCGGGTTCAGCGGATTCGGCATCTCCCCTGCCAACCGAATACGGGTGCGCGGGCCGGACAGGTCGGGCACCGCCGAGAGCAGCGCCTCGGTATACGGATGATGCGGGCCGTCGAACACGGCTTCGGCTGGGCCTATTTCCACCAGGCGGCCCAGATACAGCACGGCGATGCGGTCGGAGAGGTAGCGCACCACGCCGAGGTCGTGGCTGATGAAGATGTAGCTCACCTGCGCGCTGGCCTGCAGCTCTGCCAGCAGGTTCAGGATTGCCGCCTGCACGGACACGTCCAGCGCCGAAGTCGGTTCGTCGCAGATCACCACCTGTGGGTCACCGGCGAAGGCACGCGCGATAGCGACTCGCTGCTTCAACCCGCCTGAAAGTTGGCGCGGACGGAGCGGCAGATGATGCGGGGTCAGGCGGACGGCCGTGATCAACTCGGCCAGCCGCGCCTCCCGCTCGCGGCCGAAGAAACCGCCCAACCGGGACAGCGAGCGCCCGATCAGATGCCGCACGGTGTGCGAGCGGTTCAGCGCGGAATCCGGGTTCTGGAACACGATCTGCAGCGCCTTCTGGTCACCGCGGGTGCGATTGCGAGCCCGGCCGTTCACCGTGCGGGTGTTGAGCTGCGTCGTGCCCCCAGGATCAGGCTCGACCAGACCGAGCAGCAGGCGGGCCAGCGTTGTCTTACCCGAGCCGGACTCCCCCACCAGCCCGAGCGTTTCACCCTGCGCCAAGGTCAACGACACGTCCCGCACTGCGTGCAAAGGCAGACCACCGACGTGATACGTCTTCGACAGATGCTCCG
This sequence comes from uncultured Acetobacteraceae bacterium, assembly GCA_964247805.1. Taxonomy (GTDB): domain Bacteria; phylum Pseudomonadota; class Alphaproteobacteria; order Acetobacterales; family Acetobacteraceae; genus LMUY01. Next base: position 948 of record CAXTWC010000082.1, on the reverse strand, counting down.
CCCGCAGCACAGGCGCGCGAAGCATCGCCGGTGGGAACACTTCAGCCCGGCGCGAAAGCGGCAAGTGGCGTGACCCGGCGGTTCGATCGGTGTGGAAACACGCCGCCATATGCGCGTCTTCCCGCACGATCGGCGGCGATGCGGTGCGGCAGGGTTCGTCGGCGAAATCGCAGCGGGGGGCGAACACGCAGCCGGTGGCGATGCTGCCCGGCGCCGGGGGGAAGCCCGGGATGGTGTCCAGCGCACCGTCCGATTTGCGCCGGCCCGCGACCGGCAAGCAGCGCAGCAAACGCATCGTGTAGGGGTGCAGCGGGCGAGCGAGGATGGTGGCGGCCGGCCCCTCCTCCACCAGGCTGCCGGCGTAGAGCACGCCAACGCGGTCGCACATGCGCTCGATGATGGCGAGGTTGTGGCTGATGAACAGGATGGAGGTGGCGAACTCCTCGCGCAACGCCACCATCAGGTCCAGCACCTCCGCCTCGACGGTCGCGTCCAGGCCGGTGGTGGGCTCGTCCAGCACCAGCAACGCCGGGTCCTTGGCCAAAGCCATGGCGATCACCACGCGCTGCTGCATGCCGCCGGAGAGTTGGTGCGGATAGGCGGCCATGACCCGGCCCGGTGCCGGTATGCGGACCTTCACCAGCATTGCTTCGGACCGCGCCAGGGCGTCCGACTGGCGCATGCCGGCGGCTTCGTAAAGTTCGGTCAACTGGCGCGCGACGGTGAGGGAGGGGTTCAGCGCACGGCCCGGATCCTGATACACCATCGAGACTTTTCGCAGGCGCAGTTGGCGCAGCCCGGCGCCGTCCAGCGCGGTGATGTCCTGCCCGTCCACCAGCACCTGACCCGAGCGGATGGCGCCGTTGCGCGGCAAGGCACGCAGGGCTGCCAATGCGGCGGTGGACTTGCCGCAGCCGCTCTCTCCCACCAGCCCGTAGGTTTCTCCTG
>CAXTWC010000081.1:0-22223 GCA_964247805.1 uncultured Acetobacteraceae bacterium | reverse complement strand
TAGAAAGGCGGCTTGATGCGCCTGTTGCTCGCGCTCCTCTAGTGGATGGCGGGTGACGAGGCGCTATCGTTACCGGCTCGCGCAGCCATTGCCGACGACAGTAAAACCGCGTCGTGAGTGCCGCATCCGCGTGGGAGGTGGCGACGAAAAGCAGGCCGGGGAAATTACCCGGTGCCGTGTCATTCATCGCGGATCTGGATCGGCATCTTCTCCACCAAGGCCTCGCGCACCTGCCGATCACTCTGCACCACGGCCGGGTCGCTGGAACATTGCCGGGTCCGCATCGAGATCCGTTCGATCGCATGCTCATCGCGCAAGCGTTGGTGGAGGACCTGGTGCTCGTCGCCAACGAGCGGCCATTCGATGAATATGGGGTCACGCGTTTATGGTGAGACCTATATAGCCGGGTTACACCCAGCGGCTTGCGAACGGAGACGGCCCTCATGGCGTATGATTTCGACCTGTTTGTGATCGGCGGCGGGTCTGGCGGTGTGCGGTGCGCCCGCATCGCGGCAGGGCACGGGGCCCGGGTCGCAGTGGCGGAAAGCACGTATTGGGGCGGCACCTGCGTGAACGTAGGCTGCGTTCCCAAGAAGCTGATGGTGATGGCCACGGATTACGGCATGGCCGCAGACGATGCCCGCGGCTTCGGCTGGGACACCCAGCGCGGCACACATGATTGGGCCGCCTTCATCGCGAAGAAGAACGACGAGATCAGCCGCTTGAACCGGATCTACGTCAATCTTCTGAATGGCTCGAACTGCACCATGTTCGAGGCGCGCGCCAGCTTCATCGATCCGCACACGCTGGATGTCGGCGGCCAGCGCGTGACCGCCGAGCGCATCGTGATTGCCGTCGGTGGCCATCCGCTGCGCCCGGATATGCCGGGTTGTGAGTTGGGCATCGTGTCGGACGATGCATTCTTCCTCCCGGAACTGCCGAAGCACATCATGCTGATCGGCGCCGGATACATTGCGGTAGAGTTCGCCGGCATCTTCGCCGGGCTCGGCTCCCAGGTGGAACTGGTGTGCCGGCCGCCACTGCCCCTGCGCGGCTTCGACCACGATATGCGCGAAGCCTTGGCCGACGCGCTCCGTGCCCAGGGTGTCGTGCTGCATTGCGGCACCGCCCCCTCCAAGGTGGAGCAGGACGGCAGCGGCTACACCGTCCACCTGCAGGATGGCACCGTGCGTCGGACCGATCTCGTGTTCTGGGCCGCCGGCCGCCGCCCGAATACGCGCACGCTGGGGCTGGAGGCAGCGGGGGTGGAAACGACGGCGAGTGGCGCCGTGGTCGTGAACGACCTCCACGAGAGCAGCCAGAAGCACATCTATGCCATCGGTGACGTCTCCAACCATCTGAACCTGACCCCGGTTGCGATCGCGGAGGGCCATATGCTGGCCGATCGTCTGTTCAGCCCGCACCGGCGGCAATGGAATTTCGCCGCGGTCCCCACTGCGGTGTTCAGCCATCCGCCGATGGCCACCGTCGGCCTGACGGAGGAACAAGCCGCGGAGCGCTTCCCGGTGGACATCTACCTGACCAAGTTCACCCCGATGCGCCACACGATGACCGGCCGCCATTCCCGCACCGTGATGAAGCTGGTGGTCGAGCAGTCCACGCAGAAGGTGGTCGGCGCCCACGCGCTTGGGGACGACGCGCCGGAGATGATGCAGGGCATCGCGGTGGCGATCACGGCAGGCGCGACGAAGGCCGATTTCGACCAGACCGTTGGAATCCATCCAACCGCGGCGGAGGAGTGGGTTACCATGCGCACGCGCACCCGTGTGGCGGGTGTGGCTGCAAAGGCGGCGGAGTAACGCTCTCCTTCCGACACCAGCGCGTGCAAACCAGCCACCGCCACCCTGCAATGGCAGGCTAACGCGATTCGGTGTTAACCAGGGTGAGGAGACACGCTCATGACCCCCTGGTCGCCCGCATCCTGGCGCAACCATCCGATCCGCCAGAACCCCGCCTACCCCGACGCAGCCACCCTAGGCTCCGTCGAGCAGCGCATCGCCGGTTACCCGCCCCTGGTGTTTGCCGGGGAAGCGCGGCGGCTGAAACACGCGCTCGGGCTGGCTGCCGAGGGCGGCGCCTTCGTGTTGCAAGGCGGCGATTGCGCGGAAAGCTTCGGCAACTTCAAGGCCGACGCGATCCGCGACACGTTCCGCGTGCTGTTGCAGATGGCCGTCGTGCTGACCTTCGGCGCCGCGGTTCCCGTGGTGAAGCTCGGCCGCATGGCGGGACAGTATGCCAAGCCGCGCTCGGCCGACACCGAAACCGTGGATGGCGTGAGCCTGCCCTCCTACCGCGGCGACAACATCAATGGCCCGGCTTTCACCGCCACAGACCGTATCGCCGACCCGGCCCGCATGGAAACCGGCTACTTCCAGTCCGCCAGCACGCTCAACCTGCTGCGCGCGTTCGCCAACGGTGGTTACGCCGACCTGAATGAGGTGCACCGCTGGAACCTGTCTTTCGCCGCCCGCTCGCCGCTCGCCAGCCGCTATGGCGAATTGGCCGGCCGCATCGACGAAACGCTGCGCTTCATGGCGGCCTGCGGCGTGACCAGCACCACCACGCCGCAGATCCGCGAAACCGATTTCTACACCAGCCACGAGGCCTTGCTGCTGCCTTATGAACAGGCGCTGACCCGGATCGATTCCACCAGCGGCGACTGGTACGCCTGCTCCGCGCACTTCCTGTGGATCGGCGACCGCACCCGGCAGCCGGACGGCGCGCATGTGGAGTTCCTCCGCGGCGTGAAGAACCCGATCGGCATCAAGGTCGGCCCAAGCTCCACCGCCGCCGACCTGATCCGGCTGATAGAAACGCTGAACCCGGCCGACGAGCCCGGCCGCATTACCCTGATCAGCCGGATGGGCGCCGAGAAGGTGCACACCGCCCTGCCCCCGCTGCTGCGCGCCGTGCAGGCCGAGGGACGCCGGGTGCTATGGCTGTGCGACCCGATGCACGGCAACACCGTCACCACTGGCGACGGTGTGAAAACGCGGTTCTTCGAGTCCATCCTGAAGGAGGTGCGCGGCTTCTTCGACGTGCATGCGGAGGCGGGCAGTTGGGCCGGCGGCGTGCATGTGGAGATGACGGGCCAGGACGTGACGGAGTGCACCGGCGGCGCACACCGCCTGACCGAGGCCGATCTGAGCAACCGCTACGAGACGTTCTGCGATCCCAGGTTGAACGCCGAGCAATCCCTGGAACTTGCCTTCCAAGTCGCCGAGGAGCTGAAGGCCCGCCGGCTTCCTCGCCAGCCCAGCTCGGTTGCCGCCGAGTAACCCTTTACACCCAGGGGTGAAGCGGACGACTGTCCCCTTCCGGCGAAGGACGAGCATCCCCGCCGGGGTCAAGGGGCGGGGCCCCTAGCCTTCCTTGCCAGGTATGCCCATGACCCTGTCCGACGACATCAACGACCGCACCGACGCCTATTTCAACCGCACCCGCGACATCATTGCGAAGTTCGGCGACAAGCGGGTGACCTACGCCGTCTTCCTGCGTCGCCCGGTAATCTCGGCTCCCCGCCTGATGCTGGAGTGGCTGCAAGCCGTGGCCGACGAGCAAGGCTTCCCAGTGCAGCTCGACGTGACCCACCCCGAGGGAAGCTGGGTCGGGGCTGGCGAGCCGCTGATCTACATCACCGGCTCGTTCCAGACCTTGTCCAATTGCGAAACCATCTTCCTGCAGAAGCTGGGTGCGTGCTGCGTGGCGGCCCACAACGCTTATCAGATGTGTAACGCCCTACCCGCCGTCGGCTTCCTGGCGATGGACGCACGGCACTGCGCCGGGGCCGAGATGCAGGACATGATGGGCTATGCCGCAAGCGTCGGCAGCGCCGCGGCACAGAAGGAGGGCGCACGCGGCTTCATCGGCACTGCCACGGAGATGACGGCGCATTGGTTCGGCCAGGCGCACGGGGCTGGCACGATGCCACACGCTCTGATCGGTTACGCCGGCTCCACCGTTCGCGCGGCCGAGATGTTCGTCGAAACCTTCCCGAACGAGCCACTGACGGTGCTCACCGACTATTTCGGCCGCGAGGTTACCGACGGGGTCGCCGTGTGCCGCCGGTTCGCCGCCATGGCAGAAGCTGGGCGCCTCTCCGTCCGGCTGGACACGCATGGCGGCCGTTTCCTCGAGGGGCTCGACCCGGCGGAGAGCTACGCGGTGCTGGAGCGTCACTCGCCCGGCGCGATCCGTCGCTACCGCAGCGACTCGGAGCTGCGATACCTGGTCGGAACCGGCGTGTCGGCCGCAGCGGTCTGGCGCATGCGCGAGGCGCTCGACCAAGCCGGGTTCAAGCGGGTTCGCATCGTGGCGTCCTCGGGGTTCAACGTGGATAAGTGCCGGGTGATGGCCGATGCGCAGGCTCCGATCGATGTCATAGGCACCGGCAGCTACATTCCGGACGCCTGGGGCGAGACCTACGCCACCGCCGACATCGTGGAGTACGACGGCGACGCGCGGGTGAAGGTCGGGCGCGAGTTCCTGCTGCGCCGCAACGGCGATCGCAAGCGGAACGGCGTTGATTCCCCGAAGGGCCACACCTAGGGTCCGGCCAATGAGTGACCTTTTCGCGCCGGAAGGCGGGTGGCGCGTGCGTATCCTGGACCTGTCCGGAGCGTCCGACGACAAGCTGGTGGAGGAAGTCGGCGGTTTCCCTACCTTGATGCAGGCCAACGCTTTCGCCCGCGCCTATGTGCGGGACAGCGTGGAACGGTGCCGGTCGCCCGGGATGTCGGGACGCGAGGTGCTGGACGCCTGGTTCGCCTTCGGAGAGGACGCGGAGATCGCGGACAACCCGCAGGGCGCCTGGCGCAGCGCGACCGAGCTGGCCGATTTCGGTGACCGACCGGCGCACGAGGAAGACCGCGACTGGCGCGCGCTGGACCCGCGGCTGGATGAGGAGGAAGAGGAGGAATGAACCACTTCACTTCCTTAGTTCCTCCCCCGCGCTGCGGGGTAGGGGGACCGTGCGAAGCATGGTGGAGGGGGCCGGGGCAGAGTCCGTGGCCATGCCCCCTCCGTCGGCTTCGCCGCCACCTCCCCCGTGAAGCACGGGGGAGGATCGGTTGAAACTTCGCTTTGCCCCCTCCCCGACCGGCCTGCTGCATGTCGGCAACACCCGCGCCGCCCTGGCCAACTACCTGCTGGCCAAGCGGCATGGCGGCGAGTTCCTGCTGCGCTTCGACGACACCGACACCAGCCGGAACAAGCCGGAATACGTCACCGCGATCGAGCAGGACCTCCGCTGGCTGGGCATCGAGTGGTCGGACAGCTTCCACCAATCCGACCGTCTCCCGCAGTATCAAGCCGCCGCCCGCAAGCTGGAAGCCTCCGGCCGGCTGTATCCCTGCTTCGAGAGCGAGGTCGAACTGCAGGCCAAGCGCGACCAACGCCTGCGCCGCCACCTCGCCCCCGTCTACGACCGCGCCATGCTCAAACTCACTCCCGAGCAGCGCGCCACCGCCGAAGCGGGAGGCAAGACCCCCTATTGGCGCTTCCGCCTGTCGGATGGTGCCGCTGCCTGGCACGACCTCGTGCTCGGCGACAAACAGGTGCGGCTGCCCACAATCTCCGACCCGGTGCTGGTGCGCGCGGATGGCACGCCGCTGTACACCTTCACCTCCGTGGTGGACGACCTTGCCACCGGCATCACCCACATCGTCCGCGGCGAGGACCACGTGACCAACACGGCGGTGCAGCTCGACATCTGGGCGGCGCTCGGCGGCAATCCCAAGACTGTCTCGTTCGCCCACCTCCCGCTGCTGGTCGGCGACGACGGCGGCAAACTGTCCAAGCGGACCGGGGCGCTGTCGCTGCGCAGCCTGCGGCAGGACGGGGTGGAGCCGACCGCCGTCACTGCCTATCTCGCCAAGCTGGGCACGTCGGACGACCCGGTGCCCGCCAGCATGGACGAGTTGGTGGCCGGGTTCGACCTCACGCGGTATTCCCGCAACGGCCCGCGCTTCGACGTGCGCCAGTTGCTGGCGCTGAACCGCCGGGTGCTGCACTCGCTGCCGTTCGAAGCCGTGGCCGATCGGTTGCCCCCCGGCGCTACGCCCGCCTTCTGGGACGCCGTTCGCGGCAATCTGGACATGCTGGCGGAGGCGCGCGGCTGGTGGGATGTGGTCGCCGGCACGATCATCCCACCGGTGATCGAAGGCGACGCCGCGTTCCTCCGTGAGGCGTTGGATGCTCTCCCGCCCGATCCGTGGGATGCGGATGTGTGGGTCGCCTGGACGGACGTGCTCAAGGCCAGCACTGGGCGCAAAGGCCGTACGCTGTTCCACCCGCTCCGCCTGGCGCTGACCGGCGAGGAGCGGGGGCCGGAGATGCGGGGGCTGTTGCCGTTGATCGGCCGCCCGCGGACCGTCGAGCGGTTGCGGGTGGCTCAAAGCTAGTGGGCGATGCCACCGACCAGCTCAACACCATCGCGCATGTCATTCAGACCGCGCTGACGCCGGTGTTCCTGCTGTCCGGCATCGGTACGCTGCTCAACGTATTCAATCAGCGCCTGGCCCGCGTATCCGACCATTACGAGCACATGAACCAGCTGGTGAAATCAGCCGAGGACGACGCGATCGCCGGCTTGTTGCGCCACCTGGCCCGGCTCAGCCGCCGACGGCTCGCACTCGACGCGTCGGTTGCGCTCACCGCCTGTGCGGGTGCGTGCACGTGCGCAGCGGCGTTCGCGCTGTTCCTGGTGACGCTGCGGGAGTCGGGCGGCGGCACGGCCCTGGTCTGGCTATTCGGGGGCGCGCTGTGTTGCACCATCGCTGCGTTGGGCGCGTTCATCGTCGACACGGTGCTCGCCTGGCATGGGTTGCGCATGGACGGCCCGATGCCGCGTCCGAAACCCGGCGCCTGAGGGGCAACTGCGGCAGCGCGAAGCACGTTCGACACCGCAATGGACAAGATCCTGCTGACCCGGCTCGAAGCGCTGCTCCCGACCATGCAGGACCGCGCAGCCGCACTCGATAGCGCCGCGCAGTTCCCCGCCGAGGACATCGCCGACCTCCGCGCGGTCGGTGTGCTTTCCGCGCCTGTGCCCACGCGGCTGGGTGGGCTTGGCATCGGGACGGAGCCAGATGGAGCCCTAGCCACCTTCGAGCTGTTCCGCCTGCTGGGGCGCGGCAACCTGGCACTGGGCCGCCTGGTCGAGGCCCACGTCAACGCCTTGCGCTTGGTGTTCCGTTATGGGGATGCCGCGACGTGCGACCAGGCTGCCGAAGATGCCCAGGCGGGACATCTGTGCGGATTATGGGTCACTGATCCGGCAGACGGCGGGTTGACGGCAGGCCACGACGGAAAACTCTCGGGCGGCAAGCAATTCTGCTCCGGCGCCGGCCACGTGACCCGCGCCGTGGTCACGGCCGAGCATCACGGTGCCATCCGGCTCGCGTATGTGGCGCTCGGTAGCGATGTGGCCGTTCGCGCACTGCCGGGTGGGTTGGCGGGCATGCGGGCGGCGACCACGGGGCAGGTTGCCTTCCACGCCACAGCTTCGCGTCTGTTCGGCGAACCGGGCGACTACCTGCGTGAGCCCGACTTCTCCTGTGGGGCTTGGCGCACGTCGGCAGCCACGCTGGGCGGGCTCGAGGCGTTGACCGGGCAGTTCCGCCAGCAGTTGCAGGCTCGCGGCCGGGAGGGCGACCCACACCAGCAATCTCGGTTTGGCCAGGCGTTGATCGCGACGGAGACCGCGCGCCTGTGGATGATGGAGGCGGCCATCCGCGCCGAAACGTCCGACGACGCGATCGCCTATGTCGGCCTGGCCCGGCTGGCGGTGGAGCGCGCGTGCCTCGATGTGATGGAGTTGGTGCAGCGCTCGCTGGGTGTGGCCGCCCTGCTGCGCTCCAATCCGGTCGAACGCCTGTGCCGCGACCTCGCCACCTATCTGCGCCAGCCTGCAGCCGACATGGTGCTGACGGAAGCCGCCGCAGCGCAGCTCGCCGCTAAGATCCTCCCCCATGACATGGGGGACCATGCTTCGCCGCCGCCTTCTCCGCGAACGGGGGAGGACCTTTGTGGGATTTCCGGGCCATGACCCGCCGAACCGAGACCATCCGGCCCGACTATTTCGACGGCCTATACGCGGCCGACCCCGACCCCTGGCGCTTCGCCACCAGCGACTACGAGCGTGGCAAATACGCCGCCACCCTGGCCGCCCTGCCCAGCCGCCGGTTCCAAGCCGGCCTGGAGGTCGGCTGTTCGATCGGCGTGCTGACCCAGCAACTCGCCCCGCATTGCGATACGCTGCTCGCGTTGGACGTCGCCGAAACCGCGTTGACCCAGGCCCGCGCCCGCTGCCCGGACGTGCGTTTCGAACGGCGCGTCATACCGGACGAATGGCCACCGGGCCGCTTCGACCTGATCATGTTCTCGGAAGTGCTTTATTACCTGGACGCAGCAGGCATCCGGGCCACTGCGGCTCGAGCGATCGAGGCTCTACGACCCGGTGGATGCATCCTGATGGTGCACTACCTCGGCGGCACGGATTACCCCAGCACGGGCGACGAGGCGGCCGACGGCTTCATGGCCGCGGCCGGGCTCAGTCCAGCCCTTCAGGTTCGAGAGCCTCTGTACCGGATCGATCGCCTGGATCTCCCAGCCGCAACCGAGCCAAAATAGCCTCTGCAGCCTTGGTTTCGGCTGCCAAGGCCGATACCGCAACGCGCTTGCGAGCCAGTGTCGGAGACAGCTCCTCCACCCTCTCCCAAGCCTCGCCAAAATACGGTCCAGCCAGGTGCATCGCCAGGATTGCGGGGTCGATCCGCAGTTCGCGAGCCAGGAACCGTATGTCCAAGCCAGGGTCGTCGAAGGCGAGCCGCAACGCCGCGCGACTGCGGGCACGCCGGGCACAGTCGCTGGCTGGCTCGAGGCGGTCATCGATGAAATCGTCGGGCGTGGTCAGGCGCCGGCGGATCGTGTCCGCCATGCCGCCTTCACTCCGGCCCTCGATCCGGCCGGACACCGTCACGTGCACTTCCGGCGCGTGACGGATGCGAGCATCCACACGCCGAAGCGCCGCAATCAAGGCGCGATCTTCACCACAGGGGATCGCCGGCACACCCCCGCAGCGCGCATACGCCTCCGCCGTCACGGCAATGCTGGCACCGGAATGTTGCGTATGGCGGGGCGTGGGATCGGCCGGATCCCCATCCAGCCGGGCGTGGATCTCGTCACAAAGCGCGTCGTAGGCGCATTCCCTGGCGTCGTCTTCGTGCAGCTTGGCCGGGATTTGGCCCCATTCGATTGGGTGAAGTTCCACCCAGCCGGCCACCGCGTCCGCCCCGGCGTCCAGCGCAGCCAGATTGGCGGCGAGCCATTCTGGATCCACAAGGCCGTCCGCGTCCGTCGTCAGTAGAACGCCATTCGGTCCTGCCAGCGTTGCGGCAGCCTCCATCGCCTGCTGGCGGGCATGTCCCGCCGTCGCCTGCTCAGGCGGCAGGGTCCGCTCCAGAATATGCAGCTTGGTCTGGGGATGCAGCCGGACCGACCGCGCAATCTCGGCAGTAGCATCGGTCGTGTTGTTGATCAGCAGCACGATCGCGTCGAGCCTAGCACCGCACTGCGCGTCCAGAGCATCGAGACAGGCGGCGATTCGGTCGGCCTCGTCGCGGGCGGGAATGGCTACGGCAGTGAAGGACGATCGGGAACGCTGCATGACCAGCCACTTGGCCGCTCCATGCGAAATAAAAATAGCTTTTTGTTAAAAAAGTCTAAAACAGCAGGTCAAGGCATCAATCAGGAGGCCCCAGCTTTCGCCGGGGCCTCCCCATTGCCGAGCGGCCGCGCCGTCAGCTCTGGAGGTGTTTTACGCCTCGGCGAACACCGAGGCACGCGTCCAGGTCAAAGCGGCGGGCAAAGCGATCTGACAATGAGACACTGGATCACCTCCTTTCAGTAAGTTTCAGGGGTACCGACAATGGGATGTCTGGAGCAGTCGGGCAAGAGGTGGACAGCACCCATCACGGACGCGACAGTGCGAGCGCGATTTGAGAGGGCCTGGCATGGAATTCGACTTCGACGCGCTCCCAGCGGGCGATCGTTACAAGCTGATGGTGTCCACCATCGTCCCCCGCCCGATCGCCTGGGTGGTGACGCAAAACGAGGCCGGGCTGGTGAACGCAGCACCGTATTCCTTTTTCCAGGGCGTCGGCGGCGACCCACCGCTCATCACCATCAGCATCGAGGGCCGGCCCGGTGGCGGCCTCAAGGACACCGCCGCCAACATCGCCCGCTCCGGCCAGTTCGTGGTCAACCTCGTCAGCGAGGCCATGACCAAGTCCATGGTGGTGACCGCGATCGACTTCGACCCGACTGTCAGCGAGGTGGGCGAGGCCGAACTCGCCACCTTGCCCTCCACCCGCATCGCCCCGCCCCGCATTGCCGAGAGCCCCGTGGCATTCGAGTGCGAGACGTATCAAACGGTCGAACTGCCGCATGACCGTCACCTGGTGATCGGCCGCATACTGCTGATGCACATTGCGGAGGAGGATATGGAGAACGTCGAGCGCCTCTACGTCGACACCCCCAAGCTCGACCTGGTGGGCCGCATGCATGGCCGCGGCATGTATACCCGCACGCGCGACCAGTTCGAAGTGCCGCGTATCCCGGTCGAGAAATGGAAGCGCGTCACCGAGTGACCGCGCCGCTGCTGCTGCGCCCGCTGGCGATACGGCGGGTGCGGCTGCTCTGGGGAGCGTTGACGCTCTCGGCCGTCGGCGACCAGTTGTATGCCGTGGCCCTCGTGTGGGTGGCGGTCGGGGTGTTCGGTCCGGCGGCCGGCTATCTCTCGGCGCTGCAGGCCGGTTGCGGCGTGACGGCGGCGCTGCTGGCGGGGCGGTGGGCCGACCAGTGGGAACACCGCAGGGCGATGGCCGGGGCGGACCTGGTGCGCGCCTCGGTGCTGCTCGCACTGGTTGCCTGGTGGCTGGGCCGGGGTGGGCCGCCGCCCCCTGCCCTCGCCGTCGCCATCGTGGTGCTGGCCGCGGGGGAGGCGGTATTCCGCCCGGCGCTGGCCGCCACGCTGCCCGTTCTGCTGCCCGATCGCGCGCTGCTGCCCGCCGCCAACGCCCTGTTCGACACCACCGAGCGCACCGCCCGGCTGCTCGGGCCCGGGCTGGTCGGGGTGTTGGCCGGCACGCTGCCCGTGGTGCATTTCTTCTCCCTGGACGCGGCGACGTTCGTGCTGTCAGCCACGGCGATCGTGAGCCTTGGGCAACTCGCCCGCCACGTGCCCCGGCCGCGAGCCTCGTTGCTGGCCGGCATCGGGCACGGCTTCGCCGTTGTGCGCAGCCACCGGCTGCTATGGACGGTCCTGCTGTGCAGCGGTCCGATCAACGGCCTGTGGGTCGCGGCATTCTACCTGGCGCTGCCGCTGTTGATCGAGCGCGCCGGCATCACCGGGCCGGGCGGCACCGGGCTCGGCGCCTATGGCTTGGTGATTTCCGCCTATGGCTGCACCAACCTACTGAGCACGCTGTTCGTGGGCAGCCGGGCCATGCCAGCCCATCCCGGACGCATGATGTTCACTGGCTCGGTAATCACCGGCCTCGGCACCGCGGCGCTGGCCCTGGGAGCGTCCGTTGGGCTTCCGGCCCTGATGGCGGCCTCGGCACTGGCTGCGATCGGCGGCCCCATGAAGGACATCCCCACCGCCGTGTTGCGGCAAACCGAGTTGCCGCCCACCGAGATCGCCGCCGCCATGCGCGCGTTCATGGTGGCCAGTTCCGGCGGCGCCTTGGTAGCGATGCTGCTGGCGCCAACCCTGGCCCGCACCTTGGGGCCGACGGGGTTCGTCATTCTGTGCGGCCTCGGACTGGCGCTGTTAGCGGCTTGGGGGCTGTCCCGCCACTGGCGTGATGGCAGGCCCTATGCGAGCACGTTGACCAAGGCCGTCTGAGACCGATCGGCCTGCAACTTGGCGGACGCCTGCTGGACGGCCTGTTGTGCTGCCTTGACCGCCTCGTGGTCCGCGGCGATCGCGGCCGGGGCGCCGCGCGGCTGCTGATCGGAATCGAGCTGCTGGGTCGTTTGGCTGACAGTCGCGTTGGCCGCCTGCTGCGACGACTGATCGGACACCAGATGGGACAGGGGCACGTTCCCAACTGCCCGCGCCGGCGGCGGTGCGACCTGTGCCGCCGTAACCCCGCTAAGTGAAACCATGAACCCTCTCCCGAGCTGCCGACTCTTCGCCAGCCGATGCTGACGGCGAAAGGTTAAGCCACTCGTAACAAAATCGCAGGAAAACCCTAGAATGTCTCAGCAAATGGCACATTGAGACAGGTCGTCGTCGCCGCACTCCACTGATTAAAAGCCCTCCCTCGCGGAGAGGGTTGGGTGAGGGCCCTTCGCAGACATGGAGTATGCCAGCCCCGTTCACCCGCCCCTCTTCCCAAAGGGAGAGGAAGAAACACGCAGCTCACCTAGCGGCGTTGCATCAGCTAAGCCGCCCCATTCTCCACCAGGCTCATCAGCGTCTCGAGCCGGTCCGCCTCCGCCACCGGCTTGTCCGGACGAAGGCGGGACACACGGGGAAAGCGCAGGGCAACCCCCGATTTATGCCGGTTGGACAGTTGCGCCGCGTCGAATGCGATCTCCAGCACCAACCCCCGCTCAACCTCCCGCACAGGGCCGAACCGGTTCGTCGTATGGTTGCGGATCCACCGGTCCAGTTGCACCAACTCGGCGTCGGTGAACCCACTATACGCCTTGCCGACCGGCACCAACTCGCCGTCCTCCCGCCAAAGGCCGAACGTGTAGTCCGAGTAGAACGAACTGCGCTTGCCGTGCCCCCGCTGGGCATACATCACGACGGCATCGATCGTCAGCGGGTCGCGCTTCCACTTCCACCACTGTCCCTTCGGCCGACCCGGCACGTACGGGCTATCGGCCCGCTTCAGCATCAGCCCCTCGATCGAGGCCGCACGGGTACCGTCGCGGACGGCGGAAAGCTCGGCGACACTGCCGAACGGAATCATCTCCGAAAGGTCCATGCGCTTCGGCTGCGTGCGCTCGAACCACTGCTCCAATCGGGCACGCCGGGCATCGAACGGCAGGGTGCGCAGATCGTCCGCACCATCGAACAGCATGTCGTATAGCCGGACGTGGACGGGATGGTCCTTCAGCATCTTGGCCCCGACCACCTTCCGGCCCAGCCGCTGCTGCAGGTCGGCGAACGGCGCCACCTGGCCGTCGCGGATCACCAGCAACTCGCCATCCAGCACGGCGTGGAAATCCATCGCCTCGACCACCTCGGGAAAGGTATTGGAAACGTCCTCCGCCCCGCGCGAATACACGCGCCGTCCGCCGGGCACCGCCACCAACTGGGCGCGGATGCCGTCCCACTTCCACTCCGCCCGGAACGCCCCGGCGTCCAGCGCGGCCAGATCAGGTGCCTCCAGTGGCTGGGCCAGCATCAGGGGGCGGAACACGGGGGCCCCAGCCGGGTCGGGACGGTCGCCGCGGCCCTCCAGCCAGGCGAACAGCGGCAAGTAGGGCGGGGTGAGGCCGTGCCATACCTCCTCGATCTCATCAGGCGCGACGCGTCCGCCGGCCAATTCCGCCAGGGCCACTTTCGCCAGCCGGGCGGAGGCGCCCACCCGCAGGCTGCCGGTGATCAGCTTCAGTAATGCGTAGCGGCCCGAGGCGTCCGATGCATCCAGCCAGCCGGCGACGATCTGCGGCAGGTCGGCCTTAGGGGTCGTGATCAGCGTCTGGATCACATCGGTCATGCCGGGGGACGGCTGGTTGGTGGGGCGGGCCGGCCACATCAGGGCGACGGTGTCTGCCAGGTCGCCGACGTAATCGTACGACCAGGCGAACAGCACCGGGTCGGTGCGAGCCTCCGCCAGGCCGCGGATCAGCATCGGTTTGGCGGCATTGAACACCAATTCGCCCGTGAGCGCTGCCAAAGCGAAGCCGCGGTCCGGATCCGGCTCGGTCTGGAAGTAGCGACGCAGTAGCGCGATCTTGGCCAGGCGGCTCGGCGTTAGCACGAGACGTTCGAGAAGGTCGGCAAAAGCGATCATAGCTACTTCCTCTCCCCTTGCGGAGAGGGCCGGGGTGAGGGGTGCAACGCTCCCAAAACCATCCAGTTGGCCCCTCGCCCGCCCCTCTCCCGAGGAAGAGGGCTCTTTGATACCTTGCCAACCCCACCCAGAAGTGCTTCACACCGCCCCTTCCCTGCTGGGGCGCTCTGGCGGCTCCCCGGCTATGCCCATTGTGGGCCGATCCAGCCATAGGGACCACATATGCCATTGTATGAAACCGTGCTCATTGCGCGGAACGACGTCACGCAACAACAGGTCGAGGCCGTGGCCGACACCGTCGCCGCCCAGCTCGAGGCAGATGGCGGCTCGGTGTCCAAGCGCGAGTATTGGGGCCTGCGTTCCCTCGCCTATCGCATCAAGAAGAACCGCAAGGGGCACTACATGCTCCTGGGGCTCGATGCGCCGCCGGCCTCCGTCAACGAGATGGAGCGTCAGCTGGGCCTGAACGAGGACGTTCTGCGCTTCATGACCATTCGCGTGGACGAGATCACGGAGGAGCCCTCCGCCATCCTGTCCCGCAAGTCCGACGATCGCGAGCGCACCTTCCGCGGCCCCAAGCCAGCCGGACGCTTCGAGAGCGGCCGCAAGCGTGGCTTCGACGATCGCGAGGAATTCCGCGCCCGCGACGAGTTCAGCCGCGACGACCGTGGCGGCTTTGGCGGTGGCTTCAATCCGGGCGGGGAGGAATAAACCATGTCCGACGCACTCAACGAATCCGACGTCAGCCCGGCATCGCGCCGCTCTGCAGTCGGCGCCCGGCGGCCATTCTATCGCCGCCGCAAGTCCTGCCCGTTCTCCGGCCCCAACGCGCCGAAGATCGACTACAAGGACGTGCGACTGCTGTCCCGTTTCCTGAGCGAGCGCGGCAAGATCGTGCCGTCCCGCATCACCGCAGTGTCCGCCAAGAAGCAACGCGAGCTGGCCCAGGCCATCAAGCGCGCGCGTTTCCTCGCCCTGCTGCCCTACATTCTGGCCTAAGGAGCCTCTATTATGGCCGCCGTCGAACTGATCCTGCTGCAGCGGGTCGAAAAGCTTGGGCAGATGGGCGACGTCGTCCGCGTCAAGCCGGGTTATGCGCGCAATTTCCTGCTGCCGGGCAAGATGGCCCTGCGCGCCAACAAGGCGAGCCGGGAGCTGTTCGAGACGCAGCGCGCGCAGTTGGAGGCGCAGAACCTGCGTCGCCGTGAGGAGGCCGAGCGGCTGGCCGAGCGCATTGGCCAGCTGAGTGTGGTGATCATCCGGCAGGCCAGTGATGCTGGCAGCTTGTACGGCTCGGTTTCCGCGCGCGACATCGCCGATGGCTGCATCGCGGGTGGGCTCACGATCAATCGGAACCAGGTCATCCTGGAACACCCGATCAAGTCGCTCGGCCTGTCCACCGTGCGGGTCATCTTGCACCCCGAAGTGTCGTTGCCCGTGACCGTCAACGTGGCCCGCAGCCCGGAAGAGGCGGAGAAGCAGGCGCGTGGCGAGCGGATCGGCCAGGATGCGGAGAACGAGGACGCGGCCGCTGACGAGGAGATTGCTGCGCTGTTCGAGCCGGGCGTGGAACCAGGAACCCTGCCCGCTTAACACGCGCAGGAGATTTCCATTCTCCTGACGTATAGAACTTATGCTCCCCGCTGCGGGGGGATGCGAACATAGGTTTTTGACGGGGAACGTTTGTTACGCCACTTTCACACATGGTGCGTTTGCACCTGTGTGAGGTGGAATGCGAGCGGTTCTTGATGCGATCCTGAGAAGGTTCATCACTCGAGGCCGTCTTTCGGTCCGCTATCCAGACGGCGGGCTGATTACCTACGCTGGGTCGGAGGGTCCCGAGGCAGGCGTCGAGATCCGCACTGCCGAAGCCTTGCGCCGCCTGGTGACCGACCCGGCGCTGGCTGTCGGCGAGACCTATATGGACGGCACGTTCGTCCCGCTCGGCGGAACGATCTTCGACGTGCTGGACGTCTTGATGCACAATTGGATGGTCGGCGGCAGGCACCCTGGCGTCGCGATCCACGCCATCATCCGTCGCTCGCTCCGACGCTGGGCACAGTACAACCCTGCTAGCCGCTCGCGCCGGAACGTCGCCCATCATTATGACCTCGATGATCGTCTATATGGCCTGTTCCTGGATCGGGACTGGCAATATTCATGTGCCTACTTCCCGACTGGCCAGGAGACGCTGGACCAGGCTCAGGAGGCAAAGAAACGCCATATCGCGGCTAAGCTGCTGCTCGACCGGCCCAACTTGCGAGTGCTGGACATCGGGTGCGGTTGGGGCGGCATGGCGCTGACGCTGGCGCGGGACTACGGCTGCCAGGTGCTCGGAGTTACGCTCAGCAAGGAGCAGCTCGCCCGGGCCCGCCAGCGCGCGATCCAGGCCGGTCTGGACGATCGCGTGCGATTCGAACTGCTGGATTACCGTGACCCCAAGCTGGGTGGCCCGTTCGACCGGATCGTCTCCGTGGGGATGTTCGAACATGTCGGTATCAATCACTACGACGCCTTCTTCCGGCGCGTTCGTGGGTTACTTGCGCCGGGTGGAATAGCGCTGATCCATGCCATTGGCCGATCGGCAGGGCCGGCTGCGACGAACCCGTGGATTGCACGTTATATCTTTCCCGGCGGCTACTCGCCCGCTTTGTCCGAAGTGCTCCCTTCGGTCGAGCGCAGCGGTTTGATGGCGACCGATGTAGAAGTCCTGCGGCTGCACTATGCCGAGACGCTCCGGCACTGGCGCCGGCGATTTGCGGCGCGGCGCAACGATGCCGCGGCGCTGTTCGACGAGCGATTCTGCCGCATGTTCGAGATGTACCTCGCCGGGTCGGAGCTCGCGTTCCGCCGGATGGACCACATGGTGTGGCAAGTGCAGGTCGCGCGCGAACTCACCAGCGTGCCGCTGACGCGGGATTACATCGAGGCGGCCGAACTGGTGCACGAGGAAGCACGCGAGGACGCCGACTGACCCGAATGGGCGTTTTCCGCCACTAGCTTAACGTTTGGGGAACACCTCACCGCTAGGGTGGCGGGGTTCGACCCAAGAGGTGTTGCGTGCGGATCGGTCAGGTAGTTGGGCGGTTGGGACTGTTTTGGCAGCTTCTCGTGCCGATGGTGCTTTCGATCGTCATCGCTGTCGTCGCAGTGGAGGGATGGACGCTGCGGGTAAGCGAGCATGCACTCGAAGCCGAGATGGTGCGCAGCCTCCAGACCAGCCTTACGCTGCTCCGGGCTTATTTGACGCCGCTCGGCACGGAGTGGTCGAACGAGGGAGGCGAGCTGCGCCTCGGCTACGCTCCTCTCGCTGGCCATAACGACATCGTGGACGCTGCGGGCCAGGCGTCCGGCGGTTTTGCGACAGTGTTCAGCGGCGACAAACGCGTCATCACCAGCATCAAGCAGGCGGATGGGACACGGCCCAACGGTACCACGCTCGGCAATCCCATCATCGAGGACGCGGTCCTGAAGCAGGGACGCACCTATGTCGGCGGTTCGACAATTCTCGGCATTCGTTACATTACCACGTACCAGCCGATCCAGGACTACGACAACAAGATCATCGGCATGCTGGTTGTCGGCCTGCCGACAGCCGAACTCGACAACGCCCAGGCCGCTGTCGTCCGGCAAGCCCTGATGGCGGCGGTTCCTACCGTGCTCGTTCTGACGATCGCCTGCGGTTGGCTGCTTCGGTCGAGCCTAAGCCCGCTCAACAAGCTGGCCGCCGTTACCCGGCAGATCGCGAGCGGCTCGATCAAACTTGCCGTCCCCGGTTTGACACGCACGGACCAGATTGGCCGGGTGGCGCATGCCGTCGAGGTGTTCAAGGTCGCGGCTGAGGACAAGCTGCGGCTCGAGGCCAAGACGGCTGAACAACATCGGCTCGCCGAAGCCGATCGCCTTCGGAGTGAAGCCACGCGCGCCGAAGAGGAACGGGCGCAGGCGAGCGTCGTCGCATCCCTTGGCACCGGACTGGAACATCTCGCCAGTGGAGACCTGACCTACCGGCTGGATGAGGCGTTCACGAGCACCTACGAACGGCTGCGCACCAACTTCAACGATGCCATGACCCAGATGCAACTGGTCGTGCAAGGCATCGCTGGCAACACGCAGGCTTTACGGGCCGGCACGGAGGAGATTGCCCAAGCCGCGGATGATCTAAGCCGGCGGACCGAGCAGCAGGCCGCCATGCTGGAGCAGACGGCGGCGGCATTGGATGAGATTACGGCGACCGTAGGCAAGACCGCCGAGGGAGCCAAGCTCGCGCAGCAGGTGGTTGCCCGCACCCGTGCCCATGCGGAGCGCTCGGGCGAAGTGGTCCGCGGTGCCGTCGCCGCGATGAGCGGGATCGAGCAGTCCTCCCGCCAGATCGGCCAGATCATCGGCGTCATCGACGAGATCGCGTTCCAGACCAACCTGCTCGCGCTCAATGCCGGTGTGGAAGCGGCGCGCGCGGGCGATGCCGGGCGCGGTTTCGCCGTCGTCGCCAGCGAGGTCCGCGCCTTGGCGCAGCGCTCGGCCGGGGCGGCAAAGGAGATCATAGGGCTCATCACCGCCTCGGCGCAGCAGGTGAGCACGGGCGTTAAACTCGTGGGCGAGACGGGCGAGGTGCTGACCACGATCGCCGGGCAGGTCGAGGAGGTGAACTCGGCGGTTTGCGCCATTGCCGCATCGGCCGCGGAGCAGTCCACGGGTTTGGCGGAGGTGAACCGGGCGGTGAACCAGATGGACCAGGTGACCCAGCAAAATGCGGCCATGGTCGAGCAGAGCACCGCAGCCAGCCACAACCTGGCGCACGAGACAGCCGAACTGGTCCGTCTGGCTGAGCGGTTCCAAGTGACCGATCGGGTTGGGCCAAGCGCGAACGAAGCCAACACGCCGCCCCACAAGCCTGCAAAGCAGCCACCGAAGAAGGCAGGGCCACGTCTCGCCGTAGTCAATCAGGCGGTGCCCGCCAAGAAAATGCCCGCGAGCACGGAGGCAGGGTGGGAGGAGTTCTAGGGTTTTATCGTCCCAAGTTGGCGGCCCTCTCCATCTATCGGAATGACAATCGCAATGGACGCGACCGTCTTACTCCAAGTACCGTACACGTGGACTCGCCGGCGTAGGGTGCAATCCGGTTGGAGGATTGCACCGTCCCATCTGGACGATCGTCGGCGCATTGGTTTGGTGCAATGCCAAAGCGCATTGCGCCCTACTGGACGAGACGAGGGTCAGTGCTCAAGGCCGTTCGTATTAGATCATCCCCGTTCACGGAGGAGGCGCGCCCACGGACTGAGTGTGGGCCGCACCTCTTCCACCTGCCTCGCACGGTCTCCCTCCCCCGCTTCGCAGGGGAGGAGCATAAGCGTCAATTGCTCTAGCCTCGGGGTAAAAGGCCTCGTCAAATCGCTAGAAGCCCCCTCGTCGACGAATCAGTCCATCGACGACCAGGTTTTCGTTGTGAGACTCAGAGCCCCTTGGCCAGCTTGCGTTCCACCAACCGAGCATACAGTGCCGAGCCGAACGGGATCGCCTCGTCGTTGAAGTTGTAACGCGGATGGTGCGGAGCGGCACCGTCCCCGTTGCCGACCAGGATATAAGCGCCCGGCACTTGCTCCATCATGAACGCGAAATCTTCCGAGCCCATGGTCGGCCCCTTCTCACGGTCGACCGCGGCCTCACCCACGAGCTCGGCCGCGGCATCGGCGTATTCCGCCGTATGCACCGGGTCGTTGTTCAGCGGGGCGAAGATCTTGCGGAAGTCCACCGTGGCCGTGGCCCCAAATCCGGCCGCGACCCCTTCGACCACCCGGCGCATCCGCTCCTCTATCCGGTCCATGACGTCGCTCTTGAACGCTCGCGCCGTGCCCGACATCAGCGCCGTCTGCGGCACCACGTTGTAAGCGTCACCGGATACGACCTTGGTCACGCTCAATACCGCCGTGTCGGTCGGAGCGATGTTGCGCGCGATGACCGATTGCAGGGCGGCGCCGATGTGGCACGCCGTGAGCACCGGGTCGATACTTTGTTCGGGATGCGCGCCGTGTGAGCCTTTGCCCTCGATGGCGATGTCGAAGAAGGCGCCGCCGGCCATCGCCGTGCCGGGGCAGATCGCGTATTCACCCACCGGCATGCCGGGACGGTTGTGCATCCCGAACACGGCATCACACGGGAACCGCTCGAACAGCTTGTCGTCGAGCATGGCCAGTGCGCCGCCGATGCCCTCCTCGCCGGGCTGGAAGATGAAGTGCACGGTGCCGTTGAAGTCACGCGTCTCGGCCAGATAGCGGGCGGCGCCCAGCAACATGGTCGTGTGCCCGTCATGACCGCAGGCATGCATGATTCCGGGCGTGCCGCTTTTATATGGCAGGTCGTTGGCTTCGATGATGGGCAGCGCGTCCATATCCGCGCGCAGCCCGATCCGCCCAAGCCCATTACCGGACCGAAGCACGCCCACCACGCCCGTTTTGCCCACGCCGCGATGCACCTCGATCCCCCACGACTCGAGCTGCGCCGCGACGTGCTCCGCCGTCCGGTGCTCCTCCAGCCCCAGTTCCGGGTGGGCATGCAGGTCCTGGCGGAAGGCGGTCAGTTCGTCGTGGTAGCGGCGGATGTGGTCGATCGCGGACATTCGGTGCTCCTTGGCTGTCCCCCCACATTACAGCAGCAAGGCGGCGCGGGCACCCCACGAGCTTCACACATAAGTTGACCCGGCGGCTCACGGACGCTAACCCCCGCCCCCTTGCTACCCAGGGACATGCGCATGGCGACGGCGACGGCAGAGGCGGATGACGAAACCAAAGTTGGCGGCATCGCGGCTGACCGGCTGCGCTCGATCATCGAACGGGTCGAGCGTCTCGAGGAGGAGCGCAAAGCCCTCGGAAACGACATCAAGGACATCTTTTCGGAGGCCAAATCGGCCGGCTTCGACGTTAAGGTGATCCGCGCCATCATCCGCATCCGTAAGCAGGAGCCGGCTGAGGTGGAAGAGCAAGAGAGCCTGCTGGACGTCTATCGCCGCGCGTTGGGGATGTAGGAATGGACCCGGTGTTGACCCTGACGGATGCACCGGATCCCGAACTGAAGGACCGTTGCCGCGAGAACTTCATCGCCGACGCGGCGGCAAAGGGCGTCCCGAACGACTATCGCCCGCTGGCCGTGCATTTCGAGCGGGACGGTGTCCTGCTCGGGGGCTTGCTGGGCCGGACGTTGCGCGGTTGGCTGTATGTCGAAAACTTGGCGCTGCCGCAGAGCGAACTCGGGCGCGGCTACGGAACACGCCTGCTCGCCATGGCGGAGGAGGAAGCGATCCGGCGCGGCTGCATCGGCGTCTTCCTCAACACCGACGTGTTTATGGCCCCCGCATTCTACGAGCGGCTCGGCTACAAGGAATTCGGGCGGCTGCCGCACGATGACGATCGGCTCACCCGCGTTTGGTTCAGCAAGAGGTTCGCGGCATGACGTGGAGCATCGTGCAGGAAGCGGAACCGGACTTTGCGGTGCGCGAGGCGATCCTGGACGTGCTCATAGCCCACAACTCTGCGGCTGCCGGGGACGGAAAATGGCAGCCATTGGCGATCACCGTGCGTGACGAGGCTGGCATCGTTGCCGGGGGGCTTTGGGGCTACACCCTCTACAGCTTCCTATTCGTGGAATTACTGGCCATGGGCGAGGCGCGCGGCGAGGGGATCGGCCGCAAGGTCATGGCCCTGGCGGAGGCCGAAGCTCGGCGCCGGGGATGTGTCGGCATCTGGCTGGACACCTTCAGCTTCCAGGCGCCGTGGTTCTACCCCAAGCTGGGCTTCACGGAATTTGGCCGCATCCCGGGCCATCCACCCGGGCATGATCGCTTGTTCCTGGTCAAGCACTTCGATCGGACTGTCGAACTCTCACAGGAATAGGCTCCTTGCGCCCGGAGTGGGCCGCCTAGAGCTTTTTCCGATCGAAGTGGATCGGAGGAAAGCTCTAGGTCTTTGTTTTGGGAGCATCTTTGTTCGGTCGATGAGCAAGGGCGATCGGATGATGCTCTAGGCCCTCATACCCAGACTCACTGAGTGTGACCCATGGCCCAATCGCGTAGTCCGATGGACATGACGCGCCAGGGTCGATCGACGAGTTGGTTCCACGCGTAGCAGCAATGGTCGACGATGGCGTCGTAGGACTGGAACACGCGGTTGGACA
>CAXTWC010000080.1:0-22833 GCA_964247805.1 uncultured Acetobacteraceae bacterium | reverse complement strand
CCTAAGGCTATGTGCTGATTTTTCCCGTCCTTCTCCCTCTCCCTTGGGGAGAGGGGTGGGGTGAGGGCGTTTACCCCGTTCGACGGGGAACGCGGAGCTTGCGGCTAGGTCCCTCACCCAACACTCTCCCAGGGGAGAGGGCTTTGGTGGGCTACTGTTCCAGCGAGACACCAGTCAGCCGGATCAGCCCATCGGGGACCTGCACGAACCCGGTGACCTGCTTGCGCATGCCGACCACGTTCTTGGGTGTCCACAGATAGATCAGCGGCAACTCTCGCCGCTCCAGTTCGACGACCTGCCGGTATAGCTCCTTGCGTTCCGCCAGATCGGTCGTCAGCCGTGCGCGATCCAGCAGATCATCCATCGCCGGGTTGTCGTAGTGCCCATAGTTGAAGGTCCCGCCGGTGTGCAGGAACGGCCACAGATTGCCGTCGGGGTCGATCCGCCCCGACCAGGCGATGTTGTAGGCCTGGAAATCGCCCCGATAACCCGCCTGCAGCGACGAGGCGAACTCCATCGAGCGCAGCGTGACCTCGAACCCGGCCTCGCCCGCCATGGACTGGATCACCTCGCCGACCTGCTGCAGGTCGGGGTTGTTGGGGGCAACCAGGGTGATCTTCACCGGCAGCGTCGCGCCGGACTGCTTCAGCAGCGCGCGCGCCTTGTCCACGTCGCGCGCCGGCGGTTGGATGTCGGCGAAATAGTACGGCGAGGAGGGCGGGTTGGCCTGCACCGTCGGCGTGTACAGGCCGTCATACACCACGTCGATCAGCGCCTTGCGATCGATCGACAGCTCGAACGCCTGGCGGATCAGTGCCTGGTCGCCGATCGGCGTGTGGGCGCCGGGGCCGTTGCCGGTGTTGATCGTGATGCCCTGGTAGGTCAGCGCGTCGCCGACCGCGAGCGTCAGTTTGGGGTCGCGCCGCACGGCCTCCACGTCGGTTGGCACGATGTATTCCACTAGATCAACCGCACCCGCTTGCAGGTTGGCCAGGCGCACCGACGAGTTGGGCTGCGGGAGGTAGTCCACCTCGTCGAAATGGATGTTGGCGGCGTTCCAGTAGCCGGGGAAGCGCTTCAGCACGATGCGGTCCTGCGCCACCCGGCTGTCGAAGGCGAACGGCCCGGCACACACCGGGTGCAGGCCGAACTGGTCACCTGCCGCCGCGGCCGCCTTGGGGGCGATCATGATGCCGGCACGGTCGGTCAACTGCGCCAGCAGCCCGGCGGAGGGCGCTTTCAGCACCAGTTCCACCGTCAGCGTGTCCCGAATCACGATGTCCTTGATGGCGCTGACCTCGCCGGCGCGCATGCTGCCCTTGATGGTGAGGTCGCGGTTCAGCTTATAGCGCACCGCCTCGGCGTCGAACGGTTCGCCGTTCTGGAATGTGACGCCTGGCCGCAAATGCAGGATCAGGTGGGTCGGGTCGGCCCACTCATAGCCGGTGGCGAGTTGCGGGACGATGTTCAGGTGGGCGTCGATGTCGAACAGCTTGTCGCACATAGCCGCGTAGACAATGCGTCCGACATAGGAGGAGCCGAGGGTCGGGTCGAGGATATCGGGGTCCTCGCGCAGGCCGATGCGCAGGGTTTGCGCGGTGGCGGGGGTGGCAATGGCGAGGAGAGTTAGGAGGGTCGCTGCGAGGCGGCTTCGTCTGCGGCTAGGTCCCTCCCCTCTCCCAGGGGGAGAGGGCTTTTCGGCAGGGGAGTGGGGGGTCATAGCGGCATTCCCTCGCGTTCGACGGCGGCGTTGATCACGTCGCGGTCGATGGTGCCGTAGGGATTGTCGGTGCCGGCCAGGAAGCGCCGGAACACGGCGTAGCGCTCCAGGCTCACCCGGTATAGACGGCGAAGCTCGGCGAGCGGGTCGGCATGGTCGTCGGCGCGGATGTCGAGGTCGGGATACGGGTCCTTCGAACACAGCTTCAAAGCCGCGGATTGCCGGCCGCGCTTGTCGCCGCCAGCGGCCTCGCCTGCCTCCATCGCCGTCAGCAGACGTTCGGCCATCGTGCCGGTGGCGGCGAGGTAGCCGTCCCGGGTCGCGCGCACGACCTCCGGGCCGGCCAACATGTTGCCGGCGACCGAGACGTCCTCCCCCCAGACATGCCCGGCCCAGGTGACACAGCCCTCGCCGGTGTGCTGGGCGATGCGGCCGCTGGCGTCCAGGATGTGGAATTGCCGCTGGTTGCCGCCGGGGTCGGGCACGACGCAGTCACCCAAAACGATCGCCGGGTCGGCGCCCTCGCGCAGGCGGGGCATGGCGTGGAGCGCATACATCGGGTTGACCAGCGCCTGGGTGGCGAGCGCTGCCACACCGCCCTCGACATGGATGCACACGGCGCCCACGGCGAAGAACTTGGAGGCGACGGCGGCGCCGAGCGCGCCCGTTTCCTTGTCGCGCACGAGAATGGACCAGGTCATGGCGGGGTCTCCTTTATTGCTGGACCGGCAGCGGCGACATGGCGCGGGCGCGTTCGATGTCGCGCCAGTGCGCCACATTGCGCAAGTGATCGTCCTGGGTGCGGGCGAAGGCATGGCCACCCGTGCCGTCCGCCACGAAGTACAGCGCATCCGACCCAGCCGGCTGCGTCACGGCGCGGATCGCGGCCAAGCCCGGCATGCAGATCGGCGCCGGCGGCAGCCCCGCGATGACATAGGTGTTGTACGGGGCCGCCTGGTCCAGCTCGCTGCGGGTGATCGGATGGCCGAGCGAACCGAGCCCACCGCTCGCGGTGTACACGACGGTCGGGTCCGACTGCAGCTTCATGCCCTGCCGCAGCCGGTTGAGGAACACGGCTGCGATAAGCGGACGTTCGGCGGGTTTCCCCGTCTCCTTCTCCACGATGCTGGCCATCACCAGCGCTTCCTCCTTGGTGACCAGCGGCAAACCCGGCGCACGCGCGTCCCAGGCGGCCTCGAGCGCACGGTCCATGGCGAGGCGGGCGCGGTCGAGCAGTTGCTCGCGGGTGGTGCCACGCTCGTAGTCGTAGGTGTTGGGGAGAATTGAGCCTTCCCCCGGGACGGGCGCGTCGCCGGTCAGGGCGTCGGCGGCGTCCACGATGCCGGCCACCTGGGCGGCGGTCAGGCCCTCGGGAATGGTGACGCGGTGCTGCACCGGACGAGCCGTGCGGAGGATGGAGAGAACCTGGCGGATGCTGGCGTCGGCCGGGAAAGGCAGCTCGCCGGCATGGAGGGCGCCGTGCCGGGTGGTGGCGATCGCGAGGATGCGAAACACCACCGGCCGGGCGATGACGCCGTTCTGCGCGAGATCGGCCGCGATCTCCTGCAGGCCGCCGCGGGGGACGACCACCGCGGTGGCGGCTGGAAGAGGGCCGGGAGCGTCGTATTGCAGGTAGAGCCATCCGCCGGCGCCACCGAACAAGAGGAGGAGGACCAGTGCAAGGAGGGCTAGGCGGCGCATTCAGGCTGCTCGTTCCTCCCCCGCTTCGTAGGGGAGGAACGATAGCTCACGCCGCGCGGCGGAACAGGATGCTGGCGTTGGTGCCGCCGAAGCCGAAGCTGTTGGACAGCGCAACGTCCACCCGGCGCTCCTGCGCATCCTTGGCCACGCGATCGATCGCGCTGACCCTGCTGGGATTGTCCAGGTTCAGCGTCGGGGGCACCACGCTGTCCCGGATAGCCAGGATGGAGAAAATCGCCTCGATGGCCCCCGCCGCCCCGAGCAGATGCCCGGTGGCCGACTTGGTGGAGGACATCGCCACCTTGCTTGCGTCGTCTCCGAACAGGCGCTCGGCTGCCTCCAATTCCAGATCGTCACCCAGCGGGGTCGAGGTGCCGTGCGCGTTGACATACTGGATGTCCGCCGGGTCGATCCCGCCGTTCTTCAGCGCCGCCTTCATCGCCCGGAATGCGCCCTCGTGGCCATCCGCCGGGGCGGTGATGTGGTGCGCATCGCCGGACATGCCGTAACCGGACACCTCGGCGTAGATCTTAGCCCCACGCGCTTTGGCATGCTCCAACTCCTCGAGCACGAGCACGCCGGCGCCCTCGCCCATCACGAAGCCGTCGCGGTCGCGGTCCCATGGCCGGCTGGCCTGTTGAGGGCGGTCGTTGAAGCCGGTGGACAAAGCGCGGGAGGCACAGAACCCGGCGATGCCCAGCGGATTGACTGCTCCCTCGGCACCGCCCGCCACCATCACATCGGCATCGCCCAGCATGATCAGCCGGGCCGCGTCGCCCACGGCATGCACCCCGGTGGCGCAGGCAGTCACCACCGAGTGGTTCGGGCCCTTGAAGCCGTATTTGATCGAAACATGACCCGAGGCGAGGTTGATCAGCGAGGCCGGAATGAAGAACGGCGACAGCCGCCGCGCCTTGCCTTGGCTGACCAGGATGGCCGCCTCGTAGATGGTGTGCAGGCCGCCGATTCCGGAGCCGATCATCACGCCACTGGCGCAACGATCCTCCTCGGTCTGCGGCGCCCAGCCCGAATCCTCCACCGCCTCGGTCGCAGCGACCATGGCGAGATGGATGAAGCGGTCCATCTTTTTCTGGTCCTTCACCGGGACCCACTCGCCGACATCCAAGCCGCCGGTGGCGCGGGTGCCGGGCGGCACCTGCCCGGCGATCTTGGTTGGGAGGTCGGACGTGTCGAAGGACTGAATGGACGTGATGCCCGATTCGCCCTCGATCAACCGTTTCCAGACATGAGGCACGCCCACGCCCAGCGGACAGGCAATGCCCATCCCCGTTACTACTACGCGGCGCATGCGTTCCTCCCCGGCCTTCGCTCGGCGTCCCGGCTCGTCTATCGCTCGCTCAGGCCGCCTTCTGCTTCTCGATGTAGTCGATCGCGTCCTTGACGGTGCCGATCTTCTCGGCGGCGTCCTCGGGGATCTCCACGCCGAACGCTTCCTCGAACGCCATGACGAGCTCGACCGTGTCGAGGCTGTCGGCGCCGAGGTCGTCGATGAAGGACGCCTCCGGGGTGACCTTGCTCTCCTCGACGCCCAGGTGCTCGACTACGATCTTCTTAACCTTGTCGGCGATCTCGCTCATGTCTCTTCCATTCTTGCCGGCCAGATGCCGCATTGGGGGGCTGGGCGCCTCGTTTCGAGGCAAGCCGGGCGCTTAGCATGGTTTCGCGGCGTGCGCCAAGGAGCCAACCAGCAAGGCGGGGCAATCTAGTTCCTCCCTGCGCAGCGGGGGAGGTGGCGGCGAAGCCGACGGAGGGGCGCGCGGTTCGTGCGTCATGCCCCCTCCACCATGCTCCGCATGGTCCCCCTCCCTCGTGAAGAACGGGGTGAAGACTGTAAATGACCGGTAGAGGTAGACATTGGCCTGCAGCCAATGACAGGGCACGATGATGCCAACCGACGTCAGGACCGGCGGTCTCCCGCCCCACGACCGATGCGGACAAAAGGAGCACCATGAGCGGAAGTGACGGCCTGCCAGTGCCGCAGCGGTACTGGGTGATGGGGTGCGCCGTGCTCGGCATCGTGCTCGCCGGGTTGGATAGCGCGATCGCCAACATCGCCCTGCCGACGATCGCGCGCGAGTTGGCGGCCACCGATGCGGCGACGATCTGGGTGGTGAACATCTACCAGATCGCCGTCGCGATGTGCCTGTTGCCAGTAGCGTCGCTGGGCGAGTCGCTGGGGCTCAAGCGGGTCTACGGCTTCGGCCTGGTCCTGTTCACGGTCGCCTCGCTCGGCTGTGCGCTGTCCCCCTCGCTGGACGTGCTGGTGGCGGCGCGGCTGGTGCAGGGCGTTGGCGGCGCCTGCATGGCGGCCCTGGGCGGCGCGCTGGTACGGACGATCTACCCGGCCCGCCGACTCGGCCAAGGCTACGCGATGATCGCCTTGGCCGTGGCGATCTCGGCGGCGCTCGGCCCGTCGCTGGCGGCGCTCATCTTGTCGGTGGCGACCTGGCCCTGGCTGTTCCTGGTGAACGTGCCGGTCGGGCTGGTGGCGATCCCGTTATTCCTGACCGTGGCCCCGGCGGGCGTGCGCCGGCACCGCAAGCTGGACGTGGTCGGCGCCCTGCTCAACGCGGTGGCGCTGGGGCTGATCGTGATGGGCGTGAACGGCCTCGGCGGCGCGAGCCTGGGCACCGCCTTGGGCGAGCTGTGCGCCGGGCTGGTGTTCGGCGCCGTGTTGGTGTGGCAGCAAAGGCGGCAGACGGCGCCGCTGCTGCCGCTGGACCTGCTGCGCATCCCGCTGTTCGCCCTGTCGGTGGCCACGTCGATCTGCTCGTACTCGGCGCAAATCCTGGCGTATGTGTCGCTGCCGTTCCTGTTCCAGACCGTGATGCATCGCTCGGCCGTGGCGACCGGGCTGCTGGTGACGCCCTGGCCGCTGCTGGTGGCCGTCGCGGCTCCGATCGCGGGACGGCTGACGCCGCGCTACCCGGCCGCGATCCTGGGCAGTATCGGGCTGAGCGTGCTCGCCATCGGCTTGCTGCTGCTGGCGACGATGCCGGCCGCGCCTGCCGACTGGGATGTCGCCTGGCGCATGGCGATCTGCGGCGTGGGGTTCGGCTTCTACCAGACCCCGAACAACGTCACCCTGATGACCGCCGGGCCACCCGAGCGGAACAGCGCCGCCAGCGGCATGGTGGCGGTGGCGCGGACGGTCGGCTGGTCGCTCGGCTCGGCCCTGGTGGCGCTGATCTTCGGCGTGCTGGGCAGCGCCGGCGCGGTCACCTGCCTATGGGCGGGCGTCGGGTTCGCGTCGGTCGGCGCCGTGGTCAGCGTCTCGCGCCGGGGCGCGCGGCCGGTGGCGGCGCTTCCCTGATTGACTTCCGCCGTCCAACTACGCAGGCATGCAGCCTCCGAAGAGGATCTATGATGAAGCTTCACTGTCTGGCCCTCACGGCCCTGCTCGCGCTGACTGGTCCAGCCTTGGCGCAGGATGGCACGCCCATCAACGTGCTCGGCACTGTGGCGGGGTTCGATGCCGGCTCGCTGACGCTGAAGCCTGACGATGGCGGCGCCGTGCAGACATACAAGCTCGCGCCGAAGATGCTCGTCGTGCAGAACAAGCCGGCGACTCTGGCCGACATCAAGCCGGACGACTTCGTGGCCTCGGCGGCGATTAGCGGGCCGGACCACAAGCTGCACTCGACCGAGTTGCGAATCTTCCCGCCGGCGATGCGGGGCGTGGGCGAGGGCCAGCGTGCCATGAACGATACCCGTGGCCAGACGATGACCAACGCAACCGTCACCGGCACGGCGGTGGCCGACGGCAGCAACGACCTCAAAGTGAAGTTCGAGGGTGGCGAGTCCGAGCTGGTCGTGGACCCGGGCGTGCCGGTCATCCGGATCGATCTTGCCGACCCTGGCCTGGTCAAACCCGGCGTGAAGGTCCGCGTGCAGGGTCTGCAGACCGCCGACGGCGCCACCGCCAGCCGCATCACCCTCCGCTAAGTCTTCTCGCTCTCCCCCTGGGAGAGGGTCGGGGTGAGGGGCCGCGCGCACACGGCAGGGGGTTGAGCGTGTGGCTAGGCCCCTCACCCAACCCTTTCTCGAGGGAGAGGGCTTTTAGGTCTGGTGGTGTGCTTCCGGTCCCATTACCGCCTCCCGCATGCGGGCTTGCAGGAAAGCGCCGTCCCGCGGCGGCAACACCAGTTTCTGCGGCGCCGCATCGACCTTGGCGAGTGCGAACAGGCTGCCCTCCGCATGGATCGCAGCCCGCAATGCCTGCAGTTCACCGGGTTGCGTCACCTGCATCGTGCGCTTGAACCCGGCCCCTTGAGCGATCGCCACCAGGTCCACGCCGTAGCGGGTGGCCGTCTCCTGCATCCCGGTCTCGCCGTAATGCTCGTTGTCCTGCACCAGGATGGCGAGGTTCGGCGGAGACTTCACGGCGATGGTGGCCAGGCTGCCCAGGCCCATCAGCATCTCGCCATCGCCGGTGATGACCAGCACCTTTCGCCGCGGCTGCGCCAACGCGAGCCCCAGCCCCATCATGGCCGCGCCGCCCATGCCGCCCCACAGCGGCAGGTTCTCCGCGCAGTCGCCGACCGCCGTGATGTCCCAGGCCGGCGCACCGAGCCCGGCGATCACCAGCATGTCGCCGCGATCGGCCAGCACGGCGCGGCAGAGCTCCCGTCGGTTCAACTTGCTCATCGGCTAATCC
The DNA here is from genome assembly GCA_964247805.1 of uncultured Acetobacteraceae bacterium. Lineage (GTDB taxonomy): Bacteria > Pseudomonadota > Alphaproteobacteria > Acetobacterales > Acetobacteraceae > LMUY01. The sequence goes on along the minus strand of CAXTWC010000080.1, from coordinate 14,734 downwards.
TTCCCGAACGTCTTGGCGCCCAACATGCGCTGCCCGATCAGCGTGGCGGTGGGGCGATACGTGTTGAAAGCGAGGCGGATCGTGGCGTCCACCGTGGCGGCGATGTCCTCCGCGTGGTCGGCCCGGCGCACCAGCGTGCCCATCGCCTCCAACACGGTCTGCGTGGCGTTGCCCATCGGCACCTGCGCCGGGTTGAACTCGCCGAAATCGCCCCGCATGGTCACCAGCATCGGCAGCGGCGTGCGGTGGAACACCGGAAGCGACAACATGTTGATGCAATTGCCAACGCCGGAACTCTGCATCAGCAAAACGCCTTTCGCACCTCCCAACCAGGCACCGCAGAGCATGGCCACCCCCTCCTCCTCCGTCGAGCAGGTGACGACGTTCATGGCATTGTCGGCCAAGCAGCGGCGGATCAACCGCGCGTGCCCGGCATCCGGCACCAGGGACACCTGGGTGATGCCGTGCGATTTCAGGAGGTCGTAGATCTGGTCAGGCCAAGTCGTGGCCACATCAGCCGATTGCATTGGGCGCCCCCACTTTTGCCAGGAAGCAAACGGCGGGTCGGCGGGGCTGTCAATCTTGCGCGTTTGGCTGAGCTGGTCGCAAGATCGCTGGCGGTTAGGAGCACGTGATGCGGTTCAGCAATTTCCTGTTTCCCGAGAGCCGCCATCCCGAGCGGGAAGCCGCCGTGCTCGACGAGATCATGGACGAGGTGCGGCTGACCGAGCAGCTCGGCTTCGACACCATCTGGCTCAGCGAGCACCACTTCGACGGCAATTGCGCCTATGTCGACCCGGTTAGTTTCGCCGCCGCCCTCGCCGTCGCGACTAGCCGCATCCGCATCGGTCTGGCGGTGGCGCAGATGTCGCTGCACCATCCGATCCGCCTCGCCGAGCAGCTCTCGCTGATCGACCATCTCAGCAAGGGGCGGTTGATTGTCGGGCTAGGGCGCGGCACCGCCTACAACATCTACGAATACCAGGGCTACGGCATCGACCCGGCGGAATCACAGGCCCGGTTCGAGGAAGCCGCCGAGATCGTGATGCAGGCCTGGACCAGCGAAACCGGCTTCCAGCATCACGGCCGGTTTTGGGACCTGAACGTGCCCGTGCTGCGCCCTCGCCCCTACACCCAGCCGCACCCGTTCGCGATCCATGCGTCGGCGGGCGAGGCCTCCATCGTCGAGTTGGGCCACAAGGGGCTGCCCTTTTTGATGAACGTGCAGAGCAACGAGACGACCCGGCGCCGGATTGCCGCCTGGCGCGGAGCTGCGCAAGGTGCCGGGTTCTCCGACGCCGCGATTGCCCGGGCGCTGGACCAAAGCTGGGTGTGGCGCAACGTGCTGGTGGCGGACTCGGATGCGGAGGCCGAGCGCATCGCCGTTCCCGCCTTCACCGCGATGACGGCGCACCGCGTCGCCATGCGCCACCGGGTCGAGCGCGAGCAGGGCCTGACGCTCGCCAGCGCCGCCAATGCCACGCCGCCGCATGCCGACCCGAAGCTGCTCGTTCGCGGCTCGCCCGCGACGGTGGCCGCTCAGATGGCGGAGGTGGCCGCGACCGGTGTGGGCGGTGCGATCATCACCTTCCGCATGGGACCGATGAGCCACGCGGACACGGCACGCAGCCTGACGCTGTTCATGCAGGAGGTGGCGCCACGCCTGCGCGAGCAGTGGAGCGCCGCCGCCTAACTTCTTACTGTCCCGTCCTCCACCGGAGAGGAAGAAGCATCGTCCACCAGCCGCGGCCGGCCGTCCGCATCCACCGCGACCATGACGAACTTCGCCTCCGTCACCTTCAGCCGGTTCGCGCGCTGGTCCCGCACGACCCAGGCCTCAACCTCCAGCGTCATCGACGTGCGCCCGGTGCCGATCACCTGGGTGTAGCAGCACACCACATCGCCGACCTTCACCGGGTGCAGGAAACTCAGGCTGGAGACGGAGGCGGTCACCACCCGGCCGCGCGCCCGGTCCCGCGCCGCAATGCCGGCGGAGGCATCCATCAGCCCCATGATCCAACCCCCGAAAATATCGCCCGCCGGGTTCGTGTCGGAAGGCATGGCGAGGATGCGGACGGTCAATTCGCCCTTCGGGGGCGTCGCGGCAGGCTGGTCACTCATGTGGGTCTATTCCGGTGGGCGGACTGCCTCCGGGTTGATGACGTTGTCCATCTCGGTGGTACGGTCAACCACACAGGCCGACCCCGACCCATCGAGGCCGGCACTAGCACCGCACTTATGGCCCCGTGCCCGGCGAGAGGAAGTCGGCCATCCAGCTCCGGTAGTCGCTGTCGCGCGTGACCTGCTTCATCAGTGCCTCGGAGGCGAGGCCCGGGACATCGCCCGGCTTGGTGCCGTCCCGCAGTGCCTTCAGCGTGTCGTGGATCGCGCGGATCGCGGCGGCGAACGGCAAATGGCCCTGCAACGCGATCCGCACGCCCCGCTCCGCCAAATAGGCCCGATCGGCCAGAGCGGCCGGGGTCCCACCCAGCATCAACGGGATGCGGACTGCACTCGCCACCGCATCCAGTTGCGCGCGGGTCGTCACCCCCACCAGGAAGATGGCATCCACCCCGGCGGCTTCGTAGGCGCGGGCCCGGGCGATGGTCTCGGCCTCGCCCGCGATCTGCATCGCACTGGTGCGGCCGGCGATCACCAGCGCCGGGTCCTGCCGCGCGGCGACGGCGGCGCGCATCTTGCCGACACCCTCCTCGATCGGGATCAGCTGCGGCTGGTTGCCTGCACCGAATGGCACCGGCAACAACGTGTCCTCGATGGTCATCCCGGCGACGCCCGCCGTCTCTAATTCCTGCACCGTGCGCATCACGTTCAGCGCGTTGCCATAGCCGTGGTCGGCGTCCACCATCAGCGGCAGGGTGCTCGCGGCGCGGTTGATGCGCAGCGCCTGCTGGGCGAATTCGGTCAGCGTCAGCACGATCAGGTCGGGCGCCGCCAGCACCGCCAGCGACCCGGTGGACCCGGCGAACATCCCCACCTCGAATCCCAAATCCTCGGCGATGCGTGCCGAAACCGGCTCGTGCACCGAGGCCGGGTGGACGCATATCGGGCCTGCCAGCACCTCGCGGAACCGGGCGCGCCGAGCGGACCAATTCAACGCACGCCCTCCGGAACGCAACGCTTTAGCGGCAGTGCGCTGTCTTTCACGATACCGATGCCATGGCTAAACCCCTTAAATCGCCCATGATGAGGGTATGGGAAGCGTTGCGTCGTCAAACAATCAGCCCGCTCGCCCGAACCAGGGCCGACGATGCCGCCATCGACTCGGTGACGGCCAAAGCGGCGGCAAGTGCCCGACGGCCAGCCGCGGCATCCACCAGGACGGGCGCGCCATCCAGGCAGGCGGCGACGAAGCCGGCGTGCTCGGCCTCCATCGCGTCGTGGTCGCGCCAGCTGATCGCCTCGCGTTTGAAGCCGCCCGTCCCCGGTAGCGGCAGCCCCCGTTCGCGGCCGATCATCACCAGTTCGCGGGCACCGAAATCGGCGGAGAGATAGCCCTCCTGCGAGAACAGCCGCATGCGACGCTCGGTCTTGATCGAGATGCGGCTGGCCGTGATGGTCGCCACACAGCCATTGGCGAAGCGGACCCGGGCATTGGCGATGTCCTCCGAGGTGGAGGACACGGCGGCCCCCATCGCGTCCACGCTGGTGATCTCGCTGTTCACCAGCGACAGGACGAGGTCCAGGTCGTGGATCATCAGGTCCAGAATGACCGAGACATCGGTGCCGCGGGGCTTGTATGGGGCGATCCGGGTCGCCTCGATATACAACGGGCGGGTGATCCGACTGCTGATCGCCTGGTGCTCGGCGGAGAACCGCAGCAGATGGCCCACTTGCAACACCCGGTTCCGCGATGCGGCCAACGAGGCCAATTCGTCCGCCTGGGCCAGGGTCGCGGCGATCGGCTTTTCCACCAGCACGTGGCAGCCGGCCTCGAGCGCCTGGGTCGCCAAGCCGTGGTGAGCTTCGGCGGGGGCGGCGATGACCACCGCGTCGCAGGCCTTCAGCAGGTCGTCCAGCGCCATGGCGGGTGCGCCGCCGGCCTCGCGCCCAACGGCCGCCGCCCGCACGGGATCGGCGTCGTGCACGCCGACGAGCACGGCCCGTGGCGCCGCCGCGACCTTCAATGCGTGGAACCGGCCGAAATGCCCGGCCCCCACCAAACCCATCCGCAACCGCGCTTCGCTCATGCTGGGCGCATAGCACGCGGCCACCAGGGTTGCATCGCCCCTTGGTGCTGGGCATAGACATCCGCCAATTGGAGTGACCCGGCCACCATGCTCTACTTTGGCCGCGCCAAGACCGCGCTGATCCTCGGCATATGCGTTCTGGGCGCCCTGCTCTGCCTGCCCAACTTCCTGCCGCAGCCCGCTTCGTGGGTTCCGTGGCGGCAGGTGCATCTCGGCCTCGATCTGCGAGGCGGGTCCTACCTGCTGCTGCAAGTGGATATGGACGCCGTCCGCAAGGAACGCCTGGACACCGTGCTGGACCGCGCCCGCCAGGCACTGTCCGGCCAATACCGCAGCCTGACCGAACCGCCGGGCGAGGGCCGCGTCGCGATCACGGTGCGCGACCCGGCGCAGACCCAGGCCGCTGTGAACACGCTGACGCCGCTCGCCGCCAACCCGGATGGCGGGCAGGATTTCGACATCGCGACCCGTCCGGATGGCACCATTTCGCTGACGCCGAATGAGGCAGCGTTGCGCGCCCGGGCCAGCGGGGCGGTGCAGCAATCGATCGAGATCGTCCGCCGCCGCATCGACGCCACGGGTGTGCTGGATCCGCAGATCACCCGCCAAGGCGAGAGCCGCATCGTCGTGCAGTTGCCCGGCGTGGACGACCCGAACCGGATCAAGCAGTTGATCGGCACCACCGCGAAAATGACGTTCCACCTGGTGGACGAGGGGGCCGACTCGACCCGCCCTGCCCCTCCCGGTGACGAGATCCTCCCGTCGGAGGACAACCCGGCGCAGAAATTCGTCGTGCGGCGCCGGGTCGAGGTGGACGGCGCCAACCTGACCGACGCGAGCCCGGCCCGAAACAGCCAGACGGCCGAGTGGGTGGTGAACTTCGTGTTCGACAGCACCGGGGCGCGGCGGTTCGCCGAGATCACGACCGCGCAGGTCGGCCACCCGTTCGCCATCGTGCTGGACGACAAGGTACTGACGGCCCCGGTGATCCGCGAGCCGATCACGGGCGGACGCGGTCAGATCAGCGGCAATTTCTCGGCGCAATCCGCCACCGACCTTGCCGTCCTGTTGCGGGCCGGTGCGCTGCCCGCCCCGCTGACGGTCGTGGAGGAGCGCACGGTCGGGCCGGAGCTCGGCGCCGACAGCATCCGCGCCGGGGCCATCGCGTTGGGCGTCGGCTTCCTGCTGGTGGTCGGCTTCATGGGCACGTTCTACGGCCTGTTCGGCTGGTTCGCGAATGTGGCCCTGCTGGTCAACCTGGTGATGATGCTGGCGGTGCTCTCGTTGCTGGAGGCGACGCTGACCCTCCCCGGCATGGCGGGCATCCTACTGACGCTTGGGATGGCGGTGGATGCCAACATCCTGATCAACGAGCGCATCCGTGAGGAAACGCGCAACGATCGCAAGCCGGTGGCGGCGCTGGAGGCCGGGTTCCGCCGCGCCTACAGCACCATCATCGACAGCAATGCCACCGCCTTTCTGGCGCACGTGATGCTGTTCGTATTCGGCTCTGGGCCGGTGCGGGGGTTCGCTGTGACCATCACCGTCGGCATCGTCACGACCCTGTTCACCGCCACCGTGCTGGCACGGTTGATGATGGTGCGCTGGTACACCGCTCGCCGCCCGGCGCTGCTGCCGGTTTAGGACGCATCATGTTCCTCCGCCCCCTGTTTCGCCTGGCCCCCGACAACACCAAGATCAAGTTCATGCGGGGCCGTTTCGCGGGGCTGGCAACGTCGGCCGTGCTGTCGATCTTCTCGCTCACCGTTGCCTTCTACCCCGGGCTCAACCTGGGCATCGACTTCAAGGGTGGCATCGTGATGGAGGTGCATACCCCGGGAACGGCCGATTTCGGCAAGATCCGCACCGCGCTGGTGGCTCACAGCGTACCGCCGGCGGGGCTGCAGCGCTTCGGCGACGAACATGGGGTGCTGATCCGGCTCGATCGCCAGCCCACCGAAGCCGGGACCGAGCAGGTCGTGTCGCGGGTTCGCGATGCCCTGGCCGATGCGCAGCCCGGGACGACGATCCAGCGCACGGACGCGGTCGGTGCCTCGGTGTCTGACGAGCTGTTCCGCAACGGTTTGTTGGCGCTGGGCATCAGCCTGTTCATGATCCTGGTCTACATCTGGTTCCGCTTCGAGTGGCAGTTCGCCGTGGGCGCGGTTGTGACGCTCCTGCTCGATGTGACTAAGGTGGTCGGCTTCCTCGTCGTCACCCGGATAGAGTTCGACCTGGTGATGGTTGCGGCAATACTGACCGTGATTGGCTACTCCACGAACGATAAAGTCGTGGTGTACGACCGCGTTCGAGAAAACCTTCGTAAATACAAGTCGATGCCGCTCAGGGAATTGATCGACTTCTCGATCAATGAGACACTGAACCGGACACTCGGAACGTCGATGACGGTTTTCCTGGCCAGCCTGCCGTTGGCTTTGTTCGGAGGGTCCGCCCTGTCCGGGTTTGCCGCCGTGATGCTGTTCGGCATCGTCGTGGGAACGTCCTCCTCCATATTCATTGCAGCGCCTATCTTGCTGTTTCTCGGCGAGAAGCGGCTACGACGTGACACCGTGCCCGCCAAGCCTGCGAGCCGACCGGCGCGCAGCGCCAGCTAAAACGGCTCGCGTCGTACACCGGCATCGCTGCTGAAAGTCGACGATCGAGCCCGACCCACAGTTCTATCGGCTAACTGGCCCCCCGGTGACACGATTGGTTAACTTGTCTACCCTAGGTTGGACTGGACTTTCTCATTGTTGAGGCAGAACACAATTTCAGTGCCTTCCCGCCAGGTCTTGTTGTTGTGTAACGACCCAGCTTGGGTTGCAGCCGCTCAACTCGAGGTACAACACACTGGCGTCGCGCTGGATCGAGCAAGTTCGGCAACCCAGGCGTTGCACAGGCTGGTAGAGCCATCCCACCACATTTCCCACCTGCTGCTAGAGCCCGCAGCCGCTGGCCTCCTCATGCGTGACCTCGTCGGCGTCACGGCCGGAGAGTTCGGCTCGCAGGTCGAACTCGTCATGCTTGGCGACACCAGTGGCCTGTCCGAAAACGCCGCGATCCGCAACGCACGCACGCCGGCAGACCTGCACCGAGTGCTGCGGGAGGAGCGGCCCCCGCAGCCGCAGAAGCTGCCCGCGCTCTCGACGTCGGCTGTCGCCGTTACATTCGACGCCCAGAACGTCGAATGCCGGTTCCAGCCGATCGTGCGGCTGTCCGATCGCGCTCCCGTGGGGATGGAGACGTTGGTCCGCCTCAATCACCGGGAATACGGTACGATCGGACCCGACCAGTTCGTGCCCCAGATCGAGCGAGCGGGCCTGTCCCTGCGGCTGACGGTAGCGGTGGCTTACACGGCGATGGCCAGCGTGGATCCGAACTTGCTCGACCAGCGGAGCCTTTTCGTCAGCATCAACTTGCCGCTCGACGTGCTGCTCCTGCCTGAGGCCCTGCACCGGATCGAGGCACACCGGCAGGAGTTCGCCATTCCGCCCGAGCGGATCTTGATCGAGCTGACGGAAAGCCGTCCGGTAAGTGACCTCGCCGGTTTGGCGCATGCACTGGATCGTTGGCGCACCGCCGGTTACCGCGTCGCGATCGACGACATGGGTCCGGAAATGATGAACCAGATCAACCTGTTCGACCTGCCGTTCAACGTCGTGAAGCTCGACAAACAGGTCGTGCTCCGATCCCAGACAGACCCGCTGGCGCGCACCTATCTCAAACGCACGGTCAACAATGCGAAAAGCCGGTCACTCGAGGTCATTGCAGAGGGGATCGAGAATGAAGCCATGTGGATCCGCATGCGGGACATGGAGGTGGAGTACGCGCAGGGGTTCCTGATCGCGCGTGCCCTGCCCGCCAGTGCCCTGCCGATCTGGATGGAGGCTTGGTCGAACCAGCTCGCACTGCCGCCCGACCGGCTCCCCACCTGACGTAGGTTGGCGTCGGGCCCCTACTCGGCCGCTAGGCGCACCGCTTGGCTGAGTAGCTTGCGAGTGGCAGGCAGGAGAGTCTGACCATACTCCGCGGCGTCCTCCAGCGGATCGAAGCCGCGGATGAGGAAGGTCGTGACCCCCAGCGCGTGGTATTCGGCAAATGCCTCGGCAACCTGTTCCGGAGTGCCCACGAGAGCCGTAGTGTTCCCCCTTGCCCCGGTAGCCCGAGCGATGGCGGTGTAGAGACGCCCCTCCGGCCGGTCACCGAGTGCTGCGGCGGCGAGCAAACGTTGCGACCCGGCGTTTGCCGGCGCCCCCGCAGCCGGGCCGAGTGCGGCTTCACCCCGCACGCGGAGTACCTCGTGCAGGATTCGCTCCGCCTTCTCCCAGGCTAGGCTCTCGGTCGCGGCCAGGATCGGGCGGAAACTCAGGCTGAAGCGGATGTCGGCAGCGGCTTGCGGCCCACGATGCCGAGCGGTTGCGGCCCGCACACGCGCGATGATCTCGCCTACTTGGGCCTGCGTCTCACCCCACAGCGCGTAGACATCGGCGTGCTTGCCTGCAACCTCGAGCGCCGCATCGGACGCGCCGCCGAAATAGATCGGGATGCGGGGCGTCTGCACGCTGCGAACGGCCGGGGACGCGCCAGCCAAGTGGTAGTAGTCACCCTGGTGATCGATGGGGGCGGTGCCAGCCCAGATGTCCTTGAGGATGCCGACATACTCGTCGGTGCGGGCGTAGCGTTCGTCCTTGCCGAGCCAATCGCCGTCGCGGTGCTGGTCGGCGTCGTCCCCGCCGGAGATGACGTGGATGGCGGCGCGACCCCCGCTCAGTTGGTCGAGCGTCGCGAAGGCCCGGGCGGCAAGGCTCGGCGCCTGGAAGCCGGGGCGGTGGGCGACCAGAAAACCGACGTGATCGGTGTGGGCCGCGGCGTGGGTCGCGATCTGGAAGCCATCGGGACCATTGCTGTACCAACCGATCAGGATACGGTCGAACCCGGCAACGTCATGCGCCTGGGCGCTCGCCCGCAGATATCCAGGGTCGATGGCCGGTCCGGTCGCAGGGTGGATCTCGGACTGCTGGCGCGGCTGAATCATGCCGATGAATTCGATCGGATAGCTCATGATTGTCTCCTTATTGACCCAGGGCAGCCTTGCCGGCGGCAACGAACGCGGCGTCCGCCTGGGGGGTGTGGATGCGGGCGCACAACACGTCCCGCAGATGACGCTCCAGCGGATTGGCCCGGGACAGGCCATGGTTGCCCGTGAGCTTCAGTGCTTCCTCGACCGCACGGATCGCGTTTTCAGCCGCGACGGTCTTGATCAGGTTGCAGGCATTGGCGCCGGGTCCGCCGGTCCGGTCATGCTCGGCGGCCGCGTCCGCAATCAGGCGGCGGTTGGTCAACAGCAACGCCTCGATGCCGCCGACCGCCTCCTGCATCCGCGGAAGGCTTGCCAACGGCGCGCCGAGATTGGCAGGGACCCGGTCCCGCAAGAAGCCGACGAGCCAATCCCGCGCGGCCATCGCTACGCCGGTATACAGGGCGGCGATCGTCAGGGTGTTCCAGGCAACCTGAACAGGGTCGGGACGCCATTCACTCGGAAGCCGCACATCGACGGCGTGGGCCTCGGGCACCAGGACGCTTTCGAACACGACGTCGTGGCTCCCAGACGCACGCAAGCCGAGTTGGTCCCAAGTTTCCTCGATGGTGATCCCCGCACTGTGCGCAGGGACTAGGAAGAATCCGACGCGAGGCGCGGGCTCGTCGGTGCGGGCATAGACCAGCATCCAACTCAGGCCGGGCGCACCCGTCGAATAGATCTTGCGACCGGTCAGGGCCCAATCGTCCGCCACGCGTCGCGCTGTCGTTTCCGGCATGCCGCCACGCGCCGGGGTGCCCAAAGCCGGCTCGACACGTAGCGCGTTGATCAGCGCGCCCTCGCCGGCGCTGCGTCCGACGGCGCTGCGGAGGGATGCCGGCCAATTCGGATTGCGGCTCGTGAGGTGCACGTGGATGAGTTGCATGGCGAGCACCAGCGCGGTGGACGGGCAGCCCCGGGCCACCGTTCCCACCAACTCCACCGCCCGCGCCAACCCCGCACCGCCACCCCCGTCGTTTGGGGATGCCGTCAGGTTGAGCAGGCCGGCATCGGCCAACAACTGGAAGTTTTCGTGCGGGAAGCTGGCATTGCGATCGTGCCCAGCCGCCCGCGACGCGAAGTCTGCCGACAGCGCCTCGTCGGGAGAGGCAACCCGAATTGATCCGTCCATTACGCAGCTTCCCGCAAATACGTGTCCAAATCGCGACCGAATGCCCGGTCCCACAGCGGCGTGACGTCGACCTGCCGCGATAGAACGCCGGCCTGGGTGAATGTATCCGCAACGAGTTGTTCAGACGCAACGTCTGCGTCAGCCGGGGCGGTCAAACGGCGAGGCTGGCTGACATTGTCGACCAATGAGCGCACCGCTGCCTCTGGCACGTTCAGCGCGGCGGCCTGGGCTCGGGCGAACTCGGCGTGGTGATCGTCGATCCAGACGTAAGCGCGCCCAATCCGCGCCAGGAGGTCCTTGGTTGCCGCTCGCTTGTCCGGGTCGGCCAGCACAGCGGGCGAGGTCAGGCTAAGGTAATTGCCCGACAGGATTCCGGCTGCCGTGGTCAGGACCCGGGCCCCGGCGTGCACGGCCAGCGGAACTGAGTAGCCATAGATCGCCCATGCATCGAGGGCACCCGAGCGGAATGCGGCGGCGCCATCGGCTGGGGTTAGATTGACCGGCTGGATGTCGCTCCAGCGTAGTCCGGCGGACGCCAGCATGCGCAGCAGGTAATAGTGCGTCGTGGTTGCACGGACGTAGCCCACCCGCTTGCCACGAAGCTCGGCAATCGCATTGACAGTCGACCCGGCCGGCAGCAGCACGACTTGTTCGTTCACGTCGCCGCGGATCACAGCGACAACCCGGACTTGCGCGCCCGCCACAGCCCCAAAGATGGGCGGGATCTCGCTGCTATAGGCGAGATCGATGGCGCCGGCATTGATCGCCTCCAGCATCTGGTTGCCGGACGCGAACTCCGACCATTCGACGCGATACGGTGTCTGGTCTTGACCCGACAGCCGTAGCAGCAATGCGTCGCCAGCCTTGTACTGCGCCACCCGCAGCGTCACAGGGGATGCGGCTGCGATGATGGCCGGTGCCGCCAGCATCGTCCCGATAAGGGTGCGGCGCTGGAGCATCACGAACTGGGCTCGAGGACGCGGATCGGCGGCTGTTCCACGCCGAGCGCACTCAGCAGGCGGGTGCGCAAGGCTCCGAACGAGGCCGGGTCGCGCGGGCGATCGAGGCCGACGAGCAGATCCGTTGCGATCCGGCCGCCCTCCAGCACCAGCACGCGATCGGCGAGCAGCAGGGCCTCGTCGACGTCATGGGTGACGATCATCGTCGTCGGCCGATGCACGCGCCACAGCTCCAGTATCAGCGCATGCATGCGCATCCGGGTCAAAGCATCCAAGGCCGCGAACGGCTCGTCCAGCAACAGCAGGCGCGGCTCACGCACCAGGGCCCGGGCCAAGGCCGCCCGCTGGGCCTCTCCGCCCGACAGGGTCGCGGGCCAGGCATCGACGCGATGGCCGAGCTCGACCTCCCTTAGGGCCGCTTCGGCCCGGCTCCGGATGTTGCCGCCGGGTAGGCCGAGGGCGACGTTCTGCCAAATCCGGCGCCAGGGCAGCAGGCGCGGTTCCTGGAACACCACGGTGGTGGGGTGCGGCACGGCAACGACGGCGTCGTCCGGCACCGGGTCCAGGCCGGCCAGGGTACGCAGCAGGGTCGTTTTGCCCGAGCCGCTGCGGCCCAGCAGGGCGACGAACTCGCCGGGGCGAACCTCCAAGTCGAGGTCATCCAGCACACGCTGCGTGCCGAACTGACGCACAAGGCCACGGACCCGTACGCCGCCGTTGTCCCGGGTGTCTGTGATCGTGTTCATCGGGGTGCTCATCGACGCACCAGCATCGGACGCCACGCCAGCAGCCGGCGTTCGGCCAAGCGCACCAGCGCATCTGCACCGAGGCCGAGCACTGCATAGACCACCAGGCCTACGACGATGACATCGGTGCGTAGGAAGTCGCGTGCGTCGTTGATGAGGTAGCCGATCCCGGCCGTCGCATTGATCTGCTCGGCCACCACAAGGGACAGCCAGGCTGTGCCGAGGGCATACCGCAGCCCGACCAGCCCGGATGCGAGCGCGCCCGGCAATACGATTTCCTTCACGGTTCCCCAGCGGCCAAGCCCGAAAACACGACCGGCTTCGATCAGCTTCGGGTCGATCCCGCGGATGCCGGCGTAAAGGTTCAGGTAGATCGGGAACATGCTGCCCAACGCCACCAGCGCGATCTTCGGCAACTCACCGATGCCGAACCACAGGATGAACAGTGGGACGAGTGCCAGGAACGGCAGGGTGCGAAGCATTTGCATCGGGGCGTCGACGACGTCCTCGCCGAGGCGCGACAGGCCGGACACCAAGGCCAAGGCCGCGCCCGCGGTGACGCCGATGGCCAGGCCGGCCGCGACACGCTCGAGCGAGACCAACATGTTGATCTCCAACTCACCGGTCACGAGCAAGCCCCAGGCTGCCGACAGGATCGTCGAGGGTGCCGCGAGGATCCGTGGGGAGATCAGTCCCGCCATGGAGGCTGCTTGCCAAGCCAGCACGATGATGACGGGCGACGCGAACCGGCGAAGCGCGCGTGGGTCCCATGTCCGAACTGCTGGACGGGAAGCCAATGTCACCGATGGTGGGGCGCGGAGGATCGGGACAGATGAGATTACGGACAAAGGCTTTCTCTTTCACCAGAATGGGGTGCCGGAACAAGCCGCGCCACAGGTCCTGATATTTGGGAAAAAGTTGGCCAAAGTCAAAGAGTTAAGCGTTCTATCGCGGGGCAGTTGTGGAGTGGCGCCGTTTACGCCAGCGTCCCCCTGGAGAATCCTATTTCTAGCGCGAACGCCAACCGGTCACCTTGCACGCCGCAGCAGCAGCCGAACCGAGCCTACATTGGCGGCATGCGGATGGGTCACGCCAAGCACCAAGGGTCGAAGTTGCGGCAGGTTGAGCCACAGCGGCAGTTCGCGCCGGATCACCCCGCCATTCTCGCCGCTCCCGCGCCCGGTGATCACTTCTACGCAACGCACCCGGTCGGCATGGGCGCGCAACAGAAAGCCTTGCAGGGCGTGGTAAGCGTGCTGCGCCGTGCGGCCGTGCAAGTCGAGGGTGCGTTCTGGAAGCAGCTTGCCCGTGCGCAGCCGCGTCCAACTCGCCTTGTCCAGCCCGGCCGGTTGTTGTCCGACGGCGACCTCCGCCACCACCGTCACCGGTCGCACGGGAGCGAGCAGGGGCGCGGAGGGTGTGACCGGGGCCATTTGCACGGGAGCCAGGGCGGGCATCGCGCGACCCGGCAAGGCGGCGACGTGACGTGCGTAGGATGCCCAGGCCTCACGGTCGATTTCGGTCAGGGCCCTTCGTGCCATGGCTGGCGGACCTAGGCGTGCGCCGGACGCCTCGCTGCCGGGTCGTCCTCAATGAGGAGGACGTGCAGCCGCCTAGGGCCGTGGGCACCGAGTTCCAGCGTCTGCTCGATGTCGGCCGAGCGGGACGGGCCGGTTACGAGCATCACGTTGCGCGGCATGGCGCCGTGTGCCCGGAGCAGGTCCCAGGCTTCCTCGTAGGCACCGACGACACGGGTGGTTCGGAGCACCACGACCGCGGTGTCCGGTAGTAGGTTGAGGGTGGTGGGTCGCTCCGGAGCGGAGGGCAGCATCAGGGTGCCGGTCTCCGCCACCGCGGCGAAGGCATGCTGCACGCTGACCAGGTCGGACGCCTCGGCCCGTCCCTCGCGCAAGCGCAGCATGGGGCGCTCCGACCACGGGATGGCTTGTAGCTCCGGATGCGGCGCCATGACGCCTTCGGTGGGGAGGTTGTGGGCGGCGAGGTAGGTAGCCAGGGCACCGGGCACAGCGTCTGCACCGGGTAGCCGATCTACGGTACCGAACTCGCGCTCGATGTAGTGAACCAGTAGGTTGACCTGCTCGGCCCGGTTCACCCGCGTCCGCGATGGAATCAGGTGCCGGGGATGATGGGCCAGACGGTCGCGCAGCATGTCCGCCTGGTCCTCGGGGAGTGGACCGCGTTTCAGGCCTCGGCGGATCGCGCCGAGGATTGCCTCTCGGCTCCCTGTCCCGGGTATCGCCTCGCGGCTCATCGGCGGGCCCGTTCCTGGCGCTGGTAGCGGGCAAAGAAAGTGTCCCCCTCTGGCGTCGGCAGGTCGCGCCCGGCCGTCCAGCCGGCAGCGAATGGGAGCGATTTGAACCGGCCTTGGCGGCGCCCCATCAGGCCCAACCCGGCTGCAGCGAGCCGCGTCGCCATCCGGTACAGGGCCGGCCGGCGGGCGAACCATGCCCAAAGGCCCAAATTCGTCCGGATGCCTCGAGGCGTCAGGTGGCGCTCGAACTCGCGCTCCCGCCAGTGGCGCATCATCTTGGGTAGCGGGATCTTCACCGGGCAGACGCTCTCGCACTTGCCGCAGAAGGTGCTGGCGTTGG